>NZ_CP180551.1:302909-605819 GCF_047778095.1 Neptuniibacter sp. QD48_11
GTAGCTGTCACGGTAGCTGCTGTTTGGCCAAAGAAAGGCACAAATACCGATGTTTTATGACCCATGTCTTGATCAGGTCCATACCAAACAACCTGGTTTTTCTTGAGACAGCGAATAATTTCTCGTAACTGTTTTCGCTCAATAGGGCGGCTAAACGAAGCACGCCCTTGGTGGATTGTTTTTTCCATTAACGGATTATTGTGTTGGCGGTACATAGAGATTAGTGGAGCGCCATGTCCAGAAAAGAGCATGCCGCCTAAATCTAAGTGAGAATAATGGGCGCCAAGTAAGATGACGCCCCGCCCTTGGCTCAATGCATCATCTAGTAATTCAAAGCCGCGATATTCTGTGCGCTCTTGTAGAGCTTTTTTGTTGCCCCAATATGACCAAGCGGTCTCTACTAAACCGATGCTGTTATTTTTGAACACATCCCTAACAAATTGGTTACGCTCCGTCTCGTTGAGTTCTGGGAAACATAGCTGGCAGTTAACATTCGTGATGTGTCGGCGCTTTGGCAGTAAATAGTAAAGAGCAATACCCAGAAGACGGCCGAAAGCTAAACCCATTTTAAAAGGCAGTAAAGCAAGCATTCTAAGTAGAAAAACACCTAGCCAAGTTGGCCAGTATTTGGGGGTTAAAAAGGATTCAGTTTTATTCACAGTCAATCAGATCTTGATCAATAAGCGGCTGATTATACGTGTGTCTTTGTTCGTCAGCCAGCGAGAAGGTTGGGGAAGTTAGATCGTCAGGTTATAATGCCGGCCTAATTTCTGAGGATTTATACTCATCTATGTCTAATAATGACCAAGAAAAAGGTTTGGGGATGAAAATTTATTTTCGTCTTTTGACCTATGTTCGCCCTTATTGGCTACCTTTTTTATTGGGAATCTTGGGATTTATTCTCTATGCCGGTGCTCAAACTGGTTTTGCTGCATTGATGGAGTATTTGATTGATGCCATCAGCGAGGCTAAAGAGGGGACATATATTTATGGTCCATTAGCTGTGATTGGCATTGCCGTTGCCCGTGGAATTGGTACCTTTATGGGTAATTTTTTTACCGCATATGTGGCGCGTAATGTAGTACATCAGCTTAGGCTTGTGATGTTTGATAAGTTGCTACAAATACCGCTGGATTATTTCCACAATAACTCATCAGGCCATATTCTTTCCAAAATTTCATACAATGTTGAGCAAGTAACAACGGCCGCTACCGATTCTCTGAAAGTGACTGTCCGAGAAGGTATGACAGTTATAGGCCTGTTTTGTTATCTGCTTTATCTGAATTGGCAGCTGACTCTTGTTTTTGTAGCGGTATCTCCTTTAATTGCTTTGGTTGTAATGATCGCATCTAAGCGATTTCGCCGTTTAGGCCATCGAATTCAAGATTCAATGGGGGATGTAACGCACGTCGCTTCTGAAAATGTTCAAGGCGTTCAGATTGTCCGTACATTTGGAGGCTGCGACAACGAACGAGAGCGTTTTGCGCAAGCTAGTGGTCAGAATTTGCGTCAAAGCCTGAAACTGGCGTTCACTGAAGGTTTAAGTGTTCCTATTGTTCAGATTATTGTTTCCAGTGCCTTAGCCCTCCTGATTTTCTTAGCTCTGCACCCAATGATGAATAACGATATGACTGCTGGACAGTTTATTGCGTTTATTATTGCAGCGGGCCTGATTGCCAAGCCTCTTCGTGCATTAACCGAAGTTAATAGTGCTATTCAGCGGGGTATTGCTGCTGCAAAAAGTATCTTTGAATTAGTAGATGAATCCGAAGAAGAAAACACTGGAAGTCTGGTTGCTAAGACTGATACAGGAAGTAGTCGTCTTGAGTTTAAAGATCTTTGTTTCTCTTATCTGCCAAATAAACCCGTCCTTAATCGTCTAAATCTTGAAGTGAAACCAGGGCAAACAGTGGCTCTCGTAGGTCGATCAGGTAGTGGTAAATCAACGTTGGCAAGTTTGATTCCTCGTTTTTATGAACCGACGAGCGGAGCTATTCTGCTAAACGGACATAAACTAGATGACTACGAGTTGGTCTCTTTACGATCACAAATCGCATTAGTGACCCAAAACGTTTTCCTATTTGATGGCACCATTCGAGATAATATCGCCTATGGTGCCGATTCGGATATCGGCGAGTCAGAGATTGTAGACGCTGCTCGTGCAGCCCATGTGATGGAGTTTGTTGAGCGAATGCCTGACGGATTAGATACACATGTGGGTGAAAAAGGTACCAAACTATCGGGTGGTCAACGTCAACGTATAGCGATTGCACGTGCCATATTGAAAAATGCCCCAGTCCTTATTCTTGATGAGGCAACGTCAGCCTTGGATACTGAGTCAGAACGTCATATCCAAGCGGCCTTAGAAAACGTCATGAAAGGGCGAACAACCTTGGTAATCGCACATCGGCTTTCAACTATAGAGTCAGCAGACCAGATTGTTGTGATGGATCAAGGCCAAATTATGGAGAAAGGGTCGCATGCGGAGCTTTTAGAGCAAGGTGGAATGTATGCGGATCTTTACCAGAAGCAGTTTACTGAAAATGACTGAGCATCTTAGTCACGGAGAAATTGAATGAAAATCAATATGCCACGTTTTGATAAAGCACAGGTTCTAGTAGTAGGGGACCTAATGCTAGATCGTTATTGGCATGGGCCGACCTCAAGAATTTCGCCAGAAGCACCGGTGCCAGTGGTAAAAGTTGAGCAGAATGAAGATCGCCCAGGTGGCGCTGCTAACGTGGCATTGAATGTAACTGCTCTAGGGGCAGGTGTTTCTTTAGTCGGTTTAGTGGGTAAAGATGAAGCAGGTGAAGCACTTCAGAAGCAGCTAACCTCAGCTCGAGTGAACTGTGCTTTTTCGATTACCGAAGAAGAGCCAACGATCACTAAGTTGCGCATTATCAGTCGTCACCAACAGTTGATTCGCTTAGATTTTGAAGAAGCTTTCTCTGCTGAACACAGCAAAAGTATCCAATCAGAATTAGAACCTTTATTAGGTAATGTTGGCGTGTTGGTGCTGTCTGATTACGGTAAAGGCACTCTGTCTGATTGCCAAGGTTTAATTAATGCGGCAAAAGCAGGAAATGTACCTGTGCTGGTTGACCCTAAAGGCAGTGACTTTAGTAAGTATCGCGGTGCAACCTTATTGACGCCTAACCTGTCCGAGTTTGAAGCAATTGTTGGACATTGTGCATCTGATGAAGAACTTGTTTCTAAAGGACAGGCGTTAGCGAAAGAGCTTGAACTAGACGCTTTGCTAGTGACCCGCAGTGAGCATGGTATGACTTTGATTCCTGCTGAAGGTGATGAAGTTCATTTCCCTGCGCGTGCGCGTGAAGTGTTCGATGTAACAGGTGCTGGCGATACAGTTATCTCAACACTTGCTTCAGCTTTAGCAGCGGGTGAAGAACTCACTAATGCAGTGGCTTTATCGAATATTGCGGCGAGTATTGTTGTTGGTAAATTGGGTACTGCGGCTATCAGCGCTCCAGAACTGCGACGTGCGGTGAGTAAAGAACAAGGTGCTGAGCGCGGTGTGGTGACCGAAGAGCAGTTACTAATTGCGTTAGCTGATGCTCGTGCTGCAGGCGAGAGTATTGTATTTACTAATGGTTGCTTCGATATTCTACATGCGGGTCATGTTGGTTATCTTGAGCAAGCAAGAGCCCAAGGCGATCGTCTTGTCTTAGCGATCAATAGTGATGAATCCGTTAGTCGCTTAAAAGGACCGGGCCGCCCTATTAATCCGGTTGAGCGTCGAATGGCTGTATTATCTGGTTTGGAAGCGGTCGATTGGGTGCTGTACTTTACTGAAGATACCCCTGAACGTTTGCTGGAACAAGTGAAACCGGATGTCTTAGTTAAAGGCGGCGACTACGGCATTGAAGGTGTTGTTGGCGGTGAGTTTGTGCGTAGCTATGGTGGTGAGGTTAGAGTGCTTTCTTTCCTTGATAACTGCTCTACTACAGCCATTGTTGAAAAAATTCAGGGCGATAGCGACGAATAGTCGGCTATCGCAATCTGGTTAAGCTAGCTTAGATCGAAAGTTTATTGAGCGCGGTATTAGCCGCGTTCACATTACTCGCTAGATGCTTGGGATTGATTGTGCCAATAATGGCTGATGTCACGCCAGGATGGGCATAGATAAAATCAAAACTTGCTTGAATAGGGTCTTGGCTTTGATCTAGGCAGATATGACCCGAAGCGAGTGCCTTCTTAAGCAGTATGCCTTTATTATTTTGGGCTGCATAGTCCAGTACCGCTTCCTCATCTCGATGGTTCAAATTGTAGGTCACCATCGCGCAATCAGATTTCTCTAAAGCTAATAATCCGCCTTCAACCGTTTTAGTCGACATGCCAGTCGCGCGGATCTTGCCTGACTGTTTTAACTCCTCTAGAACATCTAAAATGCCGTATTTGCTGATGATCTCTACATCATTTCCATCAGAGTGCACCAGTAACATATCAATATAATCAGTGTGTAAGCGTTTTAGACTACGCTCGACGCTGTATTGCACATGCTCCGGTGTGAAATTGAAGCCGGATTCACCAGTCGTATTGTCAAACTCTTCACCAACTTTTGAACAGATAACCCAGTCGTTACGCTGCCCTTTAAGCAAAGGCCCCAAGCGCTCTTCGCTATTGCCATAAGCAGGGGCTGTATCGATCAGGTTGATGCCTAAATCTTGAGCTTGTGCGATTAAATCAAGCACTGCTTTGTCATCAGGAATGGTGAACCCTGTTGGATACTTCACGCCTTTATCTCGACCGATCTTTACTGTGCCTAGGCCGATGGGTGAGATTTTTAAACCTGTTTGAGCTAGCTCACGTTTAATCAAAACTCACTCTCCCATAGAGGTTGTGCTGTTTCTGGCTTAGGAAGTACTTTTAGAGGTGAAAGGTCAGTATCAGACGATACTTTCTCGCATAGTGGTAGTACCTGATCAGCGAGATCGGGTGATAGCGCTAGTTTAGTTGGCCAAGCCACGATGCAATTGCCGACTTTCTGAGCAAAAGCAGAGTCGGGCCTTGATAGAGATGATTGCTTTGGTTCAGCACGATTGACATGGAATGTACTCCATTGAGCATTAGAAAGATCGACCCAAGGTAGCAGGTCTGTTAATGCCTTTTTAGCAAATTCAATCTGTTCAGTTGGAGTGCGATCTAAACCAGTTTCTGCCACATCGCCGCCAAGGTACCAAACTTGTTTGCCATCACTGCAAGGGTGTGTGGTAATCGTTGCCACCGGTTTACTACCAGTACCAATACAGTGGGCAAACGTAGGCAAATTATGATCGTGCTTGACCATTACCATATGCAGAGGCCGTTTTTGCATCTCAGGCTGCTCGAGCGATAATTGACTAGCAATAGATTCGTAGCCTTCACCTGAGGTCAGCACTAACTGAGCAGTTTTCAGTGTTAGGTCATGCTCCTTAAAGGTGATACTCTGAACCTGTTGATCCTGAACCTGGATTTCAGCTTGGTTTAGATCCGCTTTGAATATGCGATCTTCAACAGGTGCTCTCAGTGCATCAATCACGGTTGGTACGTTTAATACCAGTTCATTCAAACGGTAGAGAGACCCTTTAAATTTGGAATTGGAAAACACTTTAGGGCGATCTGATTTCGACACCTCTTCAACACGTCCGCGAAAGGCTTTGGTCGCAAAGAAGGTAGTCATGCGAGAGCCTAAAGAGCCTTTAGACCACATATAGTGAGCTTCAGATAAGACTTCTACCGAGGTGAGGTCTACTTCGCCGTTGCCATTTAGGCAATCACGCCAGCGTTGTGGCATCTCTTTGATTGTATTGGATGCTTGGGTCAGTACGCCGTTTAGTGCATACTTAGTACCGCCATGAATGATCCCTTGTGCGCGGATGGTCTGTCCGCCTCCTAAGGTGTCTTTTTCCAGCAAAATGGCATTTAAGCCATCTTTTACTGCTCTATTGAGAAGCCAAAGGCCAGCAACGCCGCCGCCCACGATTACGAGATCAAGTTTAAGTGTATTCATAGACGGCATTATAAGCATGGGGGCGCTTAGGAGCTAGCCGATGCGTGTTATACTAGTCGACTTTATTGTCGACTGATGTGCTTACTTTTTATGAATCGCACTCTCTATACTTGCCTGTTTTATATCGCTCTACCGTTTATTTTACTGAAGTTATGGTTGCGAGGACGTAAAGCGCCCGCTTATCGCCAGCGTTGGCAAGAGCGACTTGGGTTTTTCCAATCGCCAGCTTTTGACGATCGCCCTTTGTGGATTCATGCTGTTTCTGTCGGTGAGGCACTGGCGATTATTCCTCTCGTTAAACTGATACAAGCCCGCTATCCGCAGCTGCCCATTGTGATGACTACTATGACACCAACGGGCGCGGAGCGAATCATAGACACCTTCGGTGATAGTGTGACTCACTATTACTGTCCTTATGATACGCCTTGTGCGATCAATCGTTTTCTTTCCAATGTGAAACCGCGCAGTTGTGTGGTTGTTGAAACGGAATTATGGCCAAACATGATTGCAGGTTGTGCCAAACACGATGTGCCTGTGTTAGTCGCAAATGCACGTTTATCAGCGAGATCTGCAAAGGGCTATGCTCGTTTCAGCAAGATGGCTGATCAGATGCTAAAGCAGATCAGTAAGATAGCTGCGCAAAATAGCGTTGATGGTCAGCGCTTCGTGGATTTAGGTCTTCCAAAGAGCGCTTTGGAGGTAACAGGTTCCATTAAGTTTGATGTCTCAGCTCCAGAAGGGAGTGAGCGTTTGGCTGCAGCCCTGCGAGAAATGTGGGGTTTAGATCGACCAGTCTTTATTGCTGCCAGTACGCATGAAGGGGAAGAAAGTGCGATCTTAAATGTATATCACAAGCTATTGGAGAGGACTCCGGAGCTATTGCTGGTCATTGTTCCTCGCCACCCGGAACGATTTGACGGGGTTGCAGAGCTTATAAAACAGCAAAGCTTTAAGTTGGCGCGTCGTAGCTTAGGTCAACAGCCGAGCCCTAAAACTCAAGTGTATCTTGGCGACACTATGGGTGAACTTATGAAACTGTTAGCAGCGGCTGATATTGCGTTTGTTGGCGGTAGTTTAATTGAGCGTGGTGGGCATAATCCATTGGAGCCAGCAGTTTTAAAGAAAGCCGTTGTTATGGGGCCACACTTCTTTAACTTCCAAATTATTTGCGACTCGTTACGAGAAGCTGGCGGGTTGGTTGTAGTCGAAGATGAAACTGCATTGCAGCAACAGATCGAGAAATTGATACAAGCGCCTGCTGAAAGAGAGAGAATTGGCGAGTTAGGTCAGGCATTTGTGAGGGAAAATCAAGGCGCATTGGATCGTTTATACGCCTTGACTGAGCGGGTCTGCATTAATAGAAATTAATGCGTACGAACCATTAGGCGTTGCTAGTGGTTCGTCTGTCCATCTCTTCGCACAACCAGTGCCCTACAAAAATGTGGGCTTCTTGGATGCGCGCTGTTTCATCGGATGGTACGCGGATTAGGTGGTCGGCAATATCGTTTAGCTTACCGCCATGAGAGCCTGTCCAGGCCCATGTGGTGCAACCGATCTCTTTCGCCGCTTCAATCGCATCAATGACGTTAGCACTGTTGCCAGAAGTCGAAATGCCGATGATAAGGTCTTCAGGCTTGGCTAATGCTTGTAGCTGACGAGTGAACACAGAATCATAACTGTAGTCGTTGCTGTGAGCGGTAAGAATCGATGTGTCAACCGTAAGTGCTATCGCTGCTAGTGGGCGACGTTCTGCCTTGTAACGTACAACAAACTCAGCTGCTAGGTGTTGGCTGTCGGCTGCGCTGCCACCGTTACCCATAAAGATCAATTTGCCGTCTTGGTCGAAACATTGCTCAATTTGATCGGCCAGAAGCTGGCTATCAGCAGCAATTTTGTCTAACTGGTTGAAGGTGTCAAAGTGGCGTTGTAGCGCATTTGAAAATGACATATTAAGCTCCAGTTAGATCAAACGTCAGAGTTTCGCCTGCTTGTTCAGCAAAGGCTTTGCCGAAGAAGTCTTCAAGCTTCTGACCATCGCTATCCAAAACCCAGCTGTTAAGGCTTTCATCATAGTCAAAGTGGAAACCACCGCTCTTGGTTGCCAACCATAGTTGTTTAACAGGAGCCTGACGGGTAAAAATAAGCTGAGTGCGGTTTTCACAGATGATCGTTAAGATTCCACCGCCGAACTGAACATCAATATCGGTTTCTGCATCATCTAGCACTTCTTCAATCTGTTCTAATGTTTCATCAACCAGATCGTTAAATTCGCTTTCAGTCATGTTTACTCCGGCGCTATTGCCTTGAAATCGTGTTTATAGAGGCGAAGTATATCAAGCAATAGATAAAAGCCGAAGAATGGTTCTCATTAACTCTCAAAATTATCGATAAAAAGGGAGTTTTTTTCTGTATATCTACCTGGATATGCAAAACGTTTTTATTAAATCGCTGTGAACTAGGTATAATCGAAGAATTAGACCGTTTAATGGGATTCCCACTGTGAAAACGCAGACCAAACGAATTGGATTAGTTGTCCTGCTTAGTATGTTAGTACTGGGTGGATGTGGCCAGAAAGGCCCTTTGTATCTGCCTGATGCAGAAAATCAGAAAAAGTCACAGCAGAAGTAAGAGAATTTTCATGGATTCATTCGAATATAAAAATGGGCAGCTCTGCTGTGAAGAAATTGCTTTAACACGCGTTGCCGAAGAGTTTGGTACACCAACCTATGTGTATTCTCGAGATGCACTTGAGCGTGCTTACCTAGCATACGCGGATGCATTAGAAGGGCATGATTCATTAGTTTGTTATGCCGTAAAAGCTAACTCCAACATTGCAGTGCTAAATGTACTTGCGCGTTTAGGTGCAGGTTTCGATATCGTATCTGCCGGTGAGCTAGAACGTGTTCTACGTGCAGGTGGCGATGCTTCCAAAGTTGTTTTCTCTGGTGTTGGTAAACAGCCAGCAGAGATCGCTCGAGCACTGGAAGTAGGTATTCGTTGCTTTAACATTGAGTCAGAAGCTGAGCTTGAGCGTGTAAACGAAGTCGCTGGCGCTGAAGGCAAAGTAGCTGCGATCTCATTCCGTGTGAACCCAGACGTAGATGCAGGTACGCACCCTTATATCTCTACAGGTTTAAAAGAGAATAAGTTTGGTATCGATATTGATGAAGCTGTACGCATTTATGGCCGCGCGGCTCAGATGGAAAATGTTGATGTTGTCGGTATGGATTGCCACATCGGCAGTCAGCTAACGGAAGTTACTCCATTTCTAGATGCACTCGATCGTGTATTGGTACTAGTTGATCAGTTAGCTGAGCAAGGCATCACAATTAAGCATTTGGATTTGGGCGGTGGTCTAGGTGTTTGTTACACCGATGAAGTGCCTCCAACGCCTCAAGAGTATATTTCTGAAGTTCTTAAGAAAGTTGAAGGTCGTGATCTTGAACTGATTTTTGAGCCTGGTCGTTCTATCGCGGCCAATGCGGGTGTAATGCTGACTCGTGTTGAGTTTTTGAAGTGTACTGGTGAGAAGAATTTCGCAATCATTGATGGTGCAATGAATGACTTGATCCGTCCATCTTTATACAGCGCTTATCAGGAGATTGTTCCGGTAATGTTGCGCGAAGGTGGTGAAGAGAAACAATGGGATCTTGTAGGTCCTGTTTGTGAAACGGGTGACTTCTTAGGTAAAGATCGTGCGCTAACACTAGAAGCTGGTGATTTACTCGCTGTTTGTTCTGCAGGCGCTTATGGCTTTGTGATGGCATCTAACTACAACAGCCGTGGTCGTCCTGCGGAAGTAATGGTAGATGACAATCAATTCCACCTGATTCGCCAGCGTGAAACGCTAGCTGATCTAGTTAAGGGTGAACAGCTGTTACCTAAGGATCGTTAGGGGTTATTGATGTTAGTCCGTTTTACCAAAATGCACGGTTTGGGTAATGACTTTATGGTGCTGGATCTAGTGACCCAGCGCGTAAAAGTTACGCCTAAACTGGTAAAAAAGCTTGGTGATCGTAACTTTGGTGTTGGATTCGATCAGCTATTAATCGTTGAGCCACCTTCAGATCCAGATGTGGATTTCCGTTACCGTATCTTCAACCAAGACGGTTCAGAAGTTGAAAACTGCGGTAATGGTGCTCGTTGCTTCGCCAAGTTTGTTCGCGATAAGCGTTTAACTGGTAAGTCTGAAGTTGTCGTGCAGACGGCTAATGGCCGTATGTGCCTGAAGATTCGCGAAGATAAGCGAGTTGAGGTCAATATGGGTCAGCCTATATTACAGCCTTCAGAGATCCCTTTTGCGGCCGACCAGCAAGCAATTACTTACCCTGTTGAGGTTGACCATCAAGGCGCAGCTGAAACAGTTGAATTAAGTGCGGTATCTATGGGTAACCCCCATGGTGTTTTGGTTGTGGATAACACCGAAACAGCGCCAGTAGAAACACTAGGCCCAGTGCTAGAGCCTCATACCTGCTTCCCTGCAAAAGCGAATATAGGTTTTATGCAGGTATTGGCGCGCAATGAAGTTAATTTGCGTGTATTTGAGCGTGGCGTTGGTGAAACGATTGCTTGTGGTACCGGTGCTTGCGCCGCGGTTGTTGCAGGAAAATTGCGAGGCCTGCTCGATATGCCTGTGACAGTTCATCTTCCTGGTGGCGATCTTGAGATCGAGTGGCAGGGTGAAGGCCATCCCGTTATTATGACAGGGCCAGCAACAACGGTTTATGAAGGACAGATCTTCGTATGAGTGAAGAAACAGGACAGATTAGCGAAGCTCAGGTAGCGGAATACCTCCAGCAACACCCTGACTTTTTCACAGGTAATGCAAAATTACTGGAAAAATTACACGTACCTCATGAAACAGGTCGAGCTGTCTCTTTGGTTGAGCGTCAGACCACGGTTCTGCGTGAAAAAAACCAGAACCTAACAGCGCACCTTTCTGATCTGATCGACATTGCACGACATAATGATCTGCAGTTCGAAAAGACTAAACGTATGGTATTGGCATTACTGGAAGCTGAAACGCTGGATGATATCGCTGTCGCGATTGATGAAAGCTTATGCCAAGACTTTGCTAGCGATAGCACAGCGTTGATCTTGTTCACGAGCAAACCTCTAGATGTGAATAACCTGCGCCTGACATTGCGTGAAGATGCGGCAGTGATTGATAGTTTGGTCGGGACTAATCTGCCGAGCTGTGGACGTCTGTCTGATGCTGAAAATGAATTCATTTTTGGTGATGAAGCTATCAAAGTTCAATCCGCTGCAGTTGTACCCTTAGTACAGGGCGAAACTTTAGGTTTATTGGCAATTGGTAGCTTCGATGCAAACTATTTTACCAGTAGCCAAGGCACAGTATTGCTAAGCTATGTTGGTGAAGTATTAAGCCGCGTAGCTTCTCGTATTCTGCGTCAGCAGGATCACTAAAGAAAGATAGGGGAGAGAGTTGAAAGAAGCGCTGTTAGAGCAGTTTCTTCATTACCTAGCGACTGAACGCCAGCTCTCTCCTCACACCCTCGATAATTACAGTCGCGATCTCAACAAACTACTCGATTTTACTGAGCAACAATCACTGGCTGAATGGTCTTCGGTTGAGGTTAAACATATTCGTCAGTACGTCGTGCAACTACACCGTAAAGATCTGGCCGGTAGCAGCATTCAGCGCTCTCTGTCAGCTATCCGTAGTTTCTATAATTTTCTCTCTCGAGAATCGGTCGTAGAACAAAATCCTGCTGCAGCCGTTCAAGCGCCTAAATCACCGCGTAAGTTACCCTCTACACTCGATGTTGATCAGATGGGAACGCTGCTCGATGTACCCGTAACCGATAATATATCTGCTCGTGATGCCGCAATGATGGAACTTATGTATTCATCTGGACTGCGTGTCTCAGAGCTGGTGGCAATAGATCTATATAGTTTAGACCTCTCAGAGGGAAGTCTGCGAGTTGTAGGTAAAGGCCGTAAAGAACGTGAGTTGCCCATAGGGCGGAAGGCACTTGAAGCCTTAGATCGCTGGCTAGATGTGCGTCACGAATTGGCTAGCTATGATGAGAATGCGCTCTTTGTGAGTAAGCGTGGTAGCCGTATTACGGTTCGCTCGGTGCAGCAGCGGATGGACTATTGGGGTAAATATCTAGGTGTGAATGGTAAAGTTCACCCGCATAGACTCCGTCATAGTTTTGCTAGTCATATACTTGAATCCAGTAGTGACCTACGTGCCGTACAAGAGCTCTTAGGACATGAGGATATATCCACAACACAAATCTACACTCACTTAGATTTCCAACATTTAATGAAAGTGTACGAAGGTGCTCACCCTCGCGCACGGAAAAAGAGCCAGAAATGATACGCTGCATTACCTTTGATTTAGACGATACTCTCTGGGCTGTAGACCCTGTTATCCAGCATGCAAACCAAACGATGTTTGCTTGGATATCTGAGCATGCATCGGCATTTTTACAGCATTACAAGTTACATGATCTTGCTGCTTTGCGTCAGATCGTTTTAGAAGATGCTCCAGAGATTGCGCATAGTGTAACGCTGATTCGTATGGAACAGTTGAAGTATGGTTTACGAAAAGCGGGTTACAGTGCGGATGAAGTAGAAGCCTTGGCTGCTCAAGCTTTTGAAGTGTTTATTCAAGCGCGTCAGGAAGTGGTCTTTTTTGAACATGCACGTGAAGTTTTATTGGAATTAAAGCAGCAAGGCTATCAGTTGGGCGCGTTGAGTAATGGTAATGCTGATATCCATCGAGTGGGCCTAGCCGATCTGATCGATTTCCAATTCAAAGCAGACGATGTCGGGCAGATGAAGCCGCATCCATTAATGTTTGAACAGATGTTAGCGAACACAGGTTTACGACCGGAGCAGGTTATTCATGTGGGTGACAATCATGAACATGATGTTGAAGGCGCTGCAGCTGTCGGGTTGTGGACAATCTGGGTTAATCTACAATCGGGTGATAAATCACACATTGCGTCTGCTCAGGTATCTTGTTTAAGCGAGTTACCGGCGCGAGTTGCTGAAATTAATCAGCAAGCCCGCAACCGTATAACTCTCTAAGGTAATTATTTAACCTTAAACTGACCGACGATCTGCTGTAAGTAAGCTGCCTGTTTGGCTACTTCTTCACTCGCTTCAGCATTTTGACCAACTTGCTCGCTGGCTACAGCGACAATGGTTTGGATCTGTTCAGCATTGTTGTTGATATCACCGGCTACGGCAGTTTGCTGTTCTACAGCCGCTGCCACCTGAGAGGTCATATCTACAATATTTGTAGCGTCATTCATGATTTTATCCAGAGCGCTGATGCTAGTCCCTGCTTCTTCAGCACTTTGCGCACTGACTTCAACGCTACGCATCATTAGGTTGGATACTTGGCCTGTTTGCTGCTGTAGGTCATTAATCATGACATCGATCTCAGTCGCTGATTCCTGACTTCGGCCAGCCAAGCCTCGGACCTCATCGGCAACGACTGAGAAACCACGGCCATGATCGCCTGCGCGAGCAGCCTCTATTGAAGCGTTAAGTGCAAGTAGGTTGGTTTGTTCGGCAATGCCTTTAATAACATCTAGTACTGTACCTATCTTCGTCCCGTTCTCTTCTAACAGAGCGACAGCTTCGGTGCTCTGACTGGCACCTTCTGCCAGATTATTAATGTTTTCAATTGCATGGCTGATGATGCGTTGCCCTTCAGCAGCGCTTTGTTGTGAGTGATTTGCCGTTTGGGCGGTAAGCTCTGTGTTGTGAGCGATCTCTCTCATAGCACTTTCCATCTCTTGGACAGCGGCGGAAACCTGAATCACTTGAGCTTTCTGACTTTCTAAGCCTTGAGAGGTCTCAACGGCTATAGCTGATACTTCCTCAGCTGCTGCGCTTAACTGTAATGAGGAGTTGTTTACTCGCTCGAGCAGGGCCTGAAATTCGGACATCATGCTATTAAAGCTACGCCCCATATCGCTCAATTCATCATTGGCAACAACTTGATAGCGTACTGTTAGGTCTTTGTTTTCTTTAGCATTACCCATTACTTGTTGCAGGATGCGTAAACGCGAAATGATGTTGTTAGCAATCCAAAGGGCAATTGCAGAAACAATACCTGCTATGACGAGCGCTTTAATACTTGAGAGTAGTTTGATGGAAGCAATTTCAGCATTTAAGCGTTCTGTAATTTCGGCAGCTTGTTCTTCTAACAGCGTTTCGGATTTGTGGATTGATTTACGCATATTGCCCAGTAAACCTTGTTTACTGTTAAGGCCTAGCTTTTCGTAATTATCGATTAGAGTGAGGAATTTTGTGCGATAAACAGATAACAGTTGCTTAGTTTCAGTAATATCATTTTCGTTGAATAACTCAGTTTCTAGATCATTACTTAGCTTCTCAAAATTGGTCTCAAACTTTTTGCGGTATTTAAGGTCTTTGCGAATAAGAAAGTCTTTTTCATTGCGGCGTAATTGCAGAATATCGGCTAACAAGTGGTAATTATCCAGCTCTTTTACTTTGCTTTCAGCACCGTGTACTGCCTTGCGAAGCTCTCCGCGCAGGCCTTCATTATGAGACAAGCCGATTTCCTGCTTCAATTTCACTAACTGATGGAAATTATCGGCATAAGTATCAATGATTATATGCAGGTCTTTAGTTTTTTCGTGCGGGATGCCGGCGTGGTCTAAGTGCTCTTCAAGAGTGGTTATTTCGGCTTGGAATGCAGCAACGGTATCGTCAAAGCGTTTTAGGTATTTAATATCGTCACGTGCTAAAAAATCTTTTTCATGACGTCGGAGGGTCAGCATACTGCTTTCTAGATGACTTACTTCAGTTTCAGCATCTTTTAAACTGGAAACGTTAGTGATTGCGAAATGAAGCATGCCATACATCGATGCGATCGAAATAATAATGAACGCGATCAATGCCGTTAGTTTAAATTTTATTGTCATTTTAACTGCGCCTAGGAATAAAATTTGAGAGCTGACCTATCCCTGTCGGCAAAAAATCCAATTTCATTCTTAAAGTTAGTACAAATGATCTTGTTTGCGAACCGTAAAACTACTTAGTGCATAAAAAAAGCGAGTAAATTGTTTAAAAAACAACGGCCTTGCTCGGTTGGGCAAAGCGAATTGAGCTCTTTTGTTAGTAGCTTTTGTTGCCTTGCGGTAGTTAAGGGGGGCTCAATAGTCGATAAGGGCAGGCCTGTGCGTTGTGTAAATAGGTCCGAGGGAACCCCATGGTAGAGTCTTAAAGCGTTGAGCATAAATTCGAAAGGAAGCTCTTCTGGGCTTATTTCAGTGTCGCCTGTTAGCCTTGTTGCTGGGTTCATATAGGCTTTAGGTTGTTTCTGTTTCCAGCGGCGAATGATTTTGTTTTGTTCTGGAAGTGTGATCTTGCCGTGAGCACCTGCGCCTATGCCTAGATAGTCACCAAAGTGCCAGTAATTTAAATTGTGTTTGGCTCGGTTGCCTTTCGATTTAGCATAGGCAGAAATTTCATACTGGCTGTATCCTGCGGAGCGGATAAGCGCTTGCCCTTGTTCTTGGATCTCCCACAGAGTGTCATCGATAGGAAGTAGTGGAGGGCGAGAGTGAAATTCTGTATTCGGCTCAATGGTTAGCTGGTACCAAGATAGATGATCAGGCTGTAATGCTATCGCTTGTTCTAAATCACTCAATGCGCCTTCAAGTGTTTGGTCAGGAAGGCCATGCATCAAGTCTAGATTTAACTTAGGAAAAAGCTCACGCGCTAATGTGGCTGCTTTAACTGCATTCTCAGAACTATGTATTCGCCCGAGCTTGGCGAGATGCTGATCGTTAAAGCTTTGCACACCGATAGAGAGTCGATTAATCCCCGCGTCTCGATAGCCAACAAATTTATCTTGCTCGAAAGTACCAGGGTTCGCTTCTAGGGTGATCTCGGCATCTTTTTCTAGTGGGATAATATTATGAATCCCTTGTAGTAATGCTTTAAAGCTATCTGCGGAGAACAGGCTTGGAGTGCCGCCACCAATAAAGATTGTTTGTATGCTACGACCTTGTGCGAGGTGTTTCTCGGACTCTAAGTCATCCAATAAGCACTGGATGTACTCTGTTTCAGGCAGTTCATCGCGCTGAGCATGAGAATTAAAATCGCAGTAAGGACATTTACGTACACACCACGGGATGTGTACATAAAGAGATAATGGTGGCAGCTGTAGGCTCATAAACGGTTACTTCAAGTAAGGTTCGATGCTTTGTTTCAGCAATTGAACTGCTTGGCCACGGTGGCTGAGTTTATTCTTTTGTTCAGGTGCTAATTCAGCTGATGCTTTTTCCAGTTCAGGAATCCAGAACAGCGGGTCGTACCCAAAGCCGTTACTTCCACTTGCTCGTTCTAGAATAGTTCCTTCCCAGCTACCCTGACAAATTAATGGGGTTGGGTCGTTTGCATGACGCATAAAGACTAAAACACAGCGGAAGCGGGCGCTGCGTTGTTCGCTAGGAATACCTTCAAGCTTTTCTAGAAGTAACTCATTGTTTTTAGCATCAGTGGCGCCTTCGCCAGAAAAGCGTGCTGAGTAAATACCAGGAGCGCCTTGAAGTGCATCCACCTCTAGCCCGGAATCATCGGCTAGTGCGGGTAGCCCAGTAACTTCAGCAGCGTGGCGTGCTTTTAGAATGGCATTTTCAACAAAGCTTAAACCGGTCTCATCGGCATCGCTTACGTTGAATTCAGATTGAGGTACAACTTCGACACCTAAATCTGCCAGAACTTGATTAAACTCTTTTAACTTACCTTTGTTACCACTGGCGAGCACAATTTTATTAATCATTCTTTCACCGCACTGAAAAATAAAAAAGACGCATGATAATGCGCCTTTTTGTGAGTTGTTAGGGCTTACTCTTCGTAAAAGCGTTGTTCAAATTTTACAGTGTAAGCGGGTTTGTTTGGGTCTGGCTGTACTTCTAGAGATAGGCGCATCACTTGATCATCAGTAAAACCAAATTGACCTATGTAATAGATCGCATTGCCTTCATCGACTTTTTTAAAGTCAAGATTTTGCGATTGTTGAATCAAGCTTGTTGCTTGGCCTTTTACAAACGCTGATACAGGTTTTTTCTCGCCATCCTCAATTTTCAAAACTGATACATTGACCAGAGCACGACGTTTACTACGTTGGATGCCAATAGCTTGAGCTACATCAGGTTGAATAAAGGTGCTGTAGAAAGCGTTATAGTGGATCTCGTAGTTGTCATATTTCACAAACTGCTCAGCCAGAACGGGTTGGCTAATGAGTGCGATTAATGACAACAATAAAGCTGATGCCCATTTGCTTAAGCGATTCATTGTCTTCCTCACTTATTTTGTAATCCGGTAGATGGCAATTTCACCCAGCATGTTAGGCCAGAGATGGATCCACCACCGGTGTTGGTGTTCGTTATCCACAACTGTACGATCCATAATGTAGATATTGCGTTCAACACAGAGTTGTTCAAAATCATTAAACGTACAGAAGTGTGTGTTGGGTGTGTTATACCAAGTATAGGGTAGGAACTTGGATACTGGCATTTTACCTCTGAATGCCAAATATCCACGTGCGCGCCAGTGCCCGAAATTAGGGAAGGTTACGATACACTCTTTGCCTATACGCAGCATTTCATCAACGATTTGATCCGGACGCATCATGATTTGGATAGCCTGCGTCATGATCACGGTATCAAAGGTGTTGTCTTTGATCGAAGCTAGGCCTTCCTCAATATCTTTCTCTATTACGTTGACCCCTTTGCGAACGCAATCAGTAATATTGTCTTGGCCAATTTCTAAACCGTAGCCGGTCGCGTTCTTCTCTGTTTGCAGATAGTGCAGTAACTCGCCATCACCACAACAAAGGTCAAGCACGCGCTTGCCAGGTTCAACCCAGTCTTTGATTAGTTCTAAATCAGCGCGCATTAGCTTTTCTCCTCTGCTTTTAATGCCACAGTATCCTGTTCAACTCGCTCCATATAAGCAGAGAAGATGTCTAGGTAACGAGGAATAGGGATTAGGAACGCGTCATGGCCCTGAGCTGCTTCAATTTCTGCATAGCTTACTTGTTTATTAGCTTCTACTAGCGCATCCACAATCTCGCGAGAGCGCTCTGGTGAGAAGCGCCAATCTGTAGTGAATGAGATCACCATAAACTTTGCTTTTGCTTGTGCTAGTACTTCTGGAAGACTTTTTCCGCTATCCACTGTTGGATCGAAGTAATCCAGCGCTTTAGTCATTAACAAGTATGTATTAGCGTCAAATGCTGTCGAGAAACGCTCGCCCTGATAGCGAAGGTAAGACTCGATTTCAAACTGAGGTGTGAAATCGTAGCTAATCTGCCCAGAACGAAGCTCGCGGCCAAACTTGCTGCGCATGCCGTCGTCAGATAGGTAAGTAATATGACCTAACATCCGCGCCAGCATTAGACCAACTTTAGGTACTTCATCTTTTTCGTAGTAGTGACCGTTATGGAACTGAGAATCCTTACTGATCGCTTGGCGAGCTACTTCGTTAAATGCGATATTCTGCGCTGATAACTTAGGTGCGGCTGCGATAACCATGCAGTGACGCAGGCGATCAGGATAATTGATCGACCATTGCAATGCCTGCATTCCACCTAAGCTTCCACCAATAACAGCTGCAAACTGTTCGATACGGAAGCGGTCAGCCAAACGCGCTTGGCTTTCGACCCAATCATTGACCGTTACAATCGGGAAATCAGGGCCATAAGGTTTGCCGGTTTCAGGATTGATCTGGTTAGGACCGCTGGAACCATGGCAACCACCTAGGTTATTTAACGCGATAACAAAGAATTTATTGGTGTCGATCGCTTTACCTGGGCCTATAGCGCTGTCCCACCACCCCGGCTTTTTATCGTCCATGCTGTTATAACCAGCAACGTGGTGGTTACCCGACAAGGCATGACAAATCAGGATTGCATTTGAGCGATCTTTATTCAGTTCACCGTAGGTTTCGATGATAAGGTGGTATCTATCTAATGTGCGGCCGCATTGAAGCTGTAAGGGCTCATTAAATTCAATAATTTCAGGTGTAACAATTCCAACGGAATCTTCAGGAATAACAGCAGGCATTTCTAATCTCGACTCTAAAACAGCAATTTTAAAATTACACAATGAAACGGAGCGCTAGATGCGCTAGAGGAGTCGAGCTTCACATCTCATAGAAGATGAGTACGCGACCAAGAGAAATGAAAGTTGAATCTGTCACCTTAGGTATCTCAGTAAAATGATCTTACAAGTTAATCAAGTTAACCTATTTTAACGAGTTTTTACGTCACAAGCTCGTATTTGTCCAAGTGATCAATGCAAAAACTCGCTATCAAACAATTAAATAGAGCAGAGCGAACGAAAACGCTCTGCTTTATCAGTTAGTAAACAAATCGGCCTAACTGGGATTGTATGATTGTGATCGCAAGGAAAATAAATATAGGTGACAAATCTAAACCACCTATAGGTGGGACCACCTTCTGCACAAGTTTAAATAGAGGCTGTGTGACTTGTTGAATCAATTGTGGGCCAGGATGATAACTACCAGGCGCCACCCAGCTGATAATAACTGAGCCTAATACTGCCCAGAAATAGATCTCTAGAATACCATTAACAACACCCACAAGCGCCAGTACCAGAAGGTGAACAATGTTGGGCATGTCCATTCCCGATACCATCACGATCAAAAATAGTGTCGCGATTTTAACTACTGTTGCATAGAGCAATGCCGACGCATCAAATTTGCCAATGCGAGGTACAGCGCGGCTAATTGCGACTACAGGTACATTTGTCAATTTGGCAATCGCTTGAGATATCGGGTTGTAATAGTCGGCATGGGACAACTGTAAAAGGAAACGCAAGATAATAATGAACGCATACATTTCACCTAGCATGCGGATTATCAAAACGATTGGATCCTGTGCCATATCAATTCCTATGTCGTTGATCTGTTAGTAAAACAAGTATAGTTAGGTTCAACTTTCACGCAGTATAGAGTGTAGCTGTGCGATGTTGAACCTTGCTGTTAATCTTTGCCTAGTTCTTCGGCAAGTTCTACGGAACGATCATTACATGCTTTCATTGCATCATCAAAAAGCTCAGGAAGTTGGCCATCGATAAAACGCTTGATCGCTTGCTCAGTTGTACCCTTAGGAGAGGTCACTCGTCGGCGAAGTTCCGCTGGGTCAAACTCACTCTCTTTCGCCATTTTAGCCGCTCCAAGAGCAGTCTGTAGCGTTAGTTGAGTGGCAGTTTCTTTTGAAAGGCCTAGTTTTTCTCCAGCAGCAATCATGGATTCCATGACAAGGAAATAATATGCCGGGCCTGAGCCTGATACAGCGGTTACGGCATCAAGTTGCGATTCTTCATCTACCCACAATGTAATGCCTGTAGCATCTAGAATAGTTTCGGATTGTTGGCGTTGCTCGGCGGAAACTTTAGCGTTGGCGTACAGTCCACTGGCACCAGTCTGTACCAGTGCTGGGGTGTTAGGCATACAGCGAACGATTGCAGTATTGCCGCCTAACCATTTGTCGATGCTTGGCGTCATAATGCCAGCTGCAACTGAAACAATCAGTGGTTGTGAGCTTTGTACGCTATCAGCAATTGATGCCGTTACTGTTTTTAAAATCTGAGGTTTAACTGCTAGGACCACAACATCAGCAGCTTGAACAGCTTCATTGTTATCTGTCGTTGTTTTTAGGCCTTGTTCTTTTAAATCGGCAAGGCGTTCAGCTTCAGGTTCGCTGGCCCAGATTTTTTCTGCTGGGTAGCCATTGCTGATTAGGCCGCCAATGATAGCGCGTGCCATGTTGCCAGCACCGATAAACGCGAGAATAGGTTGATTATTCACAATAGATCCTTACAAAAATTAGGCGGACTTAGGTGCCCGAGGGCCAAAAATGGCTGTGCCAATGCGGACAATAGTAGAGCCCTCTGCGATAGCAGCATCCATATCTCCAGACATGCCCATTGATAGTGTATCTAATTGAGGGTGTTTGGCCTGTAATTCAAGCTGTAGTGCTTTCATTTTTGCAAAAGCGGCTTGTTGTTCCTTTGGATCTTCAGTCGCTTTAGGGATTGCCATAAGGCCACGAACACAGATGTTAGGTAGTTTACTAATCTCCTCAACCAGAGTGTGTAGTTCTTCAGGTCGACAGCCCGATTTGCTCTCTTCGTTACTGATATTGACCTGAATGCAAACATTCAGTGGTTTAAGCCCAGTCGGACGTTGTTCGGAGAGCCTTTTAGCGATCTTTAGGCGGTCTAAGGTATGTAGCCAATCAAAGTTTTCGGCGACAGAGCGAGTCTTATTGGATTGCAGGGGACCAATAAAGTGCCAGATTAGCTCTAGTTCTTTTAACTCGTTAATCTTCTCTAGACTTTCCTGTAGGTAGTTTTCACCAAAATGCACCTGACCTTCGTTTGACGCAATACGAATATCGTCTGCAGGGCGTGTTTTACTGACGGCTAACAGGGTGATGTCTGAGGTATTTCGTCCATTTTTGGTAGCAGAGGATGCTACCTCAGATCGAACCATCTTCAGATTCTTTGCTATGATTGACATATATTTGTGGCCTTAGCAATTGGATTGCAACGGGGATTCTGCTAGAACTACCTTATAACTTTACAACGCAGTGCCGGGTTACAGGAACGTTATGGATATTACCGAACTTTTATCATTTACCGTACAACAAGGTGCATCAGATTTGCATATATCAGCAGGGATGCCACCTATTATTCGTGTTGACGGTGATGTGCGTCGCATAAAACTGCCTTCTTTAGACCATAAACAGGTTCATACTCTCATTTACGACATTATGAATGATAAACAACGTAAAGAGTATGAAGATGTACTTGAGACAGACTTTTCTTTCGAGGTGCCTGGTTTAGCGCGTTTTCGTGTGAACGCATTTAACCAGAATCGCGGTGCGGGTGCTGTTTTCCGAACTATCCCTAGTAAGGTTTTAACGTTAGATGATCTCGATATGGGTAAGGTGTTTAAGGACCTTTCTGAGAAGCCACGTGGCTTAGTTCTGGTTACGGGTCCTACAGGTTCTGGTAAAAGTACAACATTGGCTGCAATGATCGATTACATTAATGACACGCGTGCCGATCATATTTTGACTATTGAAGACCCAATTGAATTCGTGCATGAAAGTAAGAAGTGCTTGGTAAACCAGCGTGAAGTGCATAGGGATACACATAGCTTTTCGAATGCACTTCGTTCGGCACTACGTGAAGACCCGGATATCATCCTTGTCGGTGAGATGCGAGACTTGGAAACTATCCGTCTCGCGCTGACTGCCGCTGAAACCGGCCATTTAGTATTTGGTACTTTACACACCACCTCAGCAGCTAAAACAATTGACCGTGTTATTGACGTATTTCCGGCCGCTGAGAAGGATATGGTGAGATCCATGCTTTCAGAGTCGCTGATGGGTGTGATCTCGCAGACACTTTTGAAAAAGCCGAAAGGCGGCCGGGTTGCAGCTCATGAGATTATGATTGGTACCCCAGCTATTCGTAACCTTATCCGAGAGGACAAAGTTGCTCAGATGTATTCGGCGATCCAGACTGGTGCATCATTTGGTATGAAAACTTTGGATCAATCTCTGCAAGAATTGATGCAAAAAGGATTTATAACACGCGAAACAGCGCGTGAGCGTGCAGCAAACCCACAACAGTTTTAATTGGGCTTAGGAGATATACAGCGTGGATTTTACGCAATTACTAAAGGTGATGGTGGATAGGGATGCCTCTGACCTTTTCGTAACGGCAGGTGCAAGGCCGACGATTAAGGTTGACGGTACTTTGAAACCGTTAACAAAAGACACCCTTAAGCCATCACAGGCTCGAGCTCTTGTTTACAGTACTATGAATGACAAGCAGCTTGCGGAGTTTGAGGGATGTCATGAGTGTAACTTTGCTATTAGTGCGCCAGGTTTGGGACGTTTTCGTGTATCTGCATTCTTTCAGCGTAACTCTGCAGGCATGGTCTTAAGGAAGATTAATAACTATATACCAAGCTTAGAAGAGTTGAACCTGCCACCAATCCTACGTGATTTGTCTATGACAAAACGAGGATTAATCTTATTTGTTGGTGGTACCTCTACAGGTAAATCAACCTCTTTAGCATCGATGATTGATTACCGTAATACCAATCATCGGGGTCATATTATTACTATCGAAGATCCGATTGAGTATGTTCACGAACATAAGCAAAGTATCATCACTCAACGTGAAGTAGGTATCGATACCGACTCGTTTGATGTTGCACTAAAAAATACGCTCCGTCAGGCACCAGATGTAATTTTGATGGGTGAGATCCGTACTAGGGAAACGATGCAACATGGTATCGTATTTGCCGAAACAGGTCATTTAACTCTAGCAACTTTACACGCTAATAATGCCAACCAAGCATTAGACCGCGTAATTAGCTTCTTCCCGCCTGAGCATCATGATCAGTTGTGGATGGATCTTTCATTAAACCTTAAAGCGATTATTGCGCAACAACTGTTACCTACGAAAGATGGTAAGGGACGTCGTGCAGCGATCGAAGTATTGATTAACACGCCATTAATTCAGGATTTGATCCGTAAAGGTGAAGTTCATGAGATTAAAGATGTGGTTAAAAAATCAACTAACTTAGGGATGCAGACGTTCGACCAATCTTTGTTTAATCTCTACAAAGACGGGGTGATTACTTACGATGTGGCACTAGCCCATGCTGATTCGCCAAACGATCTTCGTCTAATGATTAAGCTGAGTGCTGATACGAATCCTGAATTGGCTCCAGATGAAGATAATCAATCTTTCCATCTACAGGATGAAGAGGATTACTTGCATAACGAAGGTGATGCTAACGTTAAAGGGATGTAATCTAAGGATTGCTTTGCTTTAAAGAATTATGCTGGAAAGAAAAAGCCGCGATATGATATCGCGGCTTTTTTACGTTTAGGCAGTATAAACCACTTGGCCTTGGAACAGTGTATGGGACACTTTGCCTTTTAGTGGATAGTTCATGAACGGTGTATTTTTTCCTCTTGAATGGCATGTATCAGGCGTGAGCTGCCATTCAGTTTCAGGGTTAAAAATACAGATGTTCGCAACACTGCCAACATTAAGGTTACCTGTAGGTAAGCCTAAAATCTCAGCAGGAGCCGCGGTTAGTTTTTCAATCAGTTGAGGTAGATCCAGCATGTTCTGTTCAACCAGCAATAGGCCTAAAGGCAACAATGTTTCCAAGCCGATCATGCCCGGCTCGGTATCTGCAAATGGAGCCTCTTTTGCTGCACGTTCGTGAGGCTGGTGGTCAGAACAGATCGCCTGGATGCTTCCACCTAACAATCCTTGTATTAAACCTGCGCGGTCTAGTTGACTACGCAAAGGCGGGATCAGGTGGAAGTCATTGTTGAAACCGTTCACGTTCTCATCGGTCAGTAGTAGGTTCTGGATCGATACATCTGCAGTAACGGGAAGGCCTCTATCGCGCGCTTCAGTAATCATGCGTACAGAGCGTTCACAGGATAGCTGACCGAAGTGCGCGCGCACGCCCGTCTGCTCTACTAACAGTAAGTTTCGAGATACATCGATGGTTTCAGCTGACTCTGGAATGCCGTTAAGGCCAAGTCGAGTGCAGGTGCTACCTTCATGCATGCAGCCGCCTTTAGCTAAGGCGTTATCTTCAGCTTGGAAAATGACGAGCAGATCATGGGTAGCAGCATATTCTAGGCAGCGAGTTAGGGTTAAAGAATCGGCTACCGGATTACGAGTGTTGGTAAATGCGATGCAGCCTGCTGCTGACAACGCTGCCATTGGCGCAAGCTGCTCGCCTTGAAGGCCTTTAGTAAGCGCGCCCATAGGTAAAATTTGCATTTTACCTTCTTCTTCACAGCGATCCTGAATGAGTTGGGCAACTGCACGCGTATCGATGACAGGGTTAGTTGAAGGTGGTGTCACTATTGTAGTTACACCACCTGCAACGGCTGCGGCTGCTTCTGTTTTTATCGAGCCTTTCTGTGCTGGGCCCGGTTCACGAGCATGGGCGCATAGGTCGATAAAGCCGGGGCAAACAATCTGATTTTCAGCATTAATAGTTTGCTCTGCTTCGAAGCCTTCTGGAGCAGAATCGTAAGCAACAATTTTACCATCGACTAAGTACAGATCAGCAACTCTGTCAGTTTGGTTTGCAGGGTCAATGATACGACCGCCTTGAATAAGAATGTTCATGGTCGTTACTCTCCTGCTTCCAACTGATTCGGGCGGCTTTTGGCTTGGCCACTCATGGCCATAGACATAACAGCCATTCGTACAGCAATACCGTTTGTTACCTGATCTAAAATAAGGGAGCGGTCTCCGTCCGCTACCGATGAGGCTATCTCTACGCCGCGGTTAATCGGGCCAGGGTGCATCACGACTGCATCAGGTTTGGCTAGCTGCAGTTTGTCCATAGTAAGACCGTATAGCTTGTAAAATTCGCTTTCACTCGGCAGAAGTGCACTGTTCATACGCTCTTTCTGAAGGCGCAGCATCATCACCACATCAACGTCTTTGATGCCTTCTTGCATATTGGTGAATACCTTCACGCCTAAAGCTTCAATATTGCGAGGCAGCAGTGTATTGGGTGCAATAACACGAATCTCATTTACACCTAGCGTACGTAAAGCGTGGATCTGAGAGCGAGCAACACGCGAATGTAAAATATCACCAACAATCGCCACCGTTAATGGCGCAAAATCACCTTTAGCCTGACGGATTGTAAGCATGTCCAGCATTGCTTGAGTTGGGTGAGCGTGACGACCGTCCCCAGCGTTGATAACGGCTACATCTGGGGTAACGTGCTCTGCAATAAAGTGAGCTGCACCACTGCTCGAATGACGAACAACAAACATATCCGAATGCATGGCATGAAGTGTCATGAGCGTGTCTTTTAGCGTCTCGCCTTTAGAGGTGGATGACGTACTGATATTTAGGTTCAAGACATCCGCTGAAAGACGTTTGGCTGCTAGCTCAAATGTTGACAGGGTACGGGTACTTGCTTCAAAAAATAGGTTTACGACGGTTTTTCCTCTTAACAGAGGAACCTTCTTTACCTGTTTAGCGCTCATGTCTACAAAAGAGTCTGCAGTATCTAAAATTTCAGTTAGCAACTCACGAGATAGCCCTTCGGTGGTAATAAAGTGCTTCAGTTCGCCTTCATCTGTGAGTTGAATCTGATTCGGATCATTTTGTTCAAACATGATAAATACTCAGTCGTCAGAACGATTACGGATTTCCAAAGCCATTGGCTCAGGACCTGTAAGTTTTACAGTTTCGTCGGCACTTATAGCTAGTGTGCCGCCAATTATATCTGCTTGTATAGGTAACTCACGTTGCTGCAGGTCAAGCAGTGTCGCAAGTGTTATGGATGCTGGGCGGCCATAGTCAAACAGTTCATTCATGGCAGCACGAATCGTTCGTCCACTCATGATGACGTCGTCTACAAGAATGACATGGCGTCCTTCTGTTGTGCAGGGTAGCTTGGAAGGTTGAACTTTAGGGTTTAAACCGCTGGTTTCAAAGTCATCTCGATGAAAAGAAATATCTAGAACACCTAAAGGGCTTTCTAATTCTAATCCTTGGTGTAGGCGCTCTGCTAACCATACCCCACCCGTATGAATACCGATCATCAGTGGATCAGGTTTATCATTTTTGGACAGTAATGCTTGTAACTCCTGCTGCATTTTTTCCAGCAGGGCTTCAGCATTAAGTACGTTTGTTGTCATAAACTTCCTCCAATCGGGTATGGCTAGGAATTCTGATGTCGCAATTTAACCAGCTTTCTAAGATCAACTGAGCCGCAAGGCCATCGACTGACTCTTTCTTAAAATTATCACTGCCGCCCGCAGCAAAATGAATCTCTTTGGCTTCGGCCGTTGATAAACGTTCGTCCATTAAGAAACAGGGCGTTTTATACCGTTCATGCAATCGGTTGGCAAACTTCCTTGCTCTATGGGCCATATCGCTGATAGTACCGTCAAAGTTAAGCGGTATGCCCACAACCAAAGCATCAGGTTTCCATTCTTCCATTAACTTGGATATATCATCCCAATTAGGTTGTCCATCGCGTGCAGAAAAAGGGGGGAGTGGTGTGGCTGTTCCGGTAATGCTTTGACCCGTTGCAACCCCAATACGGGAGGTTCCAAAATCAAATGCCACAACTTGATTGATCTGATTACTCATGCCTGTGTCAGAGCCTTATATCCCAATTGGACATAATGCCTGACGTCTATATCAGGCGTGTCCGGGTAGGGCGGTTAGTAGATCAAGGTTAATGCCCAATATTGATGCGGCTGCCTGCAAACGATCACCAGCCGGAGTGCTGAAGAGTATATCTGAATTTGCCGGACAGCTTAACCACACATTGTCGCTCATCTCCTGTTCTAGCTGCCCTGGGCTCCAGCCAGCGCAGCCTAGTGCGACAAGGTAATTATGCTCAAAACGCCCTTCTGCCGCGGCTTCTATAGCATCAATAGAGGTGGTGAGGTAAATATCATCTGCCACACAGTGGCTGTTACTCCATTCGAAAGGGTCGGATGCTTTGTGAAGAACATAGCCTCGATCACTTCTGACGGGGCCGCCACTAAAAATAGCTTGTTGCTGATTTGCGACAGAAGAACAAGGGAGATTAAGGTGATCACATAGTTCAACCAGTGTAATGCCTACAGGGCGATTTATAACAATGCCCATAGCGCCATAATCGCTATGGTCACAAATATAGGTGACTGTTTGGGTAAAGCTCTGGTCGTTTAGATGAGGCATGGATATAAGAAAATGGTTGCGTAACGAACAGCTCGATGAGGTCATAATTACTGGCCCATTTTTTATCTACGTTATTTAAGAATTAGTCCAAATAGGCGCGTTTCTCAAATTTCCAAGTACGAATTATTTCAAGGATATCTGTACTTTTTCTCATCTCTACAGGGAAGGGTTGGAAGGGCGCTGCAAGCCTAACAATTTGAATGGCTGCGTCATCTAGTATTGGTTTCCCAGATGATTCTAAGATCTCAATAGTTTTTACAGAACCATCGGGCTTGATTGAAACCAGTAGGCGTAAACTGCCGTACATTTTGTTTCTTCTAGCTTCTTCTGGATAGTTAAGATTGCCGATGTTTTCAATTTTCTTACGCCAGTTGTGAAGATAGAGAGCGTCTTCGCGCTTTTTGGTTGAGGCTGACGTCAAGCGTTTGATGCGAGGTTGCTTGGCTCTCAGTTCACGATGGGCATCAATCTCCGCTTGTAAGCTGGCCATCTCAAGGCTTCTCGCAAGTAAAGAGGTGCCGGGTGAGCCGCCGGATGGTGCTTCCTGTTGTTGCTTAGCAGTTATTGTGGACACCTTTTTTGTGCTTTGTGTAACCGTGATCACCTTTTGTTTCGCTTTTTGTGTAGAGCTGTTGTCTGCTTTTGTCTTCGCATTAACCGCTACGGCACTTGGTTCAGGTTTTGGAGGGGTTAGTTCAACCGCCTGCGCTATAGCAGTAGCTTGCTTCGGTTTGTTATCCCTGAATTCTGCTTTTTGAGGAGTGGATGGCAACAGTTTATCTTTGCTTGTACCGCTGCCTTCTTGGTTAGCTTGAGCAATAAAATCGGCCTGCTTTGGGGCTGCTTCTTGCTGGTATTGGGCTAAGGTTATCTCAATTGTTTTTTGGGGCGGGCGTTCGTTATTGAATGTGAACGTGATCCCCAAAATCGCCACTGCATGTAGTGCAGTGGCGAAAAATAACGTAAAACCGAAACGTTCAACCGCGGTTACTGTTTGAGCTACAGCGGTGCTCACTTGGTTGGGTCCTTTGTTAGCAGCATCTCTTTATTGCTTTGCCAATTTTTGTTCGATTGCGTCCATCAGCTGCATTCCAATATCCAGACCGTACTGATTATTCAATTCGCGAATGCAGGTTGGACTGGTTACATTAATTTCGGTGAGATAGTCACCAATGACATCCAGACCAACAAATAATAACCCTTTTTCTTTTAGGGTAGGAGCAATCTGTTTGCAGATCCAATAATCTCGTTCGGTGAGTTCGCGTCCTTCTCCTCGGCCGCCTGCGGCCAAGTTACCTCGAGTTTCCCCTTTTGCCGGGATTCGAGCTAGGCCATAAGGCACTGGTTCACCATCCACTAATAAAATGCGTTTATCGCCATCTACGATTTCAGGAATAAACTTTTGAGCCATGATGGTTTGTTGGCCGTGATTTGTAAGTGTTTCAATAATCACGCCTAGATTTAGGCCATCTTCTTTGATACGGAATATTTGTGAACCGCCCATGCCATCGAGTGGTTTAAAGATGACGTCACCATGCTCTTTGTGGAATTCGCGCAGCATTGATTCATGCTTGCTCACCAATACCGGAGGACAGCATTGTGGAAAATGAGTCGCGAACAGCTTCTCATTAAAATCGCGAAGGCTTTGGGGCTTGTTAACAATCAAAGAGCCTTCTTTTTCAGCCTGCTCCAATAGATAGGTTGTGTAGATAAATTCGTTATCGAATGGTGGATCTTTACGCATCAAAATCACGTTAAGATCGGACAGGTCACGGGTCTCGTATTCGCCGCGTTCAAACCATTTTTGCTCGTCCATCATTACTTCAATAGGAGCCATCTTAGCTTGAGCTTTACCGTCTAGTGAGAATAGATGCTGCTGCTCCATATACCATAGCTCCCAGCCTTTCTGCTGGGCTGCCCATAGCATGGCGAGTGAACTGTCTTTTTTGAATGTGATGTTATCAATAGGGTCCATCACAATGCCGAGCTTAATTGTCATTTTTTGATCCTTAATCTTTACCATTTAAGCGCACAGAGCATAATTTATGCCTAAGCAAGGTCGCCCCATAGATAATTGAGTAATGTTAATGCGGCTACGGGAGCTGTTTCTGTGCGCATAACGCGTGGTCCAAGTGTCAGAGGTTTGAACCCATATCGAGTTGCAAGTTCAACTTCATCGCTGGTAAGGCCGCCTTCCGGTCCAATTAGCAATGCAACAGAACGTGGAGCTGACATCTCTTGCAAAGGCTTTTCGCTGTGATGATGTAGAACAAGTTTAAGTTCTGCATCTTGGGCAGCTAGCCATTTTTCCAGATCGGTTGGGTATGCTATTTCCGGAGGTACAGTACGGCCCGATTGTTCACACGCACTAATGGCAATTTGATGCCAATGCTTCACGCGTTTTTCTTGGCGATCTTTGGGTAGTTTGACTTCACAGCGTTCAGAAAAAAGAGGCGTAATCGATTTTACGCCCATTTCAGTACTTTTCTGTATGGCATAATCCATTCTCTCCCCTCGAGAAAGCGTTTGACCAATAGTAATAGGTAAAGGGCTTTCAGTGGATGAGAGTGTGCTTTCAATGATGTGAGCCGTCACGCTGCGTTTTTCAATGTTGATTAACTCTGCCTTATATTCAGAGCCATCACCATTGAACAGAATGATCTGATCCTGAGGTCGCATTCTCAAAGAGCGACTGACGTGTTGAACGACAGAATCACTTAAAGATATATCTGCGCCAGTTTGCAAGGGCTGCGATTCAAAAAAACGGGGTATTCTCATAATTAAGGTTCAGTCGCCTTCAATGATTAGGTCTTCATCTATCAGTGCTTCATAGTCTGCCACGGCGAGAGGGCGGCTTAACAAGTAGCCTTGGACAACATCACATTGTTCTTCGCGGAGAATAGATAGCTGGCGTTCAGTTTCTACACCCTCTGCTACAACGTGTAGTTGTAAACCTTGGGCCATTAGAATAATCGCCTGAACTATTTTTAGATCCTGTGGGTTGGTATCGATATCGTCGATAAACGACTTGTCAATTTTAATATGATCGACAGGAAGGTTTTTGATACGGCTAAGCGAAGAGTAACCGGTACCGAAATCATCTATAGAAATGCTGACACCGAGATCACGTACGCGTTTTAGTTTCTCCTGAATGCGGCCTAGATCTTCGATCAATACACCCTCGGTAAGTTCAAGCTCTATATGTTCAAGCGATACATTGTATTGAGAAAAAATGCTTTGTAGTTTTAGCTCGAAATCGTTTCGCAGAAAACTGATGCCAGATAGGTTGATGGCAACGCGAGGAAAGGCAATGTCTTTGTCTAACCAATTACGGCATTGCTTGGCTACGGCATTGAGTACCCAGTGATCAAGGCGTGAAATCAAGCCGCTTTGCTCCGCCAGAGGAACAAAAACTGCTGGTGATATAGGGCCTAGTGTGGGATGTGTCCAGCGTAATAAGGTTTCAGCTGACAGCGGAGCATTACTTTCTAGATCAAACAACGGCTGGAATACCAAATAAAATTGGTCTTGGTCCATTGCAGTTGATAGATCTTGCCACAGAGCGATTTTTTGTTCTGTTGTTTGTCCTTTAATCTGGCTGAAGTAGAGCCAGCCTTGCTCTCGTTTGCGGGCCGTTTTAGCGGCGATTTCTGAGCGGCCTATCAATTCAAACTGTTGATCGCCATCCTCTGGATAGGAGGCTATGCCAATGCGTGCCCCAATTTGAATCTGTAGATTATCCAATTGGATTGGCTTTTCTATGGTATTAAGAATCGAATCGGCTACATCTTCAAGGTTGATGTGCGCTGGTTTGTTAATAAGCATCAGACCAAAGCAGCCCTCGCCAATTCGTGCTAAACGATGGTTGATTGAGAGCATTTGCCTTAAACGATTAGCTGTCTCAATCAGAATTTGGTCGCGCTGCTCGTCGCCTAATTCTATGGTTAAGTTTCTTAGTAGATCTAAGCGGATAAATAAAAATGAAACCTGTTCTTGGCTTTCAAAATTACGAATGATCTCTCGTTCAAGGGCTTCACCAATCGCTCGCCGATTATAGAGGCGTGTTACAGGGTCAAAGTTCTCGAGAAACTGAACATGTTCCTGCATATAGCGTAAGCGCTTGTTTTCAATTAAATGGTCACGAAACTCTTCTAATGACTGAGCTATTTGTCCGATTTCATCTTTATGATGGGTAAAGCGTATCTCCTGATCAATATCGCCCGAGGAGAGGCGTTTCATTTGACCAGAAAGAATGATGATCGGTTGAACGATATTTCTTGATATCAGAACTGCTGTAGCGAATGATGCAAATAGTACAGCCAGGGTGATCGTGATATAGCTAAGGGCGCGATTGATATATACCGGAATGAGATCATCAAGGTACACGCCTGTACCGATAATCAGATCGCTATCAGGGATTAGCTGCGCGTAAGTAAGCTTTTCGAGGGAGGGGCCACCGTCTGGTTTCGGTAGGTAGAGTTTCCAGAATTGAGATTTTTCAGGGTTTTCCAAAATTTGCTTGAAGCTGGCAGCAATGGCTTTGCCATTTTTTATGTTGGGTACTTCATTGATTAAAAGCCCTTCAAGCTCAGGTCGTTTGGGATGAAGGTAAACACGTGCTTCGTCGGTCATTAAAAAGATATAGCTTCCATCTGAATAGTTTGTGCCATAGATTAGCGAACGAAGTCGCTGTAAATATTCTGTTTCAGATATCTGTTGGGACTTTTTTAGCGCGCGAAGCTGGAGAACCTGACTGGCAGAGGCTTGAACAACACTGCGAATCTGATCTTTCTTTCCGGCCAAGGTGTCTTGGTATGAAAAGTAAAAGGCAAGACTGGAAGTCATCAGTATACCCAGCGCGAGTATGATGACGAGTCCAATCAGCTTTTGCCGGATGCTAAAATTACTAAGTTGCATTAATTTCAAAAGGCCGCGAAAAGTAAGTTTCTCATTATTGTCATATAACTTACTGTAGGCAATAAAAAAGCGCCATAAGGCGCTTTTTTTGGAGAAAAATCACTAAATTAAGATAGGCCTGCAGCTTCGCGTAGTGCGTCTGCTTTATCAGTGCGTTCCCATGTGAATGCAGTAAAGGTTTCACCTTTGTACTCCATTTCGAACGGGTTACGGCCAAAGTGGCCGTATGCAGCAGTTGGCTGATACATTGGGTGAAGTAGATCAAGCATTGTAGTGATCGCGTAAGGGCGAAGGTCAAAGTGCTCACGAACTAATTGAATGATCTTATCATCAGAGATCTTGCCAGTACCGAATGTATTGATCGATACAGACGTTGGCTCTGCTACACCAATTGCGTAAGACACCTGAATTTCACAACGGTCTGCTAGGCCCGCAGCCACAATGTTCTTCGCGACATAACGACCTGCGTAAGCAGCAGAACGGTCTACCTTTGATGGGTCTTTACCAGAGAATGCGCCACCACCATGACGAGCCATGCCGCCATAAGTATCAACAATGATTTTACGGCCTGTCAGACCACAGTCACCTACTGGACCACCGATTACGAAGTTGCCGGTTGGGTTGATGTGGAACTGAGTCTCTTTTGTGATCCATTCAGCAGGAATAACGTGCTTAACAATTAGCTCCATTACTGCTTCACGAAGATCTGCCTGCGATACTTCAGGGTTGTGCTGAGTAGATAGAACGAGTGCGTCAACACCTACAGGTTTACCGTTCTCATAGCGGAATGTTAGCTGGGATTTCGCATCTGGGCGTAACCATGGCAGGAGGCCGGATTTACGAACTTCAGCTTGGCGCTCAACTAGACGGTGAGAATAAGTGATTGGTGCCGGCATCAATACATCAGTTTCGTTTGATGCATAACCGAACATTAGGCCTTGGTCGCCTGCACCTTGATCTTCAGGCTTCGCACGGTCAACACCTTGGTTGATATCAGGGGATTGTTTACCGATGATGTTGATTACGCCACAGGTATCGCCATCGTAACCTACTTCAGAAGATGTGTAGCCGATATCATTGATAACTTTACGAACTAAATCTTCCAAATCTACCCAAGCAGACGTTGTGATTTCGCCAGATACAACTGCTACACCTGTCTTAACCAGTGTTTCGCAGGCTACACGTGCATGTTTGTCTTCAGCAATGATGGCATCCAGTACGGCATCGGAGATCTGATCCGCAATCTTATCTGGGTGACCTTCGGAAACGGATTCAGAAGTAAATAAGCTGTATTCGCTCATCGTCATTAATACCTTTCAACAGATGTTCATGGGTGGCTGATTGCTCTGCAAAGAAACAGAAATGCTTAAACAGTTGGCAAGCCATCCGGAAAATTTAGCGCATATTCTACCCGCGACTAAGGTTAAATGCATATCTTTCCCGTTTGCTAAGATGAGAATTATCGATTTTTGAATGAAAAACGCTCATTTTTACCCTGAAAGTGCAATTCTTATTTGAAGCTTTCCTCTATCTGCGAGAAAATTGCGCCCAATTTTTTCCTGAACCTTCTATTTTGGGCAAAACGCCCAGGAGCTGAGTTAATGTCTTCTCGTAGAGAACTTGCCAACGCGATTCGTGCGTTGAGCATGGATGCCGTACAGAAAGCTAAATCTGGTCACCCGGGTGCCCCAATGGGTATGGCGGATATCGCTGAAGTGCTTTGGAACGATTTTATGAAGCACAACCCAACAAACCCGCAGTGGTTCGATCGAGACCGTTTCGTACTGTCCAATGGTCATGGCTCTATGCTGATCTACAGCTTGCTTCACCTGACTGGCTACGATGTCTCTATCGAAGATTTGAAAAACTTCCGCCAGCTTCATTCTAAAACAGCGGGTCACCCTGAATATGGTTACTGCCCAGGTGTAGAAACGACAACAGGTCCTTTGGGTCAAGGCATTACTAACGCGGTTGGTTTTGCAGTTGCAGAGAAAACGCTAGCTGCTCAGTTCAACCGTGCAGGTCACGATATTGTTGATCACAACACGTATGTGTTCATGGGTGATGGCTGCTTGATGGAAGGTATTTCTCATGAGGCTTGTTCTCTAGCGGGTACGCTGGGTCTTGGGAAACTGATTGCATTCTGGGATGACAACGGCATCTCAATTGATGGTGAAGTTGAAGGCTGGTATACGGACGATAACGTTAAACGTTTTGAGTCTTACGGTTGGCAGGTTATCCCTAATGTTGATGGTCACGATGCTGACCAGATTCGTGCGGCGATCGAGCAAGCGAAAGAAAATACAGAACAACCAACACTGATCTGCTGTAAAACAGTTATCGGTTTTGGTTCTCCGAACAAAGAAGGTAAAGAAGACTGTCACGGTGCACCACTGGGTGATGATGAAATCGCTCTGACACGTGAGCGTCTGGGCTGGACTCATCCTGCTTTTGAAGTTCCTTCTGAAATTGCTGAAGACTGGAATGCGCAGGAAGCGGGTGTTCACGCTGAAAATGAGTGGAACGAACGTTTTGCTGCGTACCGTGCTGAGTTCCCAGAACTAGCAGATGAGCTACTACGTCGTATCTCTGGAGAACTGCCAGCTGATTTTTCAGAAAAAGCTGATGCTTACATCGCAGAAATTGCTGAGAAAGGTGAAACAATCGCTTCTCGTAAGGCATCTCAGAATGCGTTGAATGCATACGGTCCTCTTCTACCTGAGCTACTAGGTGGCTCTGCCGATCTAGCAGGTTCTAACTTGACTCTATGGTCTGGCTGCAAAGGTGTAGAGAAAAACGATGCCTCTGGTAACTACCTGTTCTACGGTGTACGTGAATTTGGTATGTCTGCGATCATGAACGGTATCGCTTTGCACGGTGGTTTCATCCCTTATGGTGCGACCTTCCTTGTATTTATGGAATACGCACGTAATGCAGTTCGTATGGCTGCACTGATGAAGCAACGTGCTATCCATGTTTATACGCACGATTCTATTGGTTTGGGTGAAGATGGTCCGACTCACCAGCCAGTTGAGCAAGTGGCTAACCTACGTCACACGCCAAACATGAGTACATGGCGTCCCTGTGATGCAGTTGAGTCTGCAGTAGCTTGGAAGGCTGCGCTTGAGCGTGCAGATGGCCCAACGGCAATGATCTTTTCGCGTCAGGGATTACCGCATCAGGTCCGTTCAGAAGAGCAGATTGCAAACATCGCGAAAGGTGGTTACATCCTACGTGACACTGATGGACAGCCAGATGCTATCCTGATTGCTACAGGTTCTGAAGTAGGCCTTGCAATGGATGCTGCTGAAGCGCTTGCTGCTGAAGGTACGAACGTTCGTGTAGTTTCTATGCCAGAAACGGGTGTGTTCGATCAGCAGTCTTCTGAATACCGTGAGTCCGTTCTTCCTGCTGCCGTGACAGCACGTGTTGCTGTTGAAGCGCTGCAGGCAGACTTCTGGTACAAATACGTTGGTTTGAACGGTGCCATCGTCGGTATGCGTACCTTCGGTGAATCTGCGCCTGCAGGTGAATTGTTCAAACACTTCGGTTTCACTACTGAAAACGTAGTTGAAACGGTTAAATCTGTTCTGTAATAGAACACGTAAAAAGACCCGGGGTTCCGGGTCTTTTTATTTTTAGGGTAGGGTTCTAGATTGAGTTATCGCGTTGCAATCAATGGCTATGGTCGAATCGGCCAGTGTGTCCTGCGTGCGATTTATGAAAATGGATTGCAAAATCTATTTAGGGTTGTTGCTATCAATGAGCTGTCCGATCTTGAAACGGTAACCTACCTGACACGCTACGACACGACTCATGGTCGTTTTCCGGTGTCTGTTGAACACAATGGCAAGCAGCTTCTGGTCAATGGAGACACTATTCAGATTCTGAGTGAATCTGATGCTGAGGATCTGCCTTGGGCTGATTTGGGTATTGATCTTCTCTTTGAGTGTTCAGGATCGTTTAAAGCTCGCTCTCTAGCTGAGTTACATTTGCATAGCGGTGCTCAGCGCTTGTTGTTTTCTCAGCCTGCTACAGATGAGGTAGATGCAACTATCGTCTTTGGTTTGAACGAGAAATTGCTACGTCCCGAGCATAAAGTTGTCTCAGCGGCTTCCTGTACCACCAACTGTATTATCCCAGTACTAGATCTACTAGATAAACAGCTTGGGATTGAAAATGGTGTCACGACCACGATTCATTCCGCGATGAATGATCAGCCGGTTATCGATAGTTACCATCAAACTGATTTACGTCTAACTCGAAGTGCTATGCATTCAATTGTGCCTGTAGACACAGGTCTAGATAAGGGTATTGATCGTCTGTTACCGCATCTCGCGGGTATGTTTCAGTGCCTGCATGTTCGAGTTCCCACGATAAATGTATCGATGATGGATCTCTCAATTAATGTGTCGCAGCCGACCAATGTCGAAGAGGTGAATCACATCCTGCAGCGTGCCTCTATCGAAGGGCCGTTAAAGGGACTATTAGGTTATACCGAAGAGCCCCATGCTTCGGTAGACTTCAACCGCGATTCCCGTTCCGCGGTAGTAGACGGTACCCAGACAAAAGTGTCTGAAGGGCGTCTGATCAAGCTTGTTTGTTGGTTTGATAATGAATGGGGCTTTGCTAACCGTATGTTAGATGTTGCACAGCACTGGTTAGCGTTAGGCGGTGAAGAAACATAAGCTGCTAAAGAAACGAATTCCTGATTTAAATATTTAAAAACTTAAGTAGGGCACGTCAATGAGCGTACTGAAAATGAGCGAACTGGATCTGAGCGGCAAGCGCGTTCTGATCCGTGAAGACCTAAACGTACCAGTGAAAAATGGTGAAGTAACTTCTGATGCGCGTATCCGCGCATCATTGCCGACTATTGAGCTGGCACTTAAAGCAGGTGCTAAGGTGATGGTCATGTCTCACCTAGGTCGACCAACGGAAGGTGAATACAACGAAGAGTTCTCTCTACAGCCTGTAGCTAACCATATTGGCAGTTTGTTGGGTCGCGAAGTTCCACTAATTAAAGATTGGTTGGACGGAGGCTTTGAGGTTGCAGAAGGCGATCTGGTATTGCTGGAAAACGTTCGCTTTAATGTAGGCGAAAAGAAAGACAATGAAGAGTTATCTCAGAAGATGGCTGCATTGTGTGATGTTTATGTGATGGATGCATTCGGTACGGCACACCGTGCTCAAGCGTCGACCCACGGCGTGGCGAAATTTGCTGAAGTCGCATGTGCTGGCCCTCTATTAGCAGGTGAACTAGATGCCTTGGGTAAGGCGCTAGATAAGCCTGCACGTTCGCTCGCAGCGATCGTTGGCGGATCTAAAGTATCGACGAAACTTGAAGTGCTAACAGCGCTATCCGACCAAGTTGATCAGTTGATCGTCGGTGGAGGCATTGCGAACACTTTCCTGGCTGCGGCAGGTAAGCCAGTGGGTAAATCACTGTGCGAACATGACCTGATTCCGGTAGCTCAGGATCTGATGAAGAAAGTAAACATCCCGATGCCGGTTGATGTTGTGGTTGCCAAAGAGTTTGCTGAAACAGCTGAAGCGACGGTTAAATCTGTTGATGATGTAGCTGAAGATGACATGATTTTGGATATTGGTCCTCAATCTGCACAAAACCTAGCTGAACTGCTGAAAGATGCAGGAACAATCATCTGGAACGGTCCAGTTGGTGTATTTGAATTTGACCAGTTTGGTGAAGGTACTAAGACGTTGTCTCTAGCTATCGCTGAAAACCACGGTTTCTCTATAGCGGGCGGTGGTGACACCTTAGCAGCTGTGGATAAATACGATATTGCAGATAAGGTATCTTATATCTCTACTGGTGGTGGTGCGTTCCTTGAGTTTGTTGAAGGTAAGAAGCTACCTGCAGTGGCTGCTCTGGAAGCTAAAAACGCTTAAGCACTAATTTTAATAATGGATGGGTGGTAAACTCTGCCCATCCCCGTCTTTCGACGAAGTTAACAGATATTTAAAGGTGACAAAATGGCTCTGATCTCCATGCGTCAGCTGCTGGATCATGCTGCTGAAAACGACTATGGCATTCCAGCATTCAACGTGAACAATCTGGAACAGATGCGCGCTATTATGGAAGCGGCAGATAAAACTAACTCTCCAGTAATTGTTCAGGCGTCTGCCGGTGCGCGTAAATATGCAGGCTCTAACTTCCTGCGTCACATGATCGAAGCGGCGATTGCTGAATTCCCGCATATCCCGGTATGTATGCACCAGGACCACGGTACGTCTCCTGCGGTTTGTCAGCGTACTATCGCGATGGGCTTCTCCTCTGTCATGATGGACGGTTCCCTGATGTCTGATGGTAAAACGCCATCAAGCTACGAATACAACGTTGATGTTACTCGCCGTACGGTTGAAATGGCACATGCGTGTGGTGTTTCTGTAGAGGGTGAGCTGGGTTGTCTGGGTTCTTTGGAAACAGGTCAAGCGGGCGAAGAAGACGGTATCGGTGCTGAAGGTACATTGTCTCACGATCAGATGCTGACAGATCCAGATGAAGCAGCAGACTTCGTGAAGAAGACTGGTGTAGACGCTTTGGCAATAGCTTGTGGTACATCTCACGGTGCATACAAGTTTACTCGTCCACCTACCGGTGACATTCTAGCGATTGATCGCATCAAAGCGATCAATGAGCGCATTCCGGGGACTCACCTAGTAATGCATGGTTCCTCTTCTGTTCCTCAGGAATGGTTGGCTGTAATTAATGAGTTTGGTGGCGAGATTCCAGAAACTTACGGTGTGCCTGTTGAGCAGATCGTTGAAGGTATCAAGTACGGTGTGCGTAAAGTAAACATCGACACAGACCTTCGTCTAGCATCTACTGGTGCGATCCGCCGTTTCTTGGCTGAAAACCCAGCTGAGTTTGACCCACGTAAATACCTGAAGAAGTCTATGGAAGCGATGACAGATATCTGTGTAAATCGCTACGAAGCTTTCGGTACAGCAGGTAATGCGTCGAAGATCACTGCGATCTCTCTGGAAAACATGGCCGAGAAATACGAAAGTGGTGAACTAGATCCAAAAATTGCTTAAATTGATTTCTGTTTAAGCCATAAAAAAAACCGCCTTAGGGCGGTTTTTTATGGCCTTAGAAAAGCTTTAAAATAGCTCTTCCGCAGTATTGGTGGATGCAGAATTGCTAGGTGTAGCATAACCGGTTGGAATATTTTTCTTACGGAAATATTCGTAGATGGCGTCAGCCTGCCCAGGGTAAGCCAATTGTCCACTGCGAGGATCAATTTTTACGCTAACAATGCCTTGAGGAGCTTTGGGTGCATTTTCAGGTTTGTCCTCAAGTGCATCTCGCATGAAATCGATCCAGATCGGTAGGGCAGCTGTGCCGCCAAACTCACGTCGGCCTAAGGTTTTAGGTTGATCGAAACCAACCCAGGCGGTCGCAACGAAGTCTTGGTTGAAACCAGAGAACCACGCATCTTTCTGATCATTGGTAGTTCCGGTTTTACCCGCTATATCTTTACGTTTGAGTATTAGAGCTTTGCGAGCAGTGCCTCGGCGAATTGTATCCTGCATGATGTTATAGGTCAGGAATGACACTTGCTCGTTATATATTCGTGGAGCAAGCTTTTGTTCTTGGCTTTGCTCGCAATCGTTATTACATACAGTAGCGGGTTGGGCGGTGAACAGGTTCTCTCCAAACTGAGTTTCAATGCGCTGAATAAAATAAGGTTCTACTTTGAAGCCACCATTGGCAAAAGCCGCATAACCTGTGGCTAGTTGAAGCGGTGTTACGTCTGCTGTACCCAAAGATAAAGATAAATTGTTGGGTAGTTTCGTGCGGTCGAAACCTGCTAGATCTAGGTAAGTTTGGGCTGCGTCTATACCTATTGCTCGCAGAAGTCTAATTGAAACAAGGTTTCTTGATTTATAGAGAGCTTCACGTAGGCGTGTAGGGCCGTAGAATTTTTTGCTGGAATTTTCCGGGCGCCAATTGCCTTCCAATTGTTGGTCATGGATGACAATTGGGGCATCGTTAATTAAAGAGGCGGGAGAATAGCCTTTATCCAATGCAGCAGCATAAATAAAAGGTTTGAAGTTTGAACCCGGCTGACGAACGGCTTGAGTGCTGCGATTAAATTTATTGTGAGTGAAATTAAATCCGCCTACGAGAGATACAATAGCACCATCTTTAGGGTTCAAGGCAACAAGGGAACCTTGAACTTTAGGAGTTTGCGTTAGATGGAATTTCCCTTCCTTCTCTCGAATTCGAATTAAATCCCCGATTTTTAATACGTCGCTAGCCTTCTTCGGGGCTTTGCCTGTGTAGTTGACCGATTTGTATGGTTTTGCCCATGCTATACCTTCCCATTCTAGCGTCGCTTTTTTTCCTTCTTTCAAGAGTAATTCTGCAGATTTATCATCGACTGATAGAACAACTGCTGGTTGAAGGGTGAAGTAAGAAATTACTTTGTTCAATTTCTTCTGTAGATCATCAGAAGAGGTGTTGGCGATATCCCACTGGTCCTCAGCTCCTAGGTAGCCATGGCGCTCAGAGTAAGCCACCAAGCCGTTTGATACAGCGATGTTTGCTGACGATTGAAGTTTGCTATCCAGAGTCGTGTAGACTTTATATCCATCGGTATACAGATTCTCACCGAATTGTTCGTATAGTTCTTTTCGAACCATCTCTGCAACATAATATGCGCGCAGTTCAATATCGCTTGTGTGATATTTAGCTGTAACGGGAGCGGCAATAGCTTCTTCTAACTGTTGATCATTAATGAAACTGAGCGAGTGCATACGTTTAAGAATCCAATTTCGTCGCTCTATCGCCCTACTAGGGTTGGTGATCGGGTTAAAAGCAGAAGGGGCTTTAGGCAGACCGGCAATCATTGCATGCTGAGCAAGACTTAAGTTTTCGATATTCTTGCCGTAATAGACATTAGCTGCTGCTTGTATACCGTATGAACGGTGGCCTAAATAGATTTTATTGATATAGAGCTCAAAGATTTCTTCTTTACTTAGTTCTTGCTCGATTCTAAGTGCGAGCAAAATTTCCATGAACTTTCGTGTAAACGTTTTCTCACGAGTAAGGAAGAAGTTTTTAGCAACCTGCATGGTGATGGTCGAACCACCACTTTGGATATGACCAGTTGATGCTAATTGGAATGCAGCTCGAGATAGGCCTTTAATATCAATGCCGAAGTGGTCAAAAAAACGACTGTCTTCAGCAGCGGTAAGAGCATGAATGAACTGAGGTGGGATCTCTTCAAAGTTGATCGGTGTGCGACGTTTTTCACCAAATTCAGCAATGAGCTTTTCGTCCTGAGAGAAAATTCGCAAAGGAGTTTGAAACTGAACATCTTTAAGTGAATCGGTATTGGGTAGTTTTGGAGAGAAGTGGTAATAGACGCCTGCAAACGTAAGTGTGCCTAAGAACAAGCAAAAAATACCGATTTTAAACAAAAGTTTGAAAAGCGAAACCATAGCTGACATGCTACTCTGATACGTTGAAAAGTTGATTTGGGTCTATTATATAGATAGGTGGTATTGATCCTCTAGCAGATATTAAATATTAATTAGTTTTTAATATCTCTTAGGGTAAGCCAAGGGTACTTAATACACATTAACGCAGGACTAGTTAGGGAATATATTTGTGTTGGGCTTTTTGGGAAACAAGTCAAGTTGTTTGGTTGGGCTGGATGTCGGATCTTCATCCGTAAAGTTAGTGGCTCTTTCTAAAAATGGCGGTGGTTATACTCTAGAATCTTATGCCGTGGTTTCGTTACCTACGACAGCTGTTATTGATGGCAATATTCAAGATATTGGTCAGGTGGCTGAAACAATAGAAAAAGCAGTAAAAGTGGCAGGAGGGAAATTGTCGTCTGCTATTGCTGCTGTGCCAGCGTCTGCCGTTATTACAAAACGTATTGAAATGAGTAATGCCTTCACAGAATTTGAGCTTGAAGAGCAAATCAAGGTCGAGGCCGATCAGTTTATTCCATACCCATTAGATGAAGTTGCGCTGGATTTTGAGGTGTTAGGTCCAGTCAAAAATAATGATAGCTTACAACAAGTATTACTTGTGGCTTGTAGAAAGACAGATGTCGAACAGCGTGAAGATGTAATTAGTAATTCAGGGCTGCAATGTTCAATTGTTGATGTAGATACCTTTGCCGTCGAGAGGGCTTTTCCATTAATTTCTCCTGAGCAGAGAGATGAATCTAATTTGATTGGTGTTGTTGATATTGGAGCTGCTACGCTTACTCTAAATGTATTCAAAGGTACTGAGATTGTTTATAGCCGTGAGCAGGCTTTTGGGGGTAATGATTTAACAAATACTATTCATCAACAGTATGGAATGAGTGTCGAAGAAGTAGAACAGTCGTTAAGGCTTAATGAATTATCTTCTGAAATTCATGACATGGTGGTCTTACCATTCAGGGGGACTGTGGCGCAACAAGTGTCTCGATCCCTTCAATTCTTTTATTCATCTGGTGCCCATAGTGAACTTTCCGCATTGTTTTTGTCTGGAGGGACTGCAACTATCAAGGGGCTTGTTGATCAGCTAACTGAAGAACTGGGTATAAACGCCGATATGGCTAACCCATTCTTAAATATGTCAATTAGTTCACGTGTAAATCGTTCAAGGTTAGAGCGTGATGCGCCTTCTTTGATAAAAGCATGTGGGTTGGCAATGCGTGGATTTGAGGACAAGGTGTAGATTATGGCTACAATCAATTTAAGGCCTTGGCGTGAAGAAAAGTCCAAAGAACGCCAGAAGCATTTCTTAATAAATTTGGGCGGTGCCGCCTTGTTTGCCGGAGCTGTTGTTCTAGGGATAGGGTATTATTTTGATTTAATGCATGATCGGCAGGTTGACAGAAATGATTATCTTAAAGCCGAATCTGCAAAGCTAGATAAGAAGCTCAAAGAAATTAAAGAATTAAAGGAAAAGAAGCAGCGGTTACTAGCGCGATTGGATGCAATACAGCAGCTGCAGGCATCTAGGCCAATAATCGTGAGGAATTTTGATGAATTGGTGAAAGTTTTGCCCGATGGTATTTATTATTCTCGAGTGAGTCGTAAAGCAAATAGTATCGGCATTAATGGAGTCGCTGAAGATAAATTGGATGTTTCAAATCTTATGCGAAATATTAATTCATCTATATGGTTTGGTGAGCCAACTCTCAGTACAGTTAAGTTGTCTAAAGAGGGATTGAATTCATTTTCTTTATCTTTACCAGTAGTAACGCCAAAAGAGAAGAAAGGGAGTTAAATAATGGAGGTGCTAAAGAACGCATTCAAAGGTTTTGATCCAGGGAATATGGATTTTTCTAGTGCTGGTAATTGGCCGATTGGTGTTAAATATATTTCATACCTCTTGGTTATAGTAATTATTTTAGTGGCAGGTACTCATTTTTATATTGCAGAGAAGCAAAAAGGCCTAGAGAGAGTTATTGCAAAAGAAGAAGGCCTAAAAACACAATATAAAAGCAAGGCCCTACAAGTTGCTAACTTAGAAGCACTTCGACTACAGATGAAAGATGTTGAGGGGCGCTTTAAGGAGTTGTTAAAGCAGTTGCCTACAAAAAAAGAGGTGCCTGGTTTGTTGGATGATATAACTAATTTAGGTACTGCGGCGGGGCTAAATATAGGATCAATTGTATTAGCTTCTGAGAAAAGAGCTGATTTCTATAGAGAGTTGCCAATAAAAATTAATGTGTCTGGGTCTTATCACCAGTTAGGTCAATTTGTAAGTGGTGTTGCTGGTTTATCTAGAATTGTTACTATGCATAATTATTCTATTAAGCCACTGAATGCGGGTGTTTCAATGAATATTGAAGCTAAAACCTATAGGTATGATGACAACGAACCAGCATCCAAGAAAAAGAAAACTAAAAAGGGGAGGAAAAAATGATTAAGAATATAAAGTTTATTTTCTGCTCTTTGGTCACCTCTCTTTTGGCGGGATGTGTAGATTGGGTTGATGATACAACTGATTTGCAAAAATATGTGGCTAAAACAAATCAAATTAAAGGCGGGAAAATTGAACCTTTGCCAGAGTTTCAGCCATATAATAGTTTTGTTTATGAAGGTGCTTCATTAAGGGAGCCTTTCAGAGCAATCGAACTCGCTCCTGAAAAGGAAAGTTTGCCTGAGGATGGCTTATTTGGAGAGCTTAAGCCTGATTCAGAGAGAGAAAAGAGTTATCTGGAATCGTTTGCAATTGATAATCTCAATATGGTTGGAACAATCAATCAAAGAGACGATGATCGCCTTTGGGCTTTAGTTAAGGATAATAATTCCGAAATACATAGAGTCACAGTAGGTGATTATATGGGGTTAGATCATGGTGAAATAATCTCTTTAGATGAGTTGCAAATAAATATAATTGAAATAATCAAAAATGGTCGCGGTGGTTGGATGAAACGCACCCGTAGCCTTGCCTTGAATGAGCCGGAATAAGGGATAATATTGTGAAAATTCGGGTCCCCATGAACACTGTACCTACAATCAATTTGTATAAAAAAATGTACCTATTGTCTGTGGCTTTGATCAGTGTGTTCTTGTCGCAGTGGGCGGCAGCTGAAATTCAACTGAAACAGGCGAATTTTGTGGCTTTGCCTGGCGGGAAAGTTGAACTGAAATTTGACTTTGATTCTACGCCTCCATCGCCCCAGGCTTACATGATAAATCAGCCGGCTAGACTCGTAATGGATCTATGGGGCGTTAAAAATGGGTTAGATACACGCTCCTTAGATATTAAAACGGGGCAAGTTGATGGAGTCAGTTTTGCACAAACTGATGGTAGGCTGCGAGTGGTTACCAGTCTTTTTGAGCCTTCTTCATATAAAACTTTTACAGAAGGTAACAGCCTATTTGTAATAGTCCAATCTGGGGGAGATGTGTCTAATATGGCGCCCGCTGCCTCTAAAAGTATGATTTCCCAATCTCAAGTTGGTGCAGAAAGTTCTTCTGGTTTAGTTTCCGATCGCACAAGTGTTGTTGGGATGGACTTTGAAAGGGAAGAGGGTGGTATTGGGCGAGTAAGTATTACCCTTTCAGATGATAAAGCGGGTGTCGATATACAAGAAGAAGGTAACAATGTTGTTGTAAACCTGGTTGGGGCCGATCTCTCGCGTGCTCTAGAACAGCGGGTAGATGTACAGGATTTTGCTACGCCTGTAATGTTTATTGATGCTATGGCTAATGGAGGCAATACAAGCATTCTTGTTAAGCCTAGCGCTGAGCCATATGAATATTTAGCTTATCAGACTGACAATAAGTTGGTACTGGATTTCAAACCTCTAAGTGCAGCTGAAAAGCAAGAGAGGGATAAGGATCTATTCCCGTTTAGTGGCGAAGCAATAGATTTAAATTTTCAAAATGTAGAACTTCGTTCTGTATTGCAAATTATTGCTGAAGTAGCTGAATTGAACTTAGTTGTTAGCGATACTGTTAGCGGCAACATTACTCTGCGATTGAAAAACGTACCTTGGGATCAAGCTCTAGATATAATTTTGAAAACTAAAGGCTTAGATCAACGAACCGTAGGTAATGTATTGCTGATAGCTCCAGCAACAGAAATCGCAAAGCGGGAGCAGGAAGAATTAGAAAGTTCTCAGAAAGTAGAGCAACTGGCGCCTTTGAGAACTGAATATATTCAGGTTGAGTACCGTAAAGCTTCAGATATGCTTGATGCTATTGAAAAAGCAAAGTTAATCTCAGAACGCGGTTTTGTTATGTCAGATGATGAAACTAATATCTTAATGGTTAAAGGAACTGAGAAGGATATCGAGGCTATACGGAGCACGTTAAGGCGTTTTGACGTTGAAGTGGAGCAAGTTTTAGTTGAAGCCCGTTTAGTGAATGCTCGATCTAGTGTGACTAAAGATTTAGGCGTTCGTTGGGGCTTCGGTTATAACGATGTGAATAGCAATGGAGAAGGATGGATTGTTAATGACACATATGAATCTATTGATTTTGGTTCGCCTCCTACTGCAGCAGGGTTGCAGGTTGACTTAGGTGCAACAGCGGCAAATGCTGGTTCTATTGCTATTGGGTTTAAACCAGGTTCAAGTTCTTTGTTGGCACTAGAGTTAAGTGCGTTAGAAACTGATGGCAAGGCGGAAGTGATTTCTCAACCTAAAGTTATGACAACAAATGGTACGCAAGCATCAATTGAGTCTGGTTCTGAAATCCCTTACCAAACGGTAGAAGATGGTGAAGTTAGTGTTGAATTCAAAGATGTAGTTTTGAAATTAGATGTTACGCCACGTATAAATCCGGGGGATAGAATTGCCATGGATTTGGAAATTAAACAAGATTCAATTGGGTCGGTATTACCAAATGGTGAGCTGAGTATTGATAATAACGAACTCAGAACTTCGGTAGTGGTTCCTGATGGACAAACCATTGTTCTTGGTGGGGTCTTTAGGAATGAAAACAGCGAGACCACAGGTAAAATCCCTTTATTAGGAGATCTTCCAATCATGGGGGCTTTGTTCAGAAATAAAGAAAATACTTCAGAAAAAACTGAGTTGTTGATTTTCATTACACCTAAATTGGTAAGAAATTCATTAACATCACAGTAATTGTAAGAATGGTTGTGTGAATTGAACATCTTTCTCGTTGGGCCTATGGGAGCTGGAAAAAGCACCATAGGCCGTTTGTTATCTCAAGAATTGAAATTAGAATTTGTTGATTCTGATCGTGAAATAGAAAATCGTGCTGGTGCTGATATACCTTGGATCTTCGATGTAGAAGGAGAAATAGGTTTCAGAGATAGGGAGGAGAGTGTCATAAAGGAATTGGCAGAAGACCGCTCTATTGTCCTTTCGACAGGAGGTGGGGCTGTTTTAAGGGCCGCTAATCGGGCAGCATTACAGTCGAATGGAACAGTGGTTTATTTAGAAACATCAGTGGATCAACAATTAGATAGAACCTCTCGCGACAAAAATAGACCTCTACTTCAAACCGAAGACCCTAGGGCTGTGTTAGAGTCGCTTATGGCTGAACGTCATCCCTTATATCTTGATTGTGCGGATATAACTGTTAGGACTGATAAGCGCCATCCCAAAACGGTCGCTAGTGACATTATTAAACAATTAAAGGCAAAGTCACCGCTTGATGCGGAGTAAGCAATTTTCTATGCAAACATTAAAAGTTGATCTGGGTGATCGAAGTTACCCTATTTTTATTGGGCAAGGTTTACTAGATCAGGGGCTTATGGCTCCGTATATAAAGGGCAAGCAAGTCCTGATAGTAACGAATGAAACGATTGCGCCTTTATATCTTGAGCGTCTAAAAAAAACATTAGTAGGACAGTTTCAAGTAGATGCTGTGGTATTGCCAGATGGTGAACAGTATAAAAACCTGGGTCAGATCAACACGATCTTTGATGCTTTATTAGAAAATCGCCATAACAGAACGACAACACTTATCGCGCTCGGCGGTGGTGTTGTAGGGGATATGACCGGATTTGCGGCCGCGTGTTACCAACGCGGTGTGAACTTTGTTCAGGTTCCGACAACTCTGCTTTCTCAAGTAGATTCTTCAGTGGGTGGGAAGACCGGCGTTAACCATCCTCAAGGTAAGAACATGATTGGAGCGTTTCATCAGCCTCAATGTGTTGTGATTGATACTGATGTTTTAAATACCCTGCCTGAAAAAGAGTTGTCAGCAGGTATGGCAGAAGTGATCAAGTATGGCTTGATCTACGATGAAGCTTTTCTATGTTATTTAGAAGATCATATTGATGGCTTGATGGGGTTGCAGTCAGATCTTCTTGAACAGGCAATTTATCGTTCTTGTGCTGTTAAAGCAGAGGTGGTTGCGCAAGATGAGAAAGAGGCAGGTATTCGAGCGTGGTTGAACCTAGGGCACACATTTGGTCATGCGATTGAGGCTAACCAAGGCTATGGTGAATGGCTTCATGGTGAAGCTGTTGGTGCTGGAACAATGATGGCGGCAGATCTTTCTTGTCGCTTGGGTTGGATCTCATCTTCTGATGTTGATCGAATCAGGAATATACTTGAGGCTGCTAATCTTCCTGTGCATCCGCCCGAGTCTATGGGAATTGATACTTTTAAAGATTTGATGCTTGTGGATAAAAAGGTTATTGATGGAAGTATTCGTCTTGTGCTGCTTCAAGAGATTGGTAAAGCAATTGTAACTTCAGATTTTCCAGCGGAGTTATTAGACCGAACCTTATCTGCGGGTAAAAAGTTAGGTAGCTGCTGTTAGTTAATGCTTTAAGAGTTGATCCTTTCTGATGAAGTCAAATATTTACTTTGAACCGCCAAGTCGTCTTCAACTACTAGATAAACTAAAGCATTTGGTTAGGTTTTCTGATTTCTTGCTATTAGTTTCAGGGGAACGAGGAGCAGGAAAAAGTACTTTATTGGATCAGCTCCATCCCGAAAAGGGCGATACAACACTTTGTAGCTGCTTTATAACGCCTGAAGCGGAATTATCGCAGCAAAAATTGCTTGCATCCCTTATCAGTCAATTACCAAGTCATGATGCGGCCGGGACCGGGTTTGCTGATCAACTAAAAGTTTTCCACCTTCAGCTAAAAGCACTGAGTTCAGCGGGTCAGAAATGTCTGATACTGATTGATGATGCGGAATATCTGTCTAATGAGGCGTTTGAATTGCTGATGAATCTGCATGCGGCAGGTGCGCAGTTACTTTTGATGTCTGAACCATCATACGCAGAAGCTGTTTTAGATACAGACCTTGTTAAAGCGATGGAAGGGCGTGTTCACCATGTTGCTATTGAGGGTATGTCGGATGAAGAAGCTGCTGAATATCTACAGATTTGTCATCCAGCGCTGACATCGCTTCCTGAAAAGAAAAAAGCAGATTTGATCTCTCTGTCTGGTGGTATGCCGGGGCGAATAGAAACTCTGCTTGCTGGTGGCAAAATTACAGTTCCCCCGCGGAAAAAAACTGCATTCCCTCTGCCACCCATTCATATGATGGGTATAGCTGTTGTGTTATTAGGTATTGTGGGGGTTTCACTGTGGAAATTTATGCCAGAAGAGCCTGATATTGATCAGCAAGTGGCAGTCGAAGAACGGGTAACCGTGCCATTAGTTGTTCCAGCAGCTGTAGAGCAACCTGAAGCGATTAAAATTGAGAGTGGCCGGACAGAAAAGGCTGTGCAGCCTGACATGCTTCTAGAAAAAAATCCTTCAGTAAGAGAAGAGCTCTCGGCTCGCTTAAAAGAGCAGGAAGATAAACTAAACAGTGTAGCTAAACCCGCGCCGGTAGTAACCGATCCGCCAAGTATTGCTGACGCCAAGCCTAGGCAAGCTGTTAAGGTTGAACCTCCTCAAACAGAGGTTGTTTCAGTGCCTGCTGTTAGTGCTCCGGCAGTATCCAAGGTGGATACGGCTCAGTTGGAAAAAGACCTTAGAGAGGTTGTTAAAGCAAGTGGCGAAACGCAGCCTTCTGTTTCGCCTGCGATTTCAAAGGTTAAATCTCAAGAGAAGAAACCCAAGGAGGAAGCAGTAGCATCGAAGGGGCTGAGTCAAAGTGAGCAAGCGTTGATGGGTTGGCCTGATAAAGGTTATACCTTGCAGATGTTAGGTGCTAGGTCAGAAGAAAGTGCCCTTGGTTTTATCAAATCTCAGCAGAAACCAAGTGACTTTTACCACTTCTCGACAATATATAAAGGGTTGCCGTGGCACGTAGTTGTACATGGGAAGTTTGCTAATAGAGATATTGCGAATGCAGCCATCAGGAAATTGCCAAAAGAGCTACAAAACGTGAAACCTTGGGCAAGAAGTATTCAAGGCGTAAAAATAGATATTAAAAGCAAAAAATAGTTTAAAAACAAATAGATGGCTTGCTTGTTGAGTGGGTCATTACCTTCCCAATATCCTCGGGCAACTGTTTGAAATTTGTCCCAAACCCACTTCGCGTGTAGAATAGCTGTCCCTTTTTGCTGAGTGGCGTATATATTGCAGCAGAAAGAATTATTAAGATATTGATTTTTAAGTATTTTTAAGTGGGAATGGCTTATGAGCAAAGGTCTTTATCGCCCCGGTGAATTCAAAGATAACTGCGGCTTTGGCCTTATGGCACACATGCAAGGCCAAGCGAGTCACGATCTGCTAGAAAAAGCGATCGAAGCACTAGCGTGCATGACACACCGTGGTGGCATTGCGGCAGATGGTAAAACAGGTGACGGTTGTGGCCTGTTGATGCAAAAACCTGATGGTTTTTTGCGTACCGTTGCGCAGGAAGAATTTAACACCGATCTAGGCGAATTTTATGCGGTTGGTATGGTATTTTTGCCACGTGATGCTGCGAAAGCAGAAGCAGCACGTAGTGCAGTAAATACAGCGATTACTGATCAAGGTCTTGAAGTTGCTGGATGGCGTGTAGTTCCAACCGATGAATCTTGTTTAGGGCCTATCGCAAAAGATACCCTGCCACTCATCGAACAGGTCTTTATTACTGCGGCAAGCAAAACTGAACGTGAACTAGCAATTAGCTTGTTTACAGCGCGCCGTAAAGCTGAGATTGCAATGTCAGCTGATGAAGATTTCTACATTTGTAGTTTCTCAGACAAAGTTATCTCCTATAAAGGTTTAACTATGCCTGTTGATCTACCTGTGTTCTTTAAAGACTTGGCAGATCCGCGTCTTGAAACAGCTGTATGTACTTATCATCAGCGTTTCTCTACTAACACTGCACCGCGCTGGCCTTTAGCTCAGCCTTTCCGCTTCTTAGCACATAACGGTGAGATCAATACGGTTGACGGTAACCGTAACTGGGCTAAAGCACGTGCAAGTAAATTTGCTACAGATCTACTACCTAACCTAGATGAGCTGCAACCGATTGTGAATACAACAGGTTCAGACTCTTCAAGTATGGATAACATGCTTGAGTTCCTATTGGTTGGAGGCATGGATATCTACCGTGCAGTACGTATGATCGTACCACCAGCATGGCAGAACGTTGAAACTATGGATGCAGATCTACGTGCATTCTATGACTTCAACTCTATGCACATGGAACCATGGGATGGTCCTGCAGGTATGGTAATGACCGATGGTCGTTTTGCTGTATGTATGCTTGACCGTAACGGTCTGCGTCCATCTCGTTGGGTAATGACTAAACAAGGTTATATCTGTACGGCATCTGAAATCGGCGTATTTAGCTATCAGCCTGAAGATATTGTCGCACAGGGTCGTGTAGGTCCGGGTCAGATCTTGGCTATCGATACGCAAACAGGTGATGTTCTACATACTCAAGATGTAGATAATCGTCTTAAAGCCGCTCAGCCATACAAAAAGTGGCTGAAAGAGAATGCTCTTCGTCTAGAGCAGACTATGGACTTGGAAGAAGAGTCTAAATCTTTCCCTGCTATGTCAGCGGACGAGATCAAAACTCATATGAAAATGTTCCAGGTTACTTTTGAAGAACGTGACCAGATCCTTCGTCCACTTGGTGAGAGTGGTATGGAGGCGATCGGTTCTATGGGTGATGACAAGCCAATGGCTGTCCTATCAGACCGTGTACGTTCTTTATATGACTATTTCCGTCAGCAATTCGCTCAGGTTACTAACCCGCCAATCGATCCTCTGCGTGAAGCGATCGTTATGTCGTTGGAAACGTGTATCGGTGCTGAACAGAACGTGTTCGAAGAGACACCAGAACACGCTCGTCGTGTAATTCTGACTACGCCTGTATTATCCGCAAGCAAGTTTAACCGTCTGCGTGATAACCAAGAGCCAGGCTTTGAAGTTGCACAAATTGATCTGAACTATAGCCCTGAAGAGATCTCTCTTGAGGATGCGATCAAGTCTATTGCTGATCAAGCTGAACAAGCTGTTCGTGATGGCAAAGTGATTATAGTGCTAAGTGATGCCAATATCGCTCGTGGTTGCCTACCTGTTCACGCTGCTTTAGCGACAGGAGCGGTACACCACCGTCTAGTTGATAAAGGCTTACGCTGCGATGCTAACATCGTAGTTGAAAGTGGTACGGTTCGTGACCCTCATCACTTCGCGGTACTATTTGGTTTTGGTGCAACAGCTGTTTACCCATACCTTGCTTACCGTGTTCTTAACGATCTTTGTGCTGCTGGTGAAATTCAAATTGAGCCGCTTCAGTCTCACGAGAACTACCGTAAGGGCATAAACAAGGGCTTGATGAAGATCCTATCTAAGATGGGTATCTCTACAATTGCCTCTTACCGTGGTGCACAGTTGTTTGAAGCTATTGGTCTAAGCTCTGAGATCGTTGACCTATGTTTCAAAGGTGTTACTAGCCGTATTGAAGGTGCTCGTTTCGAGGACTTCCAATTTGAGCAGGGCCTCCTAGCCAAAGAAGCTTGGACTGCGCGTAAGCCAATTCAAGCAGGTGGTTTGCTGAAGTATAAGCACGGTGGTGAATACCACGCTTATAATCCAGACGTAGTTAAGACTATCCACGAAGCTGTAGAAACTGGTAATCCTGAAGCTTACCAACGCTACGCTGAGCTGGTTAATAACCGCGGTTACGCAACTCTACGTGACATGCTGGGCTTGCGTAAAGATGTTAAATCTATCTCAATTGATGAGGTAGAGCCGGCTGACAATATTTTCCCGCGTTTCGACTCTGCTGCAATGTCCCTAGGTGCATTGTCTCCAGAAGCTCACGAAGCACTTGCTGTTGCGATGAACGAACTTGGTGGTCGTTCTAACTCCGGTGAAGGTGGTGAAGATGCTGCTCGTCACGGCACGATGAAGCGTTCTAAAATCAAGCAGGTTGCTTCGGGGCGTTTCGGTGTAACACCAGAATACCTATCTAACGCTGAAGTTATGCAGATCAAAGTAGCTCAAGGTGCTAAGCCGGGTGAAGGTGGTCAGCTACCTGGTGGTAAGGTTAATAGCCTGATTGCACGTCTACGTTACTCTGTACCAGGCGTGACGCTAATTTCGCCTCCGCCGCACCATGATATCTACTCGATCGAAGACTTGGCGCAGCTAATCTTTGACCTTAAGCAGGTTAACCCAGAAGCGCTAGTTTCTGTGAAGCTGGTATCTCGTCCAGGTGTAGGTACGATCGCATGTGGTGTTGCTAAAGCATACGCAGATTTGATCACTATCTCTGGTTACGATGGTGGTACAGCGGCGTCACCATTGACATCGATCCATTACGCAGGTTCTCCATGGGAGCTTGGTCTTGCCGATGCACACCAGTCTCTACGTGGTAACCAACTACGTGGTTCTGTACGTCTACAAACAGACGGTGGTTTGAAGACTGGTTTGGACGTTGTTAAAGGCGCGATCCTAGGTGCTGAGAGCTTTGGTTTCGGTACAATGCCAATGGTTGCATTGGGTTGTAAGTACCTACGAATCTGTCACTTGAATAACTGTGCGACCGGTGTTGCGACTCAGAACGATAAACTGCGTGAAGATCACTTCCGCGGTACGGTAGAGATGGTTAAGAACTTCTTCCGTTTCGTTGCTGAAGAAACTCGCCAGTTAATGGCACAGCTAGGTGTTCGTTCTATGGAAGAACTAGTAGGTCGCGTAGATCTTCTAGAGATCCTTGACGGTGAAACACCTCGCCAGAAGAACTTGGATCTATCTCCAATTCTGACATCTGCTGGTGAAGAGTTCCCTAACACTTGTCAGGTAGAGCGTAACGAGCCTTACGACCTAGCTGAGTTGAATACTCAGATGCTAGAGCTTGCTGAGAAAGCGATTGCTGATAAGACTGGCGGTGAATACGAACTGGTGATCACTAACTGTGACCGTTCTGTCGGTGCCCGTACTTCTGGTGCAATTGCTAAACAGCATGGCAACCTAGGCATGAGTGATCAGCCTGTAACCTTCAAGTTTAAAGGTCATGCAGGCCAGTCATTCGGTGTTTGGAACGCTGGTGGCCAGAACTTATACCTAGAAGGTGATGCTAACGACTACGTTGGTAAAGGTATGGCTGGCGGTAAGATCGTTATCCGCCCATTTGACGAAGTAACATTCAAGTCAAATGAAACTGCCATCATGGGTAATACCTGCTTATACGGTGCTACTGGCGGTAAGCTATTTGCAGCGGGTCAAGCAGGCGAGCGTTTCGGTGTGCGTAACTCTGGTGTACATGCTGTTGTTGAAGGTGCTGGCGATCACTGTTGTGAATACATGACGGGTGGTCTAGTTACTGTGTTGGGCTCTACGGGTTACAACTTCGGTGCTGGTATGACAGGTGGCTTTGCTTACGTTCTGGATATGGATAATAGCTTTGTGGATAAATATAACCACGAACTAGTAGAGATTCAGCGTATCCACACTGAAAATATGGAAGCTTACAAAAATCATCTGCGCTCTGTGATCATTGAGTTCACTAAAGAGACAGGCAGTGCATGGGGCCAAGAGATCGTCGATAACCTTGATGATTACATCGGTCGCTTCTGGTTGGTTAAACCAAAAGCTGCAAGCCTGAATGATTTGCTATCTAACATCCGTACACGTCCGGAATAAGAAGCAGATTTAAAAAGTAGATGAAGAATAATCCGCAGCCCTGCTGTTAAGGGCTGCTTTTAAGAGGTGAGGATTATGGCTGACCGTTTGAACAACGATTTTCAGTTCCTCGATGTGGGTCGTAAAGGACCACAGAAAATTGATGCAGATGTACGTAAAGAAGGCTTTGGTGAGATCTACGAGCCGTTTGCGAAAGAAGAAGCATCTGAGCAATCACACCGTTGTTTAGAGTGTGGTAACCCATATTGTTCATGGAAATGCCCTGTGCATAACCATATCCCGAATTGGCTGAAGCTAATTTCTGAAGGGAACATCATGGAAGCAGTTGAGTTAAGTCACCAGACTAACTCTCTGCCAGAAGTTTGTGGTCGTGTTTGCCCACAAGATCGTCTATGTGAAGGTGCTTGTACACTGAACGACGGTTTTGGTGCGGTAACTATCGGTTCTGTAGAAAAGTACATTACAGATACTGCATTCGCGATGGGTTGGAAGCCTGATATGTCTCAGGCACCAAAGACTGATAAGAAAGTTGCAGTGATTGGTGCAGGTCCTGCAGGCTTGGCTGCTGCGGACGTTCTGGTACGTAATGGTGTTAAACCAGTAGTCTTTGATCGTAATCCAGAGATCGGCGGTCTTCTAACGTTCGGTATTCCAGAATTCAAACTGGAAAAAGACGTAATGTCTCGTCGTCGTGAAATCTTTACTGAGATGGGTGTTGAATTCCGTCTGAATACTGAAGTAGGTAAAGATGTTCAGATGCAGGATCTGATCGATCAATACGACGCAGTATTCCTAGGTATGGGCACTTACACTTACATGAAAGGTGGTTTCCCAGGTGAAGATCTAGATGGTGTGTATGATGCGCTTCCGTTCTTGATCTCTAATGTGAATAACTGCCTTGGCTTCGAGCAAGATGAAAACGGCTTCATTGACCTGAAGGGTAAGAAAGTTGTTGTGCTTGGCGGTGGTGATACTGCGATGGACTGTAACCGTACATCTATCCGTCAGGGCGCTGAGTCTGTAATTTGTGCTTACCGTCGTGACGAAGCGAACATGCCTGGTTCTAAGAAAGAAGTGGAAAATGCGCGTGAAGAAGGCGTACAGTTCCAGTTCAACCGTCAGCCTGTTGAAGTTGTAGGTGAAAACGGCAAAGTAACCGGTATCAAGGTTGTTAGCACACAGATGGGCGAGCCAGACGAAAATGGTCGTCGTCGTGCTGAAGTCGTTCCGGGTTCTGAAGAGGTTCTAGAAGCGGATGCTATTCTTGTGGCATTTGGTTTCCGTCCTAGCCCAGCGCCATGGTTTGCTGACTTTGGTATTGATCTGCATGAAGATGGTCGTGTTAAAGCGCCAGAACAGCATGCATTCCCGTTCCAGACTACTAACGAAAAAGTATTCGCTGGTGGTGATATGGTACGCGGTTCTGATCTAGTGGTAACTGCGATTGCTGAAGGTCGTAAGGCTGCTGAAGGTATGCTGGATTACTTGGAAGTTTAATCTCTAACTAATCCGTTTAGAAAATCCGGTACTTCTAAGAAGGCCGGATTTTTTTATGTCTAAAAATACTGATCAGCATTGATGATTTTATGGTGAATGCTGCTTAAGAAATCATTGATAGCTAACTGATCACTGTTAGTTGATGAGATGGGATAATCTGCAGAAATAAGTTCTCGTTGATTCCTACTGATCCTCATCTGATATCGTTGTCGTCCATTAAATGGAATTACTCGGCTTTGAATAACCTGCCCTGTCTTAGGTGATTGTGATGAGCCTAATGTTCGGATGTCTTCAGCGCCATATAAGGCCAATCTTGTTTTTAGTTTGTTATTAAACGTTTGCTCATTGTGTGTGCTGGTAGCGCTAGTATCTAACCAAACTTGCTCTTTTTTGAAATATTGCTAACTTGGCAGGAGCCAGATTTATGGGCTTAGTCGGTTGGGATTGGCAACCACTCAAAATAACTAAAAACAGTAACAGGCAGTATTTTTTCAAACTTAGATCACAAAGTTAGTTAAAGAGGGATGGAATCACAGGTAATTCCTCTTAAAAATCGTTAAAATAGCGACCAATTCGAATTTACAAGATATAAGTGGCTGACACAAATGGCTGAATTGAAAAACGATCGTTTCCTACGTGCATTACTTCGTGAACCTGTAGATGCAACTCCAGTTTGGATGATGCGTCAGGCGGGTCGTTACCTTCCAGAGTACCGTGAGACTCGTGCGAAAGCGGGTGATTTTCTAAGCCTTTGCAAAAATAAAGAGTTGGCTTGTGAAGTTACCATTCAGCCTTTAGAGCGTTATGACCTCGATGCTGCAATTTTGTTTTCCGATATCCTAACAATTCCGGATGCAATGGGTCTTGGGCTTTACTTTGAAGTGGGTGAAGGCCCACGTTTTAAAAAGATCATCCGTACAGAACAAGACGTTGCTGACTTGCCTGTACCAGATGCAGCAAGAGATCTTGATTACGTAATGAATGCGGTTAAAGAGATCCGTCGTGAGCTAAACGGTCGTGTACCGCTGATTGGCTTCTCTGGTAGCCCGTGGACACTTGCTACTTACATGGTTGAAGGTGGTTCTAGTAAAGACTTCCGTCATGTTAAGCAGATGATGTATGCAACGCCTGAGATTATGCACGCGTTGCTAGATAAGCTTGCACAGTCTGTAACGACTTACTTGAACGAGCAGATTCGCTCGGGTGCACAGGCTGTACAAATCTTCGATACTTGGGGCGGTGCACTAAGTGGTCCTTGCTACCAAGAGTTCTCGCTTAAATACATGAAACAGATTGTTGATGGTCTAATTCGCGAACACGATGGTCGTAAAGTACCAGTGATCATGTTTACTAAGAATGGCGGTCAGTGGCTAGAAGCAATGGCTGAAGCAGGCTCTGATGCGCTAGGTTTGGATTGGACAACAGATATTGGTAATGCGCGTGCGCGTGTAGGTGACAAAGTTGCTCTTCAAGGCAACATGGATCCAAGTGTTCTATATGCTCCAGCAAACCGTATTGAACAAGAAGTTGAGTTCATCTTAGGGCAGTATGGCAATGGTTCTGGTCACGTATTTAATCTAGGCCATGGTATTCACCAGTTTGTAGATCCAGCGCAGCCTAAAGCGTTTGTTGATGCAGTACACGAACTAAGTGCGAAGTATCATCAGTCTTAATTTTGATTTGGATTTCAGAGGGGCATAAGCCCCTCTTTGTTTATAAGAGTGATTAATGAACAAGCTTACTCATCTTTTAGAAAGCAACCGCGAATGGGCGGAAAAGATAAATCAGGAAGACCCGCATTTTTTTGAAACACTAGCGCAACAGCAATCACCTGAGTATCTGTGGATTGGCTGTTCTGACAGTCGTGTTCCTGCGAACGAAATTGTTGGCATGATGCCGGGTGAGCTATTTGTTCACCGTAACGTTGCAAACGTTGTTGTTCATACAGATATGAATTGTCTGTCAGTCGTTCAATACGCGGTAGAGGTGCTTAAAGTTAAGCACATCATGGTTGTTGGCCACTATGGTTGTGGTGGTGTAGCGGCTTCTATCGAAGATGAACCCCATGGGCTGATTGATAATTGGCTGCGTAATATTCGTCGTGTTTATGACAAACATAAAGACTTCCTGTCTACATGGGAGGACTCGCACCAGCAGTTGGATCGTTTGTGTGAGCTTAATGTGATTGAGCAGTCTAGGAATCTGTGTGAAACCACAATTTTGCAGCAAGCTTGGGCGCATGATCAGGAAGTTACTGTCCATGGCTGGATCTATGGTTTAAGAGATGGCTTAGTAAATGATCTTGAGTTCAATGCATCCAGTGCTGACGATGTTACACAACAGTACCAACTTGCGATGAATAAAATGCATAAACTTCGTGAATTGGCTCAGTCACCTGAGGCGCCAGAAGAAAATGCACGTACCATGTGGAATAAAGTTAAATCGATTTTTAATTGAGTTCTGATTGAATAAGAAAAGGCCGCATATTTAGCGGCCTTTTTATATCAATTTTTCTAGTTCGATAAAGGTGTTATTTATTCACAGCAGCAAGTGCTTGTTCTAAATCTGCAATCAGATCATCAGCGTGTTCAATACCTATCGATAAACGAACCATCTCAGGTGATACGCCAGCTGATGCCAGTTCCTCATCATTGAGCTGACGGTGTGTTGTTTCAGCTGGAATGGCCGCAAGAGATTTACAGTCACCGATGTTTACCAGTCGAGTGAAAATCTGCAGAGCATCATAGAACGGTGCTGTGGCTGCTCGGCCCGCTTTAAGACCGAAACTGATAATGCCGGATGCTTGCCCGTTCAGATATTTCTGAGCAAGATCGTAGTCTTTATGGCTTTCGAGGCCTGCATACTTAACCCAGCTAACCTGATCGTGTTGCTCTAGGAAGTTAGCAATCTTTGCGCTGTTTTCATTGATGCGCTCCATACGGAGGGCCAGAGTCTCTAGGCCTTGTAGGATCATGAAGGCATTCATAGGAGATATAGCGGCGCCGGTGTTACGAAGTGGTACTACACGACAGCGACCAATATAAGCGGCTGGGCCAAGGGCTTCGGTATAGACAACACCATGGTAAGACGCATCAGGTGTATTTAGCAGAGGGAAACGTTCAGCATTGTCTGCCCAGGGGAATTTACCCGAATCGATAACTACGCCACCAATAGAGTTACCGTGTCCGCCAATATACTTAGTCACTGAGTGAACAACGATGTCGGCACCGTGCTCGATGGGGCGCCACATAGCAGGGCTTGGTACTGTGTTATCCACAATCAGCGGGATGCCATTACGGTGTGCCACATCCGCTAGCTTTTCAATATCCGCGATACCGCCTGATGGGTTACCTACAGATTCACAGAAAAGCGCTTTAGTGTTTGCATCGATTTTGCTCTCGATTTCGCTAACGTCATCTTTGTTGGCAAATCTAACTTCGATCCCTTGATGAGGTAGCGTGTGAGCAAACAGGTTGTAGGTGCCACCGTACAATTCGCTGGTGGAGATAATATTGTCCCCAGTCGCTGCAATTGTTTGAATCGCGTAAGTGATTGCTGCCATACCTGACGCTACAGCAAGAGCAGCGATACCGCCTTCCATTTCTGCTAGACGCTTTTCAAGTACGTCAGTCGTTGGGTTCATGATGCGGGTATAAATATTACCTTCTACTTTGAGATCGAAAAGGTCAGCACCATGTTGAGCATCATCAAAAGCATAAGATGTAGTTTGATAGATCGGAACCGCAACCGCTTTAGTTGTTGGGTCTGGGGAGTAGCCACCGTGAACGGCAATTGTTTCCAGCTTCATATACATCTCCTGTGATGTAGGGGTTTACCCTTGTTCTTATATAGGTATCTGATTGTAGAGCAATCATAAAATAAGAAAAGATCTATAGGTTATAAGCAGAGTGTTGGGTAGAATTCTTACTTATAGATAAAGCTTTGGAGAGAGTGATGGCACGCCAAAAAACAGCCTACGTATGTAATGACTGTGGAGCCGATTACACTAAGTGGCAAGGGCAGTGTACCGCCTGTAATGCTTGGAATACCTTGACCGAGGTTCGTTTAGCGACTGCGAAGACCGCTACGAATGAAGCGCGTAATGTGCGTTTTGATGGTTATGCAGGTGGTGCTGGTAAAGATAAGGTGGTTAATCTCTCTGAAGTAGCGCTAGAGGAGATGCCGCGCTTTACTTCCGGCGCAGGCGAGTTGGATCGAGTGCTTGGTGGTGGTTTGGTTCCTGGGTCTGCAGTTCTGATGGGTGGTCATCCAGGTGCCGGTAAAAGTACTTTGTTGTTACAGACAATGTGTTTTTTGGCTGAACGGATGCCTGCACTTTATGTCACCGGTGAGGAATCATTACAACAAGTGGCCATGCGCGCTAGCCGTTTAGGTTTGCCAACCGCGCAATTAAAAATGCTCTCTGAAACTAGCGTTGAAGAAATCTGTAACACCGCTCAACAGTTAAAACCGAAAGTGATGGTTATTGATTCTATCCAAGTGATGCACATGGCTGATGTTCAATCAGCTCCGGGCTCTGTATCTCAGGTAAGGGAATCAGCTGCGTACCTAACTCGCTATGCAAAACAAACAGGCACAGTTTTGTTCCTTGTCGGCCATGTTACTAAAGACGGTTCTTTGGCTGGGCCGAAAGTTTTGGAGCATATGATTGACTGTTCCCTTCAGCTTGAGGGGTCGTCTGATTCTCGTTTTAGAACCTTGCGCTCGCATAAAAACCGTTTTGGTGCGGTGAATGAATTGGGTGTTTTCGCCATGCTCGAAAACGGCCTGAAGGAAGTTAAAAATCCAAGTTCAATCTTCCTAAGTCGTGAAGAAGGTCCGAGCCCCGGCAGTGTTGTTATGGTGGTTTGGGAAGGTACTCGCCCTTTGTTAGTAGAGATTCAGGCGTTAGTTGATCAATCCCATATGAATAACCCTCGTCGTGTTGCTGTAGGTTTAGAGCAAAACCGAATGGCTATGTTACTCGCTGTGTTGCATCGTCATGGCGGCATTATGACGGGTGACCAAGATGTTTTTGTTAACGTTGTAGGTGGGGTGAAGGTATTAGAAACCAGTGCCGACTTGGCGTTGCTGCTGGCGGTTGTGTCCAGCTTCCGTGATCAATCTTTACCGCATGACCTAATGGTATTTGGGGAGGTCGGTTTGTCTGGGGAGATAAGGCCTGTACCAAATGGACAGGAAAGAATCCGAGAAGCTGCTAAGCATGGATTTAAACGTGCAATCGTTCCTAAAGGAAACGTCCCTAAAGAGCAGCTTCAAGGCATGGATATTGTAGCTGTTACTAAATTGACAGAGGCTTTAGAGGCGCTCTAGTTAGTCTTCAAAAAAATGATCTAATTCGCGCTCCAACAATGTTTCGTCGCCTAGGTTAAGTTCGACTAGGCGGCGTAGCAGTGTTAGTGAATCAAGATCCAAATTCTCGATGAGAAAACCGTACTCATTGTCACGCTGATGGGCCATTGTCGCAGGGGTGCGAATAGCAATGTCATCGCCGAGAAGGTGGATGACTGCTTGAACTTCATCTCCTTTTTGCAGCGCTAGTGGTTGCTTACTTTTTACAAGAATACCATTGAAAGAAATATCCACTAAGGCGACATCCCAAGTTTCATTATCTCGCTTCAATTCAGTCTGAGCATCAAAGTGGATACGGGTAAAACGACGGCGTTCAGTATCTGATGTGGTCACAGCATTTCTTCCTAAGAAAAAGAGTATTTAGCTCATATAATTATAGACATTACTGCAAAAAAAACTGTGGTCAAGATGTAATCGCGAATATAACCCTTGAAAATAAAAGGGCTTTATCATAGTTTGATCTCTAAAGCTCAGCTTGTGCATTTGGACTAAACTAAGTCTTACATGCTGAGTGATATAACAAGAATAAAAATAAAGTAGTAATAAACAATATGTTGTTAGAAGCGCTTTTGGATGTCTCCAGTGGTCGTAGGCATTCTCGATATTTCAACCAGACTCGCAGTCATTTTCTTTTTCGTCGTATTCGGATTATCTCCCTCTTACTTGCCTTGATTCAGCCTGCTTGGTTGCTGGTGGATTATTTGCTATTGCCCGAGGATATGCTGCTCTCAATCGCATATGCTCGTGGTCTAACGGCGCTTGCCTGTGTGGGTTTGGCTCTGTGGGGATATAAACGCTATAGCATGCGTTTAGCGAAGTTAAGACTTGCTTTGCTAGTCGTCATCTTGTCTGCTTTTCAGTGCGCCTCAAGCTCCATGCTCATTGCGCATGGTTATGAATTTAATGTGGCGGGTTATCACTTCTTTCCATTTATGATCATGACCATGATGGCTGTTTTTCCTTTGTCTATTTTGGAGGCGCTGGGTTATACCGTTGCTCTTTTGCTGGTTGAGTATCTAACTCAATTGTTCCGCGGCTTGGCTGGTACCATTGATGGGATTAACAGTCTCTGGTTGTTGGCTGTATTGGGCTTAATTGCGTGTTGGGCGGCTGTGAATCAACTGAACATGTTGTTGGGCCTTTATCGACAAGCGACACGAGATCCCCTTACTGGTTTGGCAAATAGACGGCAGGCGATGGAGCAGTTAAGTGGCGATATCAAACTGATGAGAGATCAGGGTAAGCCGCTGAGTGTTCTGTTATTTGATCTAGATAAGTTCAAGAGCTTTAACGACACCTACGGTCATGCCGCAGGTGATATCGTGCTGCAGCGTTTTGCTAAAGTGATGCGAAAATCTGCTCGCAAGCGATTGGATTTAGTTTGTCGATACGGTGGTGAAGAGTTCTTAATGGTGCTTCCCGGCCTGGATACAAATCAGGCGGTTGAAGTGGCTGAGCAGATCCGCGTGGGCTGCCACGATGAGCAGGTGAAAACGCCTTCAGGAGAAAGAATTGGCTTTACCACGAGTATAGGAGTTGCCAGTTTGAAAGCTGAAGATGATGTGGATTCGCTATTGCAACGCTCCGACGATGCCTTATACAGCGCTAAAGATACCGGCCGAGATAAGGTTAATATTGCTGACTGATTGTCTTATAAACAAAAAAGCCGGGCACTGCCCGGCTTTTTATAGGTATAGGGATTATAGATCCGCAATACGCTTGTACTTGATGCGCTCTGGCTGATGCTCTTTACCGTAACGGCGTTTGTAATCAGCTTGATACTCAGTGTAGTTACCTTCGAAGAACTCTACGTGGGAGTCGCCTTCGTAAGCCAGCATGTGAGTACAGATACGGTCAAGGAACCAACGGTCGTGGGAAATAACTACCGCACAACCTGGGAAGGCTAGAAGAGCTTCCTCAAGGGCACGTAGTGTTTCGATATCAAGGTCGTTGGTTGGTTCGTCCAATAGCAGAACGTTGCCGCCTTCTTTAAGGAGTTTCGCCATATGCAGACGGTTACGCTCACCACCAGAAAGATCTTTGACGAACTTCTGCTGATCGCCGCCTTTGAAGTTAAAGCGGCCACAGTAAGAGCGAGAAGGCGTCGTGTAGTTGCCTACTGTGATCATGTCCTGACCATCAGATAGTTCTTCAAACACTGTTTTGTCGCCGTTTAGATCGCGAGACTGGTTAACGTAAGCTAACTGCACAGTAGAACCGATTTCGATCTCACCAGAATCTGGTTGCTCTTCGCCAGCGATCATGCGGAACAGCGTGGATTTACCTGCGCCGTTACCACCGATAATGCCGACGATAGCGCCTTGTGGGATAGAGAAACTTAGGTCTTCAAATAGAACCTTGTCGCCGTAAGCTTTAGAAATACCATTCGCGTCGATAACTTTATCGCCAAGACGTGGTCCTGGTGGAATGTAGATTTCCTGTGTTTCATTACGAGATTGGAACTCTTTAGAGTTCATCTCTTCGAACTGCTTAAGACGCGCTTTAGATTTAGATTGACGGCCTTTAGAACCTTGGCGTACCCACTCAAGTTCCGCAGAAACAGATTTGCGGTGAGCAGCTTCCTGTTTCGCTTCCTGTTCTAGGCGGGCTTCTTTCTGTTCTAACCAAGAAGAGTAGTTACCTTCGTATGGAATGCCGCGTCCACGGTCAAGTTCCAAAATCCAGCCAGCAGCGTTATCTAGGAAATAACGGTCGTGGGTAATTGCCACAACGGTACCCGGGTATTCCTGAAGGAAACGCTCGATCCAAGCAACAGATTCTGCATCCAAGTGGTTGGTTGGTTCGTCTAGAAGCAGCATGTCTGGCTTGTCTAACAGTAAGCGACATAGCGCTACACGGCGACGTTCACCACCGGATAGGTGCTTAACTTCTGCATCCCAAGCAGGAAGACGCATCGCATCAGCAGCACGTTCAAGTGCTGTTTCAAGGTTGTGACCATCTTTAGCTTGGATCAGGTTTTCAAATTCAGCTTGTTTCTTAGCCAATTCATCAAAGTCAGCATCTGGTTCTGCGTAAGCTGCATAAACAGCTTCTAGACCATCTAGCGCTTCTTTAACATCAGCAACGGACTCTTCAACGATCTCACGAACTGTTTTTGTTTCGTCCAGTTCTGGTTCCTGAGGTAGGTAACCTACGTTGATGCCAGGCATTGGGCGAGCTTCACCGATAATGTCGGTATCTAAGCCAGCCATGATTTTTAGTAGGGTAGATTTACCCGCACCGTTCAGACCCAATACGCCGATTTTGGCGCCAGGGAAAAAAGAAAGAGAGATATCTTTCAGGATTTCACGCTTTGGCGGAACGATTTTGCCAACGCGGTTCATTGAATAAACGTATTGAGCCATGAAGGGTTCAACTCTTATTTGTTAAATAATTAATGCTCCCGATTTTACCGGAAATTGGTAATTAATATCTATCTTGATCCTGATCAATTTTTGTACTGGCGAGAGTCGAAGGGCTTTCTAAACTGAGATTACGAATCTGCTGTATAGAAAGTAACCACATAATAGAGGAGAGTGATCATGGGTGAACTATCAAGATTTAACAGCCTTTTTGATGATGCTTTCTTGAATCGTTTCTTTGTTCCAGTTACTACAAGCGGTGATGATAAAGTGCCTGCTATAGATATTCATGAATCTGATACCGGGTATTGTATAAAGGCTGATTTACCTGGAGTGAAAAAAGAGGATGTACAGGTAAGTTTGGAGCATGGTTTGTTAACGATTAAGGCTGAAACTAAAACAGAGGATAAGGAAGAAAAAGAAGGGAAAATAATTCGTCAGGAGCGTCATTTCGGACAATTTGTAAGACGGTTATCGGTTGGTGACAGTGTTGATCCAGATAAAATTACAGCGAAATTTGATAATGGAGTGTTGGAAGTCAATTTGCCCAAGCCAGACCCGGGCGCTGCGAAAACGGCGAATGTAAAAGTCGAATGATCCTATTCCGATTGTAAAAAGAGCTTGGGGAAGCCCCTGAGCTCTTTTTATTGAATAAAATTGAAGCAGTTTTGCGGATGATTCAAGTGTATCCGCGGAAATGTTTCGCTATAATACGCGCTTTCCCAATTCCCAAATGGTTCTACGCTGGAATGTTCTGGCGGCTTTGCCGTTGTTATTGCAGCTGAACAGGGTCCACATTGTATTCAGGGGACAGAAACTCCTATGTTTAGCAAAGATATGACTATCGCTGATTTCGACGCGGATCTATGGTCTGCAATGCAGGCTGAAACTGTACGTCAGGAAGAGCACATCGAACTGATTGCGTCTGAAAACTACACTAGCCCTCGCGTTATGGAAGCTCAGGGTTCTGCGCTGACTAACAAATACGCTGAAGGTTACCCGAACAAGCGTTACTACGGTGGTTGTGAACACGTAGATGTTGTTGAGCAGCTAGCGATTGATCGTGCTAAAGAGTTGTTCGGTGCAACTTACGCAAACGTTCAGCCTCATTCTGGTTCTCAAGCTAACGCTGCTGTTTACATGGCGCTTTGTCAGCCAGGCGATACTGTTCTAGGTATGAGCCTTGCTCACGGTGGTCACTTGACTCACGGTGCTGCAGTTTCTTTCTCTGGTCGTATCTACAATGCGGTTCAGTACGGTCTAAACCCAGAAACGGGTGAGATCGATTACGCTGAAGTTGAGCGTCTAGCTGAAGAGCACAAACCAAAAATGATCGTTGCAGGTTTCTCTGCATACTCACGTGTTGTTGATTGGCAGCGTTTCCGCGATATCGCAGACAAAGTAGGCGCGTTCCTATTTGTTGATATGGCTCACATCGCAGGTCTTGTTGCTGCTGGCGTTTACCCTTCTCCAATCGGTGTCGCTGATGTTGTTACAACAACAACTCACAAAACACTAGGTGGTCCACGTGGTGGTTTGATCCTATCTGCAAATGCTGATGAAGATCTGCAGAAGAAACTTAACTTCGCTGTATTCCCAGAATCTCAGGGCGGCCCATTGATGCACGTAATCGCTGGTAAAGCGGTTTGCTTCAAAGAAGCAATGGACCCAGAGTGGAAAGAATACCAAGCTCAGGTTGTTAAAAACGCTCAGGCGATGGCTGAAACTTTCATGAAACGCGGTATTAAGATCGTTTCTGAAGGTACTGATGATCACCTATTCCTTGTTGATATGATCGACAAAGAATTTACAGGTAAAGATGCTGATGCAGCGCTAGGTCGTGCCAACATCACTGTAAACAAAAACTCTGTTCCAAACGATCCACGTTCTCCGTTTGTAACATCTGGTCTACGTATCGGTACGCCAGCTGTAACGCGCCGTGGTTTCAAAGAAGCGGAAGTTACAGAGCTAACAAACTGGATCTGCGACATTCTAGATGACATCAACAATGATGATGTGATCGCACGCGTTAAATCTCAAGTTAAAGAGATCTGCGCACGTTTCCCTGTATACAAGTAAAACAGGGTTCCGGCTGTAAGTTATAGTCGGAAAAATGTACAATCCTCGGGCGACCCAAAAGGTCGCCCTTTTTTGTTCTCAGACTAAGCTCAGAGAAGATAAACGCTCTTTACACAGGAAAAGTTGATGCATTGTCCTTTTTGTCATGCCAATGAAACCAAAGTGGTTGATTCTCGACTGGTGGCCGAAGGTCAGCAGGTGCGTCGACGTCGCGAGTGTGTTAACTGTAATGAGCGCTTTACTACCTACGAAGCAGCAGAACTGCTGATGCCTCGCCTGATTAAGGCTGATGGCTCTCGCCAACCGTTTGATGATGAAAAACTTCGTGCAGGTATTCATCGTGCACTAGAAAAACGTCCCGTTTCTATTGAAGAGTTTGAAGCTTGTATTAACCGTATTAAGCATCGTCTACGTGCGACAGGTGAGCGCGAGCTACCGTCGCGTCAGATTGGTGAAGAGGTGATGGCTGAACTGCGCAAACTCGATGAAGTTGCTTATGTACGTTTTGCTTCTGTGTACCGTAGTTTTCAAGATATTAATGAGTTTAAAGCTGAGATCGAACGCTTATCGGAAGAGCATGATACTGAGGGTGCTGCAAAGTGAGTGCGACTTGGTCTGTCTCTGATCGCGAATATATGGCCCGCGCCATTCAATTGGCGAAAGAGGGGCTATATACCACGCAACCTAATCCGCGTGTTGGCTGTGTGTTAGTCAAAAAGGGCAATATCGTGGGTGAAGGGTTTCATTATCGAGCAGGTGAAGGCCATGCCGAGGTGAATGCACTGCGTGCTGCGGGTGAAGAAGCGAAAGGGGCGACAGCGTATGTAACCCTAGAGCCTTGTAGCCATTATGGTCGTACTCCGCCTTGTTCTGAGGCATTAATCAACGCTGGCGTCGCGCGAGTAGTTGCCGCGATGGTTGATCCAAACCCTCAGGTTGCTGGTCGTGGTATGACTATGCTCCGTGAAGCAGGTATTGAAGCTACATCGGGTTTACTTGAAGAATCAGCTCGAGCGTTGAACCCCGGTTTTATCAAGCGTATGGAGACGGGTTTACCTTTTGTTAGGATTAAATCTGCGATCAGCCTTGATGGTCGGACAGCGATGGCTTCAGGTGAATCTAAGTGGATTACGGGCCCTGCTGCACGCGGTGATGTACAGAAATTGCGGGCTCAATCGTCAGTGATTCTGACTGGTATAGGTTCCATTCTACAAGATGACTCAGCACTGACGGTTCGCGAAGCGCAGTTAAATCTGCCTAATGTTGCGGATGTCGTACAGAAACAGCCATTACGCGTTGTTTTGGATAGCCGTTTACAGATGCCGCTGACTGCTTCCATTCTTAAGCAGCCGGGGCGAACGCTTATTGTTACTTGTTCTGATGATACAATAGCGCAGAACAAACTTAAGGACGCAGGTGCAGAAGTTCTAGTGATGCCTGCTGAAAATGGCCGTGTGGCTTTATTGCCTTTGTTACGTTGGCTCGCGTCTGAAGAGCAGTGTAACGATCTGCTTGTTGAAACCGGCTCAGTGTTGGCCGGTGCGTTTGTAGAGCAGAAACTTGCTGATGAACTTCATGTTTATATGGCGATGAAGTTGTTAGGAAGTCAGGCTAAACCACTATTTGAGCTACCCTTAACTAAAATGTCAGAGCAGGTAGAACTGCAGATGTTAGATAGCCGCATGTTGGGTGATGATCTAAAACTGATCTTACAGCCTCAATATGGAGAAAATGCATAGATGTTCACCGGTATTATTGAAGCTGTAGGTACGATTGCAGCGATTGAAGAGCAAGCGGGTGATATGCGCTTATATGTTCGCACAGGTCAGTTGGATCTGGCGGACGTTAAACTGGGTGATAGCATCGCCACTAATGGTGTTTGCTTAACCGCAGTAGAATTTCCCGGTGATGGCTTTATTGCTGATGTTTCTCGAGAGACATTGGCTCATACGCGTTTCCATACTTTAGCGATTGGAGAGCGAGTGAATCTGGAAAAGGCATTGATGCCGACCAGTCGCTTAGGTGGTCATATTGTCACTGGCCATGTCGATGGTATTGGTGAAATAGTATCGCGTAGTGAAGATGCCCGTTCCATTCGCTTTAGTGTCAAAGCACCTGCTGCGATTCAACGCTATTTAGCAGCGAAAGGCTCGGTGACGGTTGATGGTATTAGTTTGACGGTAAATGCCCTTGACGGTGACTGCTTTGAATTGAATATTGTGCCTCACACGGCACAAGAAACGATCATGACTGAATATGTCACAGGACGACAGGTTCATTTGGAAGTGGATATCATCGCTCGCTATCTAGAGCGCCTAATTGGTCATGGTCAAACAACTGATAATAATGAACAGAGCGAACAGGGCCTAACAATGGACACCTTAATCGCTCACGGTTTTAACCGCTAACGACGGTACGAAGTTAATGAAATTAAATACCCCGCAAGAATTGATTGAAGATATTCGTCAGGGAAAAATGGTCATCCTGATGGATGATGAAGATCGCGAGAATGAAGGCGATCTTGTAATTGCTGCAGAGATGGTTCGCCCGGATGATATCAACTTTATGGCGACTCACGCTCGTGGCCTTATTTGCCTAACGTTGACGCGTGAGCGTTGTGAGCAGTTGAACCTACCTCTAATGGTACAGAGCAATGGTGCTCAGTTCTCAACCAACTTTACGATGTCTATTGAAGCGGCGGAAGGTGTAACGACAGGTATCTCTGCTGCTGACCGTGCATTGACTGTACGTACAGCCGTAAAAGCAGATGCCAAGGCAGAAGATATTGTTCAGCCGGGCCACATTTTCCCATTGATGGCTCAGCCGGGTGGTGTTTTAAGCCGTGCTGGTCATACTGAAGCGGGTTGTGATCTTGCTCGTTTGGCAGGCTTTACACCAGCGGCTGCGATCGTTGAGATTATGAATGATGACGGCACTATGGCACGTCGTCCTGATCTGGAAGAGTTTGCGGAAAAGCACAATCTTAAGATCGGTACAATTGCGGACCTAATTCACTACCGTACGGCTAATGAGCATACAGTTGCACGTGAATCCGAAGGTGTGATGTCTACTGAGTACGGTGATTTTAACTACATCACTTACCGTGACGAAATCCAAAACTGCACGCATCTAGCGATGACGCTAGGTGAGCTGAAAGCTGATGAACCTGCATATGTACGTGTTCATAGCCGTACAGAGGTACTACGTGATGTAGTTGGTGCGGTAGCACCTGGCGATGAGCCGAAATGGACTATGCGTAAAGCATTGGAGCGTGTTGCTAAAGAGGGGCAAGGTGTTGTGCTTCTACTTGATACGGGCGACCGTATCGATCTAAGCGATGCGACGGATCTGATGATCAACGGTCGTCAGAAATCCAAAATTAATGTCAGTGCATCAGGTGCTTACCTAACAGTAGGTACTGGATCACAAATCTTGCGAGACCTAGGTGTAGGTAAAATGAACCTACTTAGCTCTCCAATGAAGTTTAATGCGATCTCTGGTTTTGATCTGGAGATTGAAGAATATATTCCTTGTGAAGAATAACTGTAACGGTATTTAAATCATGACTGTTAAAACCTTTGAAGGTGATTTTGTAAACGCAGACGGCAACTATGCAATTGTTGTTGGCCGTTTTAATGCATTCGTTGTTGAGAGCTTGCTAGAGGGTGCAATCGACACTCTAAAGCGTCATGGCGTAAGCGAAGATAATATTCGTGTAATCCGTGTGCCTGGTGCTTTCGAAATTCCGTTGGCAGTTAAACGCGTTGCAGCGCAGAAGAAAGATGACGCGATTATCGCACTAGGTGCGGTTATCCGTGGCGGTACTCCACACTTTGAGTATGTATCTGGCGAGAGCTCTAAAGGCGTTGCACAGGTATCTTTGGATTATGATCTTCCTATTGCGAACGGTATCCTTACAGTAAACAGCATCGAACAAGCTGTTGAGCGTTCAGGTACTAAAATGGGTAACAAAGGTGCAGAAGCAGCGCTTTCCGCTCTGGAAATGGTTAGCTTGCTTAAGCAGCTTGAGGTTTAAAGCCAGATGAGTGACAACGAAAAAAAATCTGCAGCTAAAAAGAAACCTTCGCTAACATCTCAGCGTCGTAATGCTCGTAGCTATGCGCTGCAGGCTTTGTATTCTTGGTCATTAGCTGGTCAGCCTCTGCATGAACTAGAAGCGCAATTCCGTGTAGATAACGACATGCGTGATACGGATGTACGTTTATTCTCTGAATTGTTGCAGAACGTTGCGGCAACTAAAACAGAGCTTGATGGTCTGTTTACTGACTTCCTTGATCGTCAGATCGAAGAGTTGGATCCTGTTGAATTGAACGTTCTACGTATCGGTGCTTATGAGCTTTCTAAGCGCATGGAAGTGCCATATCGCGTCGCGATCAATGAAAGTGTTGAATTGGCGAAGACGTTCGGTGCAACCGACAGTCATCGTTATGTGAACGGCGTGCTAGATAAACTAGCGCAACGTGTGCGTATGGCCGAAATTCGCGCTAAACGAGAAGGTAAAGCGTAAGCTATGCCGCTGGGTGAATTTGAGCTGATACAGCGCTACTTCGCACAGGTTTCAGAAGCATCTTCGGATGCTTCTGTTGCTTTAGGGGTAGGGGACGACTGCGCACTGCTTAATTTGCCCGAGGGTCAGCAACTCGCCGTTTCTATTGATACGCTGGTTGAAGGCACTCATTTTCTACCTGATATACAGCCGGAGCAACTGGCAGATCGCCTTATGGGTTCGGCTGTGAGTGATCTAGCGGCTATGGGTGCGAAGCCTGCTTGGCTGACGCTTGCGCTTACTTTGCCGCAAACCGATGCAGATTGGCTGAAACGCTTTAGTTCACAATTAGGCATACGCTGCCAAGACTACAGTATTGCGCTCATTGGTGGTGATACCACGCGCGGGCCTCTGACGCTTTCTGCTCAAGTGCATGGCTTTGTACCTCAAGGGAAGGGACTTTGTCGTCATGGAGCTAAACCGGGCGATATTATCTGCGTTAGCGGTAACTTAGGTGATAGCCGTGGAGGTCTTGAAGGGCTGCTTAATGGGTTTGCTAATGAAACTCATGCAGAGTATTTACTCGAGCGTTTCTATTCGCCTGTACCGCGCATCGGTCTTGGTCAATCGTTAGTGGGTTATGCCAGTAGCTGTGTGGATATCTCTGATGGCTTGTTATCCGATTTAGCACATATATTAAAAGCGAGTGGCAATCTTGGTGCGCGTTTGCAGATAGAAGCCTTGCCGATCTCTTCTCAGCTGGTGGATACTTATGGGGAACAGCAGGCACAGCAGTGGGCGTTGACCGGTGGTGAAGATTTTGAGCTATGTTTCACCCTACCGCCGGAACATTTAGCGTTAATTCCTAGTTTACCAACCTCAGTAGCCGTTATTGGTAAGGTCACAGAGGAGTCAGAGCTCAGTCTGTTTCTTCGAGGGGAACCTTGTGAAATTGCAGGCTCAGGTTATGATCACTTCCACCAATCCTGATGTTCAAGTAGGCTGTTAGCCGCGATTGTTAGACTAAGCCGTAAAGGAATAACCGTGAATAAAGTACCTAGTACTGTTTGGAAAAATCCGATCCATTTTCTAGCGTTTGGCCTAGGTAGCGGTGCTGCTCCTTGGATGCCTGGTACTATCGGCACTTTGGCGGCGATCATTCCTTATCTTTGGTTCCAACACTTGAGTTTGCCGTTTTATCTATTGATGTTGGTGGTTACGGCTATCATCGGCATTTGGTTATGCGATCGCACTTCAAAAGATATTGGTGTGCATGATCATGGCGGCATTGTCTGGGATGAGTTTGTTGGCTTTTGGCTGACCATGACGCTTGCACCAACCGGCTGGGAATGGATCGCTCTTGGTTTTGTGCTATTCCGTATTTTTGATATTTGGAAGCCTTGGCCGATCAAATGGGCTGACCAGAAAGTTTCTGGTGGTGTGGGTATTATGCTGGATGACTTGCTGGCAGGTGTTTATGCCGCGGCAATTCTGCAGTTGGTTGCTTACTTTTGGCTTTAAACGATCGTTTTTAGCCGCTCTTCGATTACCTTAATCATACCTGCAGCATCAAGACCGCACTGTTGAAGTTGCTGTGCGCGAGATGCGTGGCCAATCCAACGATCAGGTATACCTAACATCAGTAAAGGTATGTTGATCTGTTCTTTATGTAGGTACTCACTCACACTTGAGCCTGCGCCATTAATGATGCTGTGATCTTCTATGCTTACTAATAAGTCATGACTTTTTGCTGCATCTTTAAGGGCATTGTGATCGAGAGGCTTAACAAAGCGCATATCGATTAGGGTATAACCTTGGTCGTTTGCAACCTCTAGAGCTGTTTCTAGCAAAGGTCCGAAATTTAGAAGCGCAACTTTACTGCCTTGATTGAGCGTTCGGCTTTGCCCTAGCTCAATTGCCTGCATAGGTGTATCTATTTGTGTTGGAACGCTGCCACGTGGATAGCGAACCGCAGCTAAACCTTGATATTGGTAACCGGTGAAAAGCATATTGCGAAGCTCTTCAGCACTTGAAGGCGTCATCAATACAGCTTTTGGTAAGCCGCGCAGCATACCAATATCAAAACAACCTGCATGGGTTGAACCATCTTCTCCAACTAAGCCTGCTCTATCGACGGCGAGCAATAGATCTAGGTCTTGAATGGCCACATCATGGATCAGTTGGTCATAAGCGCGCTGGAGAAAAGTCGAGTAGATGGCTACTACCGGCTTAATATTTTGGCAGGCCATACCAGCTGCTAGGGTCAATGCGTGTTGTTCGGCGATAGCCACATCAAAATAACGATCAGGAAAGCGCTGAGAAAACTCCACTAAATCTGAGCCTTCACGCATAGCCGGGGTAATGGCTGTCAGGTGTGGGTCTTGTTCGGCTAAATCGCAAATCCAACGACCAAAAATATTGGAGTAACTGATTTTCTTCGTAGGCTTTTGGTGAATTGGATCGATCTTAGTAATTGCATGATAACCAACCGGATCGTCTTCAGCAGGTTTGAACCCCTTGCCTTTCTTTGTTACTAAATGAAGGAATTGTGGTCCTGGTCGGTTAAGAACGTCTTGTAATACTGGTAAGAGTTTAGAAAAGTCATGACCATCAACAGGGCCGGTATATTCAAACTCGAGTGCTTCAAACAGAGCTGTGGTGGTCTCACCGTCATTTCTGTCTTTAAAGTTTTTTGCTAGATAAGTCGCCAGCCCGCCTTCATTGTGGGAGATCGACATATCATTGTCGTTCAAGATTACCAGCAGGTTGGTGTTGGTATGTGCTGCATGGTTCAGCGCCTCAAAAGCCATACCAGCAGTCATAGCACCGTCACCAATTACGGCGACAGATTTACTATCTATCCCACGGATCTTATCGGCAATCGCCATGCCTAGAGCAGCACTAATCGAGGTGCTGGAATGACCTACACCAAAGTCATCATATGGGCTTTCGTCCCGCTTAGGGAAGGGGGAGGGGCCCTCTTGCTGACGGATTTTGGGTAACTGTTCGCGACGGCCGGTTAAGATTTTATGAGGGTAGCATTGGTGACCTACATCCCACACTAAATGATCTTGCGGTGTGTTAAGCACATAATGCAGAGCCACTGTCAGTTCGACTACGCCCAGCCCAGCACCGAAATGGCCACCACTTTGCCCGACGCTATAGAGTAGATAAGCTCTTAATTGCTCAGCTAGCGCTGGCAGTTGTTCGGGCGTGAGTAAACGCAGAGCGATTGGACTATCAATGCTATCCAACAGAGGTGTGCTAGGGCGTTTACTTGGGATTGTATGGAACATAAAGCTCGATCAGTTATTAGTGGTCACGATGCACAATAAAATCAGCGAGGGCTTTAAGCTCTGATGCGTCTTCGCCGAATACATCTAATGCCGATAGGGCCTGTTGATGAAGCTGCTGTAATTTCAGCTTAGCACCTTCCAAACCCAATAGAGCAGGATACGTAGGTTTATTCTGTTCCAGATCAGAACCTTGAGGTTTTCCGATCACTTCAGAATCGCCTTCTATATCGAGAATGTCATCTTGTACTTGGAAGGCTAGGCCGATGGCGTTGGAGTATTCTGCAAGAGCTGCTAACTGTTTTTGATCGGTTAAGCCTGCACAGATCGCTCCCATTTGTACTGAGCAAGTCAGCAGAGCACCGGTTTTATGTTGGTGCATAGCTTCAAGCTGCTCAAGTGAAAGAGAGTTGCCCACATTACGCAGATCAAACGATTGTCCGACAACCATACCTTGATGCCCAGACGCATGGCTCAACTTCTGGATAAGGTTTAAACGAGTCTCTGACGAAAGATTGTCGTCGGATGAGATCAATTCAAATGCTAAACATTGCAGAGCGTCACCTGCTAAGATTGCGGTCGCTTCATCAAAAGCAATATGGCAGGTTGGTTTGCCTCGCCTCAGGTCGTCATCATCCATTGCCGGAAGATCATCATGAACCAAAGAGTAGCTATGTATGCACTCAATAGCGGCTGCAGCGCTGTCTGCTTTTTCATGACTGCTGCCTAGCATTGCATTGACCATATAGATCAAAGCCGGTCGAATGCGTTTTCCACCATTGAATAGTGAATATTGCATAGATTCTTGTAGGACCGGATCTATACTGTCTTTATTGATACATTTCTGAAGGTGGTGATCTACCCGCTCTTGGTAGCTCTTGAGTAGATTGCGGATCTCCAAGATCAGCTGTCCTCGTCTGCAGTAAACGGTTTGGTTGAGAGTTCACCGTCGGATTCTATCAAAAGCTGAACTTTTTGCTCTGCTTGAGTAAGAATACCTTGGCACTCTCGAGTTAGGCTGACACCCTCTTCAAAGGCTTGAAGTGACTCTTCCAAGGACAGATCCCCTTGTTCCATTTTGGTAACTAGGGCTTCAAGTGCTTGCAGGGATTGTTCAAAGTCAGTTGTTTTTTTCTTACGTGGCATAAGAGCGAATCTTAGATTGAAAGCGCTAAACTTACCGAAGCCAGCAGCTATAAGCAAATATACATACAATTTCTATAGTTAAACGATTGTATGATGGGTGAAACCCCGTGCTTTTTTGCTATGATAGGCAGCTTAGATTTGAACAGTTTGCGCGCTTAATTAAGGAGTAATGAGTGGATATAGCAACGCTCGTCGGATTATTAGGCAGTTTTGGTATTGTAATAGCTGCGATCGTCACTGGTGGTGATGCTGGGGTGTTTATTAACCCTCCGTCTTTGTTGATCGTTGTCGGTGGTTCCATCTTTGTTGTATTGATGAAATTCACACTGCCCCAGTTCCTTGGTGCCGGCAAAGTTGCGGCGAAAGCTTTTATGTTCAAGTCGTTAAATCCAGAAGAGATTATTGCTGAAACGGTAGATCTGGCTGATGCGGCGCGTAAAGGTGGCTTACTGTCTTTAGAAGATAAGACAGTAAGTAGCGACTTTATGCAGCGTGGTATCCAATTGCTCGTGGATGGTCACGATCCTGAAGTAGTTAAAGGTCTGCTGAATAAAGAAGCTAAGTTGACTCATGACCGCCATGAATTTGGTGCGACTGTATTCTCCGCGATGGGGGATGTAGGCCCTGCGATGGGGATGATCGGTACACTGGTAGGTCTGGTACAGATGCTATCAAATATGAGTGACCCGAAATCCATCGGTCCTGCGATGGCGGTCGCACTTCTAACGACGCTTTATGGTGCAATGCTTGCAACCATGATCACAATTCCACTAGCAGATAAACTGAACGTACGTAAAGATGAAGAGGCGTTGAACTCGGCTTTGATTATTGACGGCCTACTGGCTATTCAAGCGGGTCAAAACCCTCGTGTAATCGAGCAAATGTTGCGTAACTATCTGCCAGAAGGCAAGCGTGCGGCAGCTGAAGGTTAATTCGGTAAAGGACTAGAGCGATGAGTGACGATACCGAAGAACAAGAATGCCCCCCCTGCCCCCCCGGGCTTCCGGCTTGGCTGGCAACGTTTGGCGACTTGATGTCGCTGCTGATGTGTTTCTTCGTACTTCTGCTTTCCTTCTCGGAGATGGACGTACTGAAGTTTAAACAGTTGGCAGGTTCAATGCGTGAAGCGTTTGGTGTTCAAAACCAGATTAAAGTAGAGGATATTCCAAAGGGTACCTCTATTATCGCGCAGGAATTTAGCCCTGGTCGTCCAGAACCTACTCCTCTTAACGAAGTCCGTCAGATGACGGTTAACAACGATATGAATACTTTGGATATTCGATCGAAAGAGGGTGATAGTGATTCGCCTGATAAAGAGGCGGGTGAAGCACAAGAACTACAGAAGCAACAAGAGCAGGAAGCTAAAGAGGAGGCTGTTGAGTTTGCTGCAGCCTTGGCTCAAGAGATCGGTGAAGGTAGCGTTGAGGTAGAGACGGATGGTAAGAAAATTATTATTCGTATCAAAGAAAAAGGCTCTTTTGATTCCGGTTCAGCTGAACTCAAATTCGAGTCGATTCCTGTGTTAGCTAAAATTCGAGATGTGCTTTTAAATGTTCAAGGTAATGTTGCGATTGAAGGGCACAGTGACAATATTCCTTATGCAGGTCGACGCTTTGAATCTAACTGGGATCTGTCTGTAGCACGTGCCTTAGCAGTAGCGCACGAACTATTTGGTGATCCGAGAATCGATCAATCTCGCTTTAAAGTACTCGGGTTGGCAGATACGAAACCGTTAGTGCCTAATGACACTCGCGCTAATCGTGTGAAAAACCGTCGTGTAGAGATTATTGTTCAGAAAGGTAAGGACAAAGAGTCCTTAGAAAAAATTCAGGCTCGTCAGGATGGCGATCCAGATGGTGAATTAATCAACCTGACTCCGGATAATATTTTCTAAGCGGTGAATATCACTTACATAAAAAAACCGCCATAGGGCGGTTTTTTTATTGCCGAAACTCTAACTTACTTAGAGTTATCAACCATGTACTGGATCGCAGCTTTTAGCTCGCCATCTGTGCAGTCCATGCAAAGACCACGTGGTGGCATTTGGCCTTTACCTTTGTCAGCTGTAGCGTAAAGTGCATCAATACCTAGTGCTGCACGTGGGCCCCATGCTGCAGCATCACCTACTTTAGGTGCGTCAGCAACACCAGATGCATGGCACATTGCACATTTAGTGTTATAAACAGTAGCTCCATCACGCTCAGCCATAGCTGCTGCTGGAATCATCATTGCTGCAGCTGCAGTCGCCATCAGTAGTTTTTTCATTGTAATTTTCCTGTAGGTGCTCATAAATTTGTCATTGGGACTAATTAGACTTCGCCCTCACAACCAAGCCCGCTACCCCCTAGTAGCATCTATTAGTAACCCAAGTAGGGTGAATTGTATCTGAACAAAGTCAATAGAAGAACGAAATAATGCTAAAGGATAGCTTGATACAGGAAAGATTGGTTCGGTTGGTGGGATTAGTTACCTAAACGCATGGCAAAATTAGCCTGATTATGTTGAATCTGAATGGTTTTTTCATGAATACGTTCTTCCGCATGAAATTCTGCGATTGCTTGATCCACGATGTTTTTAGGTGCCATTGCTAAGTTGCGAACGTCCATTTCGGAATAGCCACGTTTCAGCAACTGCTTCAGCTGAGTTGTTAAAGTTGTTTCTGTCATTTTCTTAGCCTCTTTAAATTTAATACTCATCATGCATTAGATTTATTACAGAAATATGTCATTCAATTGATGATTTTGTTGAATGGAGTGGGAGGGGCGTTACTCTTCGGAATTGTTTAGTGCCATGCTTATGAGTGCGCTGTAGAGCTGGACTAAGTTACCAATAAATAGATGGTGCTCAGGTGAATCCGTTGAAAGGATATGTAAATTTTGGATCGCGTTGTGGAGGGTATCTAAAAATTCTAAGTCATATGTTTCTGCTGCTTGGCCTGCTTGTAAGCGGTCTCGAAGCTCATAGGCGCGAGGGAGCAGACGTTTCTGAATATCCAGAATACTAATTTGAATGACGTTTTCTTTGCGAGAAGTATCCATGAGTGCTGCGATTCGCTTGGTTCGATATTAACAGCATAGTAGGCATTCAGGGTTTGTGTTTTTGAAATCTAGTCGCTCAGCCTTTGACTTTGATACCTAACGAAGAATAGGCTGCTGCTGTAACGTCTGGATCTAACGGCGGCGGAGTTATATCGACTTCAGCGGAGAGTTGTTTTACAACACACTTGAGCGCTTCTATCCGTGTGTACCATTTATGGTTGGCTGCAATGACATTCCATGCTGCAGTTTCTGTATGTGTGTAGTGCAACATGTCATTGATCGCGTGAGTATAATCTTCCCAGCGCTCACGATTACGAATATCTTCGGTGGTTAGCTTCCAGCGTTTTACCGGATTGTTGAGGCGTTCGGTAAAACGTCTCAGCTGTTCATCAGGGGTAATATGCATAAAGATTTTTATTATGCGAGCGCCATCATCAATCAAGCTGCGTTCAAATTCATTTATCTCTTGGTAGGCTCTCTGCCATTGCTGTGGTGAAGCAAACTCCTCAACCCGTTCGACTAATACGCGGCCATACCAAGAGCGATCAAAAATTGCGATAGAGCCTGCGGGTGGCAATTTTTCTTGGAAACGTTGCAGGTAATGTTTGCTTTGTTCGATCGACGTTGGTGCACTAATCGGGTGAACTGTGAAACCTCGTGGGTCTAACTTTTCGGTCAGGCGTCTAATAGCGCCACCTTTGCCGCTGGCATCCCAGCCCTCAAAGACAATAATAGCCCGGCGATTTTGATGGTAATAAGCTTGTTGTACTTCGAGAATGCGCTTTTGCCACTTTTTTAGTTTTTTGAGGTAATCATCCTTGTCTTGCAGTACTGCATTGTCGAATGTAACGGAATCAAGATTCGGAGAGGGCGATCTTAAAATTATTGGGCTGGGCGTGTGCATAACAAGTTCTCCCTCATTTATTGGGCAACGGCTCAGGGTAGTTCCTAATTGCTGCTCTTTAGCCAGTCTCTGGCAGCTGTTGTTATTTTTTCCACAGCGGTATGTGAAATCTTACGCTCGATCGAGATTGCGTAGAAGTTATTCACAATTTCATTGGTTTCTCCCAAGGTTACTAAACCTAGCTGCGAAGATACTTCATCTCTAATCGGTGTCGGTACCACCATGATCCCTTTTCCGGCATTTGCGAACGCTTTGATTAATGCGCTGTCATCAAATTCCCCTACCACGCGAGGATGGATTCGGTTCTTACTAAACCACTGTAGCAGTTGTGAGCGGACAATGGTTGTTTCGCTCGGAAGTAGCATAGGGGAGCCATTAAGGTTATGTGGAAATTCTCCGCTTAGTTGCTCAACCACTGATGGGCTTGCCATAAAACTACTGCCACAGGTGCCTAAGCTATGGCTAAAACCATTAATACTGACATCAGATGGGATCGGTGATTCTGAAATCACCAGGTCTAATCTATGCAGGGCAAGCTCTGCGAGTAGCTCGTTAATATCACCTTCATGGCAGATCATTCTGACATTGTTGATGTCATCCATCGCCGGGGAGAGTAAGTGATAAGCGATCGATTTCGGTACTACATCTACCACGCCTACTTTGAAAACTAAGGGGCGGATCTTATCTAAATTACGGACCCGTTCTTCAAGCTCTCCACCTAGTGAAAAGATATCACTGGCGTAGCTTAAAACCATATGACCCGTTTCTGTTAGCTCTAATTGTCGGCCCACTTTTGTGAAGAGTGAGCAGCCAAGATAGTCATCAAGCAAGCTTAACTGAGCACTTATTGTATGTGGAGTAACACTTAGACGCTCTGCAGCAGCGGCGATGCTTCCCTCTTTAGCGACCATCCAGAAATAGTGAAGGTGTTTGTAATTAATCATTAAAAACTCGGTAAAATCGATGCTTTTGTTAATAATAATCGAGTTTTATTGTTTTTGGTAGGCGGTTAAATTTTGAACTGTTGATGCCGGAAAGCCAAAAGGCTTTTGGTTAGAAAAAATCAGGAGGGGTGTATGAATACATCTATAAGATCTTCAGCAACTCAAACGCAAACATCGGCGTTAGAGTCTAATAAGGTACTACGCAACACCTATGCATTGTTGTCTATGACTTTGCTATTCAGTGCTATTACTGCTGGTGTCTCTATTGCTCTACAGCTACCTCACCCCGGCGTCATCATCTCTTTAGTCGGCTTTTTCGGTCTGTATTTCTTGACCTACAAGCTGCGCAATAGTGTCTGGGCGCTGCCTTCAGTCTTTGCTCTGACTGGTTTTATGGGTTACACCCTTGGCCCTATTGTTGGTCATTATTTGGCGATGCCGGGTGGCGGTTCCATCGTAATGAACGCAATGGGTATGACAGGGATTATTTTCTTAGGCCTGTCAGCTTATGTCCTAACCACACGTAAGAACTTTACCTTTATGGGTGGCTTCTTAATGGTTGGTGTGTTGCTAGCGTTTGTTGCAGGTTTAGGTGCAATCTTTTTCCAGATTCCTGCACTGTCTCTCGCTGTATCGGCAATGTTCGTTTTGTTGATGTCTGGTTTTATTCTTTATGAAACAAGCAACATCCTGCACGGCGGTGAGACAAACTACATCATGGCAACAGTGTCCTTGTATGTATCCATCTATAACTTGTTTACCAGTTTATTGCATATCCTAGGTTTCCTAGGTGGTGAAGATTAAGACATTAAACCCTTTATTAGCTATGCACTTGTGATAACCCCACTGGGGTATTCAGGCGACCTTTTAGGTCGCCTTTTTTTATTTCAGCCAATCGGCAGCTACTTGAATGGGTTGTTGATCTCGTTCTGAAACCCAAATGGCCAATGCATGCTTTTGAGACGTTTGAAGATGGGGTAGTTCAAAGCTCCAGTTATAGTCTGATTGGGCTTTTTGTTGCTTATGTAACACCACAAATTGATGTTGAAGTAAGCGGCCTGCATTTTCGCCCGAAGTGACTTGGCTACTGAGATCAAAGCCGAGTACAGCAACATGAGCTATAAGCGCCTTTCGGTCTTTTGTAGGTGTATAACTCACTTTAAGTGTTTGGGTGTTGAGGCTTGCTTTAAGAAGTCCTCCAGAGAAAGATTGATTAGGTAGGGTTTTACCTTGGAAAAAACCTCGCCATTCTTTACCAGAGCTAATCCAGCCAGGTGTATATACACTTCTGAAATTTCCTAAGCGGCGATGATTATATTGGCGCTGTTTAAACTCAGGTTGGGCAAAGCGATCTTTCCAGCCAATGTAATCCCAATAATCTACATGAAAGGCTAAAGGCACGACCTTTTTCCAAAGGTCAGGGGAGTTTACAAAACTGTTGATATAGCGTTCTGCGGGTGGGCAGCTGGAGCAGCCTTCAGATGTATAGAGCTCAACTAACTGAGGTACAGGTCCCTGATTTTCAAAGATCTGCTCAGCCATTAAGTTTTGAGGTAACAAATAAAGACTGGCAGCGATTAAAGCGTTGGTGAATAGTTTCATGGCTCTGTCCTCCCATTTTCTGTGAGACTTCAGAGCGCTGGGTGAGTTCAGTTATTCTGTCTCAATCTTGCAAGCGGGGCTTTTGCCTGGGAGTGTTTCAAAAGCATCGAGTTGGTTAACCGTTTGATACCAGTTCGCTCGACTTCCCCAAAAAAGATTACGTTCGGGTGATACCCCAAGGTCGGTATCAAGTGTGCCGGCAGGGATGATCATTGCTTTGCCTGTTTGAGCTAACCACGGCAGGTTAGATCCACACTTTTTACAAAAACAGACCGCAAAATGTTTGGCATCGCTCGGTTCATAGCGTCCTACCGATGATTCGCCCGCTGTCCATCGGAATTGCTCAGGCGGCATAATGATATTACTGGCATGCGCGCTGCCTGTGGTTTTGCGGCAACGCGAACAGTGACAATATTGGAAAGTAGAAAAGGGAGGTGATATTTCATATTGAACATCACCACACAAACAGCTGCCGCTGTAAATCTCCTTAGCACTCATTACAATATCCTAGCGATCAAACGCAGTAACCATTGAATCTAGTTGTTTTACCAGTTCATGCAGTTCACTGCTAGCGGAAGCGGTTTCATCAGAGGCTTCACTGTTGCGGCGGGCTAGATCTCTTATCGCGACAATATTTTGTTGAATCTCTTCTACAACTGAAGACTGTTGTTCAGAGCTGCTGGCGATTTGCAGGCAACGATCTGAAATATCATCAATAGAACTTTGTACTGTTTGGAATGCTTCATCAGCAATATTAGCGACATCCACACTTTGTTTAGCGTGGTCGCGGCTTTGCTCCATGATGCTGACGGTTTTATCCACTGCAGACTGAACACTTTCGATTGAAGTTTCAATTTCTTGCGTCGAGTTTTGAGTACGAGTTGCTAAGGTACGGACTTCATCAGCTACCACGGCAAAGCCACGTCCCGTTTCCCCTGCTCTTGCTGCTTCGATTGCAGCGTTAAGTGCAAGTAGATTGGTTTGTTCAGCAATATCGTTAATCACAGTCACTACATTGCCTATGGCATCGGTATGCTGTTTAAGCTCCATCGTTGCTTCAGTCGCTTCCACGACTTCATTGGAAAGGTCTTTAATGTGATTTACCGTATTATAAAGAGCCGTTCGACCTTGCTCAGTGGTAGAGCGCGCATTTTGCGATGCATTCGACATGTCGCTAGTGTTAGACGCAATTTCTTGAGATGCGCAGGCCATTTGGTGAACTGCCGCTGCGACCATATCGCTTTCTTTATCTTGTTGGCTGATTCCTTCATTAGTTTGTCGGATCGCGTTATCAGTAACATCAATTGCTTTATCAATAGTGTGACTCACATCGCCCAATCGTGTAAGCACGGTGGTGTTTCTGGCTTCATTCATCTGCAAAGCGAGATCGACTTCACCAAACTCATCTTGTCGTGGACAATACATTAATTGGATAAGTGGATTACTAAAACGCTTACGTGCACGATCCGCTAGCTCCTTAATTGGAGAGGTGAGACGCAATAAGCAGCCACCTAGGAGTAATTCGGTCAGTGCCATAATTCCCAAAACAGCAAGGGATGCGTCAGCAAACCAAGCAGCAATTAAGCTAATTAAAGATATTAAAGCGAAGATACCGAACGTTTGGTTGCTAATGGAGTTTAACTTAAGCGCTTTTCCTGCTTTACCAGCATTGGCAACGGCATAAATAACTTCGGCTTTCGATACTTGCTCCGCAGAAGGTTTAAAACGCACCGATTGGTAGCCAACCTTTTGGCCTTTTTCGTATAGAGGGGTTACATAGGCATCCACCCAATAATGATCACCATTTTTACAACGATTTTTAACGATGCCTCGCCATGCCTGATTTTCCTTTAATGAGGTCCAAAGATTATCAAAAGCAGCAGGTGGTACATCTGGGTGACGAACAATATTGTGGGCTTTACCTAAAAGTTCTTCTTCGCTGAACCCTGAAATATCGCAAAAAACCTGATTAACGTAGGTAATCCGTCCTTTGAGGTCTGTTGTGGAAATAATGCGCTGACCTTCGGGCAGTACTACCTCACGGTTGGTAACTGGCATTTTTTTCATGGTTCACCCTTCTTCGCATACAAAAGAAAAACTAACGGTTCTTAATTATTAGATGTGTACAATGTGTCTTATCTGCATAGTTTAGTAATAGTTATAGCTGTATTTAAATGATATAGCTCAGCAGGCTGGCTAATTTATTGATAATTTTGAACGTTTAATCTCCTGTTAGCTCAGATAATAGAAAGGAATAAAGCATGTCGTTTCGATTGGAATTTAAAGTGCGTGATTACGAGTGTGATCTGCAAGGCATCGTTAATAATGGTGTTTACTTCAATTACTTGGAGCATGCGCGTCACGAGTACCTGTTAGATAAGGGAATCGACTTTGCTAAGTTGACCGAAGATAAAATTCATCTGGTCGTTGTTCGCTCTGAAATGGATTATAAAAATTCCTTAACCAGTGGTGACCGCTTTGTTGTTGAAGTAAGCGTCGAACGGGTGAGTAAAGTTAAGTTTGGTTTCCGTCAGCGTGTGGTTCGATTGTCAGATGAAAAGGTAGCACTTGAAGCGTTAGTCATTGGAACGGCATTAAATGAAAGGGGCCGTCCATTTGTGTTACCAGAAATTGCCGCATTGATGCCGGAAGAGTAGGAAGAGACAGTACCCAGTGAATTTTTCAGCTTGGTTGTTAGCAAATGAACCGATCGTGCGCTTAAGCTGTTTCTTCGGTGTATTTACCTTGATGGCCTGCTGGGAGTTTAACCATCCTTTTCGACCCTTGCTGCAAGAAAAGTGGCTTCGCTGGCGATCGAATCTCAGTTTAGTTGTACTTAATAGTTTGTTACTGAGAGTTATGTTTCCGGTAGCTGCTGTTGGTGTTGCTGGATATGCGCAGGCCAAAGGGTTTGGGCTTTTTGTATGGTTGGATTTGCCTATTTGGTTGGAGGTCTTATTAGCTGTAGTGCTTTTGGATTTTCTGATTTATGCACAGCATGTTCTCTTTCATAAAGTTCCTTTGCTATGGCGTTTTCACCGCATGCATCATGCGGATCCAGATATTGATGTGACCACGGGGGCTAGATTTCATCCAGTTGAAATTGTCCTGTCGATGCTGATTAAAATGTTGATGGTGTTTCTTCTGGGGCCAGCGGTGGTTGCGGTGATCTTATTTGAAGTGTTACTCAACGCTTCAGCTATGTTTAATCACTCGAATATACAATTGCCTAAACTATTAGATGGGGGGATTCGTTGGCTGTTTGTTACCCCTGATATGCATCGAGTGCATCATTCAAAAATTCCCAGTGAGACGGATAGTAATTATGGCTTTGCGTTATCCTGTTGGGATCGAATATGTAAGACTTATATTGAGAAGCCCGCTAAAGGCCGAGTAGGTGTAGAGATTGGATTAAACGAGTTTAATGATCCAAACACCTCCTGCCGTTTGGGTGGTATGTTGATGTTACCGTTTAAAAAGTGATTATTTAGTTTGAGTTAGCTGTGACCAGAAGGCATTGATCAACGGGTTCTTAAGTTTTTTCTCTAAAGTCACTATCCCAACTTCATAGGGTTTGAGTTTAGGTGTAATGTCGAGTACTTCGACACTGTTTGCTAGTGGGCTGTTTTGCAGAACGATCTCAGGTACAACCCCTATGCCAAACCCTAGACTTACCATGCTAACAATCGCTTCGTTACCCGATACCTGCGCGTAGATAATCGGTTTTATATCTTGATCTTTAAACCAGCGATCGACCCTTTTACGAGCCAAACCCGCTTCGGATAGGATCATCGGTGTGGAGCTATCTGGCCGAACCGGTGGTTTGTCTTGACCTTGTAGTCCCTGTTTTGGCGCTATGAAGAGTAATGGCGAGATCGCAATCGTCTTAAACGCAATCCCCGCCGGTAAAGTGTCAGGTTTGGCGCTAATAGCAAAGTCTTCATCTCCTGATAGTATCCGGGATATAGCGTGTTCATGATCCCCGGTGTGTAACTTGATCTCTATTTTGGGATAGTCGGTACGGAACTCACTCAAGATATCGAATAGGAAGCTGTAACTGGCGGTAACCGAGCAATACATGCTTATTTCGCCCTGAAGTTCACCCGACCTTTCCATCAGTTGAGTGCGCACCATATCCCATTGACCTAGAGAATCACGGGCATAGTCTAAGAAGATTTTGCCTTCTGCCGTTAGGGCTACACTGCGGTTATCTCGTTCAAACAGATCTGTGCCGACTTCTTCTTCTAACTGCTTGATGCTTCTGCTTAGTGCCGAAGGGCTTATGTAAGAAGCTTCGCTTGCTCGACCAAAATGTAAGGTTTCGGCTAAGTGAACGAATTGTTTGAGCTGTTTGATATCCATAATGTTGCGCTTTTTCGAATGTTTCTCTTATTTTATGCCAATTTTTAATCTGATAGGAGTGTCTCTGCTTATTTTTTGTTCAGTTTTGTCATATTTCTATGCTATTTTCTATGTTGTTATTGTGCGGCGCACAAAAGCAGCAGGAGGCACGTATGACAAAGTCATTGAATTTGGCATTACAGGGTGGTGGTGCTCATGGAGCATTTGCTTGGGGCGTTTTAGATCGTTTACTTGAAGAAGATATCAAGCCTCAAGCGATCAGCGGAACTAGTGCAGGTGCTATGAATGCGATTCTGCTTGCACATGGTTGGCAGTTGAATGGTGCTTTAGGAGCAAAGGATTTATTAGACCAATTTTGGCACAAGGTTTCTCTTAACTCTCCTTCGGAGTTGGTAGGTTCTCAGTTGCCCGATTCCCAGATGACGGCGGTGACAGGGTTTATGCTTGATCTCTTGCGTTATCTATCGCCTTACGACCTTAACCCGCTCGATATTAATCCATTGCGTGGTTTGCTGGATGATATTGTCGACTTTGAAATGCTGAGAAATGATGGATCAATACAGTTATTCATAGCTGCTACCGATGTTACAACAGGAAAAATTCGTCTATTTAGAGAGAATGAACTGACCACGGAGCATGCTTTGGCTTCGGCGTGTTTACCAACGTTGCATCAAGCAATTGAAATTGATGATTGTTACTACTGGGATGGAGGCTTCTCCGGCAACCCTGCGGTGTATCCGCTGATCTTTGATTGTCAGGAAGAGGATATCTTAATGGTTTTGCTTCAGCCTATGCAGGGACGTGATCTCCCGACGACCTCTCATGCGATTAACCAACGTGTGACTGAGTTGGGTTTTCAAAGTACTTTTTTACGAGAGATGAGAGCGATCAGCTATACCCGACTGCAGGCAAAAGGTAAGTTTTTCAGTTCCAGTAGTCTGGAGCGGCGGTTCAAAGCGCTACGTTTTCATCTGATTGAATCGGGCGAAGTGTTATCTAGTCTGGAACAAGCCAGCAAATATGATACTCGGCAGGAGTTTCTTTTAGGTCTCAAGGAAAAGGGGCGAAATGCTGCAGAACAGTGGGTTGGATCAAACTTCAGTGCGATAGGGCAGCAGCCAAGTTGTGACATTGAGGCGATGTTTTTATAGTACAAGAGTAATGAATTGGTATGGATGTGTAAGATGGTTAAAAGCCGGAATCAACTGAAGTTGTTACTGCTTCAGATCCGAGATGAAGATCAGGTTCGCAGGGAAGAACTAGAGAGTTTTGCTGAATATTGCGGGCTTAATATCGAGCAGTTTGATGTACTTAATGTCTTTGATACACCGACATTTCCAGATACTGCTGCTGATAACTATGACGCTTTGTTAGTCGGTGGTGCCAGTGAAGCGAATGTACTTTTTCCAGACATTTACCCATTTGTAGATCAGTGTCAGCAGCTCATTTTACGTTGTGCAGAAACCGACAAACCAGTGTTTGCCTCCTGCTTTGGTTTTCAGTTAGCGGTATTAGCGCTTGGTGGTGAGATCTTGCATCGAGAGAAAGATTTCGAGATGGGTACAATACCTATCTCGCTTGATCATAGCGTTTGGCAGGATCCAATATTTCGCGATACCCCCGACAATTTTTATGCAGTTTCAGTACACAAGCAGTACGCAAATGAACTGCCGAAAAACTGTGTTTCCCTTGCTTACACAGAGCAATGCATCCATGCATTTAGAGTAAAAGATAAGCCTTTCTGGGCTTTTCAATTTCATCCTGAGGTTGGTAAACGAATCTTGGTTGAGCGACTGACCTTTTACAAAGATAAATACACTGATGGAGATGATCATCTTGATCAGGTACTTGCGACCGCTAAAGAAACGCCTCAATCTAATGCATTGTTAACCAAGTTTGTGGATAGAATTCTTTTAGATCAGGATCATCTAGATCTCTAGAAATGGCATCCTAGCGCTGGTCACAGTAGAATGGGGTTTCTCTATTTTATGGAATATAAAAAATCGCGATGAATGAGCCGCAAAATCAAGATAATCAAGAACCAATAAAGCCTCGTAGCCGTGGGATCTACCTGCTGCCTAATTTATTTACGACAGGGGCATTGTTTTCAGGGTTCTATGCAATTGTTGCGAGCATGAATGGGCACTTTGAAAATGCCGCAATAGCGATCTTTGTTTCGATGGTGTTGGATGGGCTTGATGGTCGAGTAGCACGTATGACCAATACCTCCAGTGCATTTGGTGCCGAATATGATTCACTAGCGGATATGGTTTCCTTTGGTGTAGCGCCTTCGCTCGTGGTGTTCTCGTGGGTATTGGATGATATTGGCAAATTGGGTTGGTTTGCGGCGTTTATCTATGTCGCAGGAGCTGCTTTAAGATTGGCTCGTTTCAATACCCAAATAGGTTCTACAGATAAGCGTTACTTTATAGGTTTGCCTAGCCCTGCAGCGGCGGCTGCAGTAGCCGGTTTAGTATGGGCTGCGACTGAATACGAAATAGATGGATCAGCTTATGTCTATTTGATTGCTGCGTTTGTTGCTTTGGTCGGTGTTTTGATGGTGAGCAATGTGCTTTATTACAGCTTTAAAGACGTAAGCCTAAAAGAGAAAGTACCTTTCTTGATCTTGGCGGGTATTGTCTTGGCTGTTGGTATTATCTCTATCAGCCCGCCAGCATTTTTATGGATTCTATTTCTGGCTTACGCAGTATCTGGGCCTTTATTGTGGGTCATGCGAAAAACTAAGCAGAAGCCTGTGGCCTAAGAGTCAGATAGAAGCATTTCAGAATTTATTTAACGGCTCCTTTAAGGGGCCGTTTTTCTGCTATACCTCATAATAGCCCCTATAGAAGGAGATTATTATGAAACCCTTCCCCTGTAACTGCCGTCCCCTTAAAACTCTTGTGTATACGGTGATTTTTCTGCTCTTTATTATCGTGATGATGAGTGGTGCATTCATGCTGGTGGATAAGGTCTAAAGAGCATATTTGCTTATGACTTACTTGCAAAATTTTCATCGCTGCTATACTTGCAGTTAACAACCAAGTGGATTGGTCGGAAATGATAGGACGGAGTCCAGGCGAAAAGAGAGCCTGCCCGAACCCTGTCGCTACCGACGTTGAAATAGAAGTACAACGCCCTTAGTGAGAGGTTTCTGACAGGCTCTTTTGCGTGTATAGCAAAGGGGGCTGCAATGATAAAAACAATATCGGGATATGTTGCACTGTTATTGTTTGCTAATAACCTCCAGGCTGATTGGGAGGTAAATCTCACCCGAGGTGTTACCGAAATCAGTCGAGAGGTCTATGACCTGCACATGATCATTTTCTGGATCTGTGTGGCTATTGGTGTCGTTGTTTTTGGCGTGATGCTCTGGTCGGTGATCTATCATCGCAAGTCTAAAGGAGCCAAAGCTCATAACTTCCATGAAAGCCTTGTTGTCGAAATTGCTTGGACCTTAATTCCCTTCGTTATCCTGATTGCCATGGCTGTTCCAGCAACGGCAACCTTAATTAAAATGTACGATAACTCGGAATCAGAAGTTGATATTCAGATTACAGGTTATCAGTGGAAATGGCGATATCAGTACCTAGCGGAAGATATCGATTTCTTCTCAAGTCTCTCTACCTCGCGAGAGCAGATCAACAACAAAGAAGCTAAAGGTGAGCATTATCTGCTTGAAGTAGATAACCCTTTGGTGATTCCTGCAGGTAAAAAGGTACGCTTTTTACTGACCGCCAATGACGTTATTCATTCCTGGTGGGTGCCTGATCTTGCAGTGAAAAAGGATGCGATCCCCGGTTTTATAAATGAAGCATGGACTATTGTGGATAAGCCCGGTGTTTATCGCGGGCAGTGTGCAGAATTGTGCGGTAAAGACCATGGGTTTATGCCAATTGTGGTCGAAGTAAAGACACCAGAAGAATATGAAGCTTGGCTTGCTGAAGTTAGGCAAGCAGATCAAGAAAAAGCAGCTGAAGGGCAAAAAGATTGGTCGCTTGCAGAGCTTATGGAAACAGGGGAGGCGGTTTATAGCAAAGCTTGTTTGGCCTGCCATCAAGCTAATGGTGAGGGAATTCCGGGTGTTTTCCCCGCTTTGAAAAACAGTCCAATCGCTTTGGGTGAGCCGGGGCCTCATATCGATATTGTGCTTAATGGTAAAAAAGGCACGGCAATGCAGGCGTATAGAGATCAACTGTCGGCTGTGGAACTGGCTGCTGTAATTACTTATGAGCGAAATGCTTGGGGTAATAAGGTGGGTGATCTAGTTACACCGGCGCAGATTGCTGAGTTGAAAGAGTAGGAGGGGTCATGGATACGGTTGCAGCTTCTCATCATCATGGTCCAGCTACCGGTATAGGGCGTTGGTTATTCACAACCAATCATAAAGATATTGGAACTCTCTATCTCTGGTTTAGCTTCTTAATGTTCCTTACTGGCGGATGTATGGCATTGCTAATTCGAGCTGAGCTATTTCAGCCGGGTTTACAGCTCATTCAGCCTGACTTCTTTAATCAGATGACCACCATGCATGGTCTGATCATGGTTTTTGGTGCGGTTATGCCAGCGTTTGTCGGCTTAGCCAACTGGATGATCCCCATTATGGTTGGTGCTCCAGATATGGCGCTGCCAAGAATGAATAACTGGAGCTTTTGGACTTTACCTTTCGCGTTCGCGATGATGCTATCTACTCTATTTATGGATGGGGGGGCGCCAAATTTTGGTTGGACATTCTATGCGCCGTTATCAACTACCTATGCACCGCCGAGCGTGACCTTCTTTATCTTTGCGGTACATATGATGGGGATTAGCTCGATTATGGGGGCTATTAATATTATTGCCACCATACTCAATATGCGTGCGCCGGGTATGACCATGATGAAGTTGCCACTCTTCGTTTGGACTTGGTTAATTACGGCATTTTTATTGATTGCTGTTATGCCGGTATTGGCAGGTGTGGTCACAATGATGTTGATGGATATTCACTTCGGAACCAGCTTTTTTGATGCTGCTGGGGGTGGAGATCCAGTGTTATTCCAGCATGTATTCTGGTTCTTTGGTCACCCTGAGGTATACATCATGATCTTGCCTGCTTTCGGTATTGTCAGTGAGATCATTCCGACTTTCGCAAGGAAGAAGCTGTTTGGTTATACCTCGATGGTTTATGCCACAGCTTCTATAGCTATTCTATCCTTCATCGTTTGGGCGCATCACATGTTTACAGTCGGCCTACCTTTGGCTGGTGAATTGTTCTTCATGTTCACAACTATGCTGATTGCCGTGCCTACAGGGGTAAAAGTCTTTAACTGGGTCGCAACGATGTTTCGCGGTTCAATGACGTTCGAAACGCCGATGCTATTTGCACTCGCATTTGTGGTGCTTTTCACTATTGGCGGTTTTTCAGGCTTGATGTTGGCGATCGCACCGGTCGATTTTCAATACCACGACACGTACTTTGTAGTTGCCCATTTCCACTATGTCTTAGTACCTGGTGCGGTCTTTGCCATTATGGCTGGAGCGTATTATTGGTTACCTAAGTGGTGCGGCAATTATTACAACGAAACCATGGGTAAAGTGCATTTCTGGTGTAGTTTTATCGGGGTGAATATCACCTTTTTCCCTATGCATTTTATCGGCTTAGCGGGTATGCCACGTCGTATACCTGACTATGCACTTCAGTTTGCCGATTTCAATGCGGTGGCTTCAGTAGGTGCGTTTATCTTCGGGCTATCGCAACTAATTTTCCTTTATAACATTGTGAGCTGTATTCGTAAGGGTAAGCAGGCCAGTGCGGAAGTTTGGGAAGGGTCTCACGGTTTAGAGTGGACCCTACCATCCCCTGCGCCTTATCACAGCTTTAGTACACCGCCAGAGGTGAAATAACAGCACTTTTGAGAGGTTGTTATGACAGAGCAACGACATAAGAAAACAGTGCTATCACTGTTAAGTGGAACCCTGATTATGTTTGGGTTTGGCTTCGCGTTGGTACCTCTATATGACGTGTTTTGTGATATCACGGGGCTAAATGGAAAAGTGGATTTGGTTGCTGCGGAACCTAGTTTGGTTGTGGATAACAGTCGACAGGTAAAATTGCAGCTGGTGGCTATTAACAACGAATCTATGCCTTGGCGATTTAAACCAGAAAAGACTTCTATCATCTTGTCGCCCGGGGAGATGTACCAAACAGCCTATAAGGCGGGCAATCTGACCGATAACTTCATGATTGCGCAAGCAGTCCCTTCGGTTTCGCCTTCAGAAGCTGCGCCTTATGTGCAAAAGATCAATTGTTTCTGTTTCGAACGGCAGCCGCTAAATGCGAAAGAATTAAAGGCGATGCCGCTGGTTGTTTCTATCGCACCTGAGCTTCCTAAGCACATCAAAACAGTAACACTCTCATACACTCTATTTGATATTACACCAGAAGCGGAAGTGAATTTGTCTGCGAGGAGGAACTCTCTATGAGTACTCAAACTTACTATGTGCCAGAACAAAGTCGTTGGCCTATTTTAGCATCGATCGCTTTGTTCTTTATGGCTTACGGTGCAGGCAGCTTAATCAATAGCTTTACCGCAGAAGAGGCTGGTGGAGCCGGTTTAATTCTTCTATTAGCAGGTGCATTGGGAATGGGGCTTATTTTGTTGGGCTGGTTTAGCAACGTTATCCATGAAAGTGGTGAAGGCTTATACAGCCCACAAATGGATCGGTCATTCCGCTGGGGAATGAGCTGGTTTATCTTCTCTGAAGTTATGTTCTTTGCTGCATTCTTTGGCACTTTATTTTATGTAAGAACGTTAGCAGTGCCTTGGCTGGGAGGTGAAGGTGATAAAGGTGTTTCTAACATGCTGTGGGAAGGCTTTGAGGCACAGTGGCCTTTGATGGTGACACCAGATCAAAATGCTTTTCCGGGCCCTAAAGAGGTGATAGACCCTTGGCATATACCACTTTTTAACACCATTTTACTGATCGCATCTAGTTTTACCGTCACCCTTGCACATAAAGCACTTAAGTTGGATCAACGCTCTAGGGTGGTGTTTTGGTTAGCTGTGACTGTCTTGCTGGGCAGCGTGTTTCTATATTTTCAAGCTTATGAGTATGTACTTGCTTACAACGAATTAGGCTTAACGCTTAATGCCGGTATATACGGGGCAACCTTTTTTATTCTTACAGGTTTTCATGGATTACATGTCACTTTAGGCACGCTGATGTTGATCATTATTTGGTTGCGGGTAATCAAAGGGCATTTCAGTTCAGAAAAGCATTTTGGTTTTGAGGCGGTGGCTTGGTATTGGCACTTTGTTGATGTGGTATGGGTCGGCTTGTTTCTATTTGTTTATATCTTGTAGTCGATTAAAGCCCGTGAGGAACAATCTCACCGGTATAGAAGCCATAAATAAGTACCGCGATGATCATGACACTAAAAGTGACCCTGAAGAAAAGTGAGTTAACGGTTCGATGAGATTGAGCTTGATCTCTTACTAAGAAGTAGAGGCCGGAAAATAAACTGATGAGAACGGCCATAAACAGAAGTAGTAAAAGTAACTTTAACGACATGCGCAGTACCTGATTGCTGTTCTTGGTGTAGGTAACTATGAGTAAAGTTCAGAGTGGTTCAGCCTTCAAGTGGATGTTGTGGATATCTGGAATTGTATTGTTGCCATTATTGATCGGACTGGGACTTTGGCAGTTGGACAGAGCGGAACAAAAGCAAGAGCTATTGGATAGCTGGCAACAAGCAGTACCAAGTCAGAAATTGCCGTTGGAGCAAGAGATGATAAGAGGGAGTTATAAAGCGGTTATCTTGAAGGGAGTGTTCGATCGAGAACGGTACTTTCTTTTAGATAATCGAGTACGAGAGGGGCGTGCTGGTTATGAGGTCGTTGCTCTATTTACTGCGGCTAGTGGTCGAAATGTATTGGTGAATCTTGGTTGGGTGTTAGCTTCGCAGGATCGCGGGGTTTTACCTGAAGTTGAAGTGCCTAAAGCTCAGCAAACGATAAGTGGCAGCGTCAGGGTGGTTGAGAAAGGTTTTGCTTTATCAAGTGATGATCTAGCAGAGAATCGGTGGCCTAAGGTAATTCAGCAATTGGATGTGGAAAAAATATCGTCTCGGCTAGTTACAAGTATTGATATGTTGGAAATAAGGCTAACAGAGCCGCTTGTTTCAGGTTTAGATCTAAATTGGCCAGTAGTGAATATGAAGCCAGAGAAACATTTAGGTTATGCATTTCAATGGTTCGCTATGGCATTTGCGTTGTTGTGTTTATTGATTTGGAGCGCTCTAAAGATAAGAAAGGAGGCTATATATGAACAGGTTTAGTTTTTGGCTTGTTTGGGCGGTTGGCTTAGTACCCATGCTGGTGGCTTCTTTTATGTTTTTTACGGGGATGATGATTCCAGAGCAGCGTGTTCATTCAGGTACTCTGCTTTCTGATCAGCATATTAATGATCTGAGCTTGGTTGGGAGTGAGCTGAAACAGCGTAAGTGGCAACTGTTATTAACTAAGCAAGATGATTGTGTTGAGCGTTGCGAGAAATGGTCAAAGGTGCTTAGCAATCTGCACACAGCATTAGGTAAGGAGCAAGATCGGGTCAAGCTGTTACAAGTGGATCTGAGTGCAACCACGCTAGATAGGAATGAGTTTGGAAAGTTAGGAACGGCAATATGGGTCGTCGACCCATTAGGCAATATGGTGCTGCGATATACCTTATCAGATGAGCCGAGTCTGATTCTTAAAGATCTACGCAAGCTGTTGAAAATGTCCCGGATTGGATAAGCCACGGGGGAATTAATGTTAAAGCTGATATGGCGGTTGAGTAATGTGGCATTAGTGCTTGCGCTCTGCGTTGTGTTGTTAGGAGCGTGGACTCGAATTAACCATGCGGGACTAAGCTGCCCTGACTGGCCAGGGTGTTATGGCTATATGTTGATGCCAACTGATCAAACCGCTTTGATGGCTGCACAGGATATGTACCCCGATACACCTATAGAGCTTGCTAAAACAGCGCTAGAGATGGGGCATCGTTATTTAGCGGGAACTTTAGGCCTAGTCATAGCGGCTTTGGCTTTTTGTGCCTATAGATTAAGGCGCGTGCAAACATATCCGGTTTATTTAAGTTATGGCTTGCTCTTGTTAGTGACAGTGCAGGCTGTATTTGGAATGTGGACGGTCACATTAAAGCTTTACCCGCCAGTAGTGACTTTGCATCTGTTAGGGGGAGTGCTGACGTTAACAAGTGTATATGTCCTCAGAAGCAAAGTGAAAACATTGATGGCTGGAGTGAAAAAGCAAAAGACTAAATGCAGTAAGTGGATCAAGTATGCTTTGGCTGCTTTGTTACTGCAGATAGTGTTGGGTGGTTGGACCAGCTCAAACTATGCAGGGCCAGCTTGTGGTCATTGGCTAAGTTGTAGCATGGGAGGGAATACCAGCAGCGATTTTACGAGAGGTTTTAATCTTACGGAAACTATTGGGCCAAATTACCAAGGTGGCTTGCTGCCGTTAGATGCACGTGTAGCAATTCAGCAGGGGCATAGAATCGGTGCGCTAGTGGTTTTAATTTTGTGTACTTGGCTGGTGGTTAAATTACATCGACAGATATATATGCGAAGTTGGCTATATGGGTTGTTAGCCTTGTTATCGATCCAGATATTGCTGGGTGGATTAAACGCTATTTATGCAGTGCCTAATCTGTTGGCGATTGGGCACCATGCAGTGGCGGTTGGATTATTGTTGGTTCTGTTAAAAATTTATGAGCTGCGGCTACGGACTGTAGAGGTGAATCATGGATAACCAAGAATTAGTAAGCATTCGCACAGAAGGAGTTTCTTGGCGAGATTATCTGATTTTATGTAAGCCTAAGGTTGTTGTCGTTATGCTGGTGACTGCTGCTGTGGGTATGTTTCTAGCAGTGCAGGAAATTCCACCGATTAGTAACGTCTTATTAGGCCTCGTTGGAATTGGCATGGCAGCTGGCTCTGCAGCAGCAGTAAATCACATTATGGATCGTAAAATCGATGAAAAAATGGCTCGGACCAAAAGGCGGCCTTTACCACAAGGCAAGTTAAGTCCCCTACAAGCACTGCTATTCGCCGCTGTGCTTGGTGTATCAGGAATTGCAATCTTGGTCTTCTGGGTCAATGCGCTGACAGCATGGTTAACTGTTGCTGCGTTAATGGGTTATGCGGTGGTCTATACTGTATGGCTGAAAAGAGCGACACCCCAGAATATTGTAATCGGCGGTATAGCCGGTGCAGCTCCACCTCTATTAGGCTGGACTGCTATAACAGGCTCTATAGAACCTAACGCATTGCTACTTGTACTTATTATCTTTTCTTGGACGCCTCCACACTTTTGGGCTCTGTGTATAGCTCGTAAAGAAGATTATGCAAAAGCAGGTATCCCAATGCTGCCAGTTACCCATGGTGTTTCGTATACCCGTTTGCAGATCCTGCTATATAGCTTGTTAATGGTGGCAACAACGTTATTCCCGGTTATGACGGGAATGAGTGGAGCGATCTATCTAATTTTGGTTTTAGCACTAAATATTAGATTTTTATATAGGGTTGCTTGCTTGTGGACAGAGCCAAGTCAGTCACCCATGTTACTTTTTAAATACAGTATCAATTACATCATGCTGTTATTTGTAGCATTGCTTGTAGATCACTACATGATATGAAAAACAGCATTGTTTAAGACTTAAAGTTCCTGAAACCTGTGGAAACGGAGAGAAAATCAGTAATGAAGCAAGAAGTTAATTGATGTAGCGCTAATGGATTGGTGCTGCACCTAAATTAAACGAGGGGATGCATCATGTTTATTCAGCATATGATGGGAATAATGTACCACCCAAAAGAGGAGTGGGGTCAAATAAGAAAAGAGCACTACAGCGCGTCGCATATATATATGCAACAAATAAGTATTCTGGCTGCCATACCAGCAATCTCAATGTTCATCGGGACAACCCAAATAGGTTGGAGCATTGCGGGTTCTGAATATGTGAAGCTAGATGCAATGAGCGCCTTGCCTGCTGCAATCGCATTTTACTTTGCAATGTGGGTTGGAGTTGGGTTTATAACATGGGCCATTCATTGGATGGAGAAGAACTATGGTGGCAATGTTTCATTTGATGATTGCCTATCGCTAGCAACTTACACAGCGACTCCAATGTTCTTAGCAGGTTTATCTGCGTTATATCCATTGCTCTGGTTTAATGTGACAGTTGGCTTATTCGCAATTTGTTACACGGTCTACCTACTCTATATAGGTGTGCCAGTAATAATGAAAATACCTGAAGAAAGAGCCTTTCTGTTTTCGACCTCTATCTTGACAGTGGGACTCTGTACACTAGTGGGTATTATCGTTGCTTCTGTTATTCTATGGGGCACAGTGATTCCGCTAAATTATATTCCGGTGTAATACCTTTATAGGTCATAAATAAGTCCGGAAATGAAAGGCGCTTAAACAAAATTGTAAGCGCCTTTCTTGTTTGTTGTATAAGTAATAGCCATGTCTGATTAGTCCTTGATCTATTTCCAGTGATTTGTAAGTTTTTTTCAACTTTTTTCACTTTTTTTAAGATTGGGTGTTGACCCTTTTTCAGATGTCTGTAGAATTCGCCGTCCTTGCTTAGGGAGGCCGCTTTTAAAGGGGCTGCAGAGCTGAGTGAGGTGCTTAGTAAGTGATTGAAAACATTGGTTTTTAAGATTTCTTACGGAGCAGGATTCAAAGTCCGGTTGCTGAGTAAAAGCTTTTTACAAAATTGCAAAATAAACGGTTGACTTTGAATGAGCGCACAGTAGAATATGCGCCTCGCTTGAGACGAAACGCTGAGTCAGCGGAGAGTCAAAAAAGCAACGCTCTTTAACAATTTGATCAGATAATTCGTGTGGGCGCTTGTTGAGAAGAAGCAAACTTTTTCTAGACAAGCAACCAAGTGAATTCATTTAAAGCGATTTACAAAGGTTTAACGTTCTTAAGAATGTTATCCGGTTGTTTAGTACTAGAGCCCGTTACCACATTCCTGGTAACACAAATGATTTAAACTGAAGAGTTTGATCATGGCTCAGATTGAACGCTGGCGGCAGGCCTAACACATGCAAGTCGAACGGTAACATGACTAGCTTGCTAGTTGATGACGAGTGGCGGACGGGTGAGTAACGCGTAGGAATCTACCCAGTAGCGGGGGATAAGCCAGAGAAATTTGGTCTAATACCGCATACGCCCTACGGGGGAAAGCAGGGGATCTTCGGACCTTGCACTATTGGATGAGCCTGCGTGAGATTAGCTAGTTGGTGAGGTAATGGCTCACCAAGGCGACGATCTCTAGCTGGTCTGAGAGGATGATCAGCCACACTGGAACTGAGACACGGTCCAGACTCCTACGGGAGGCAGCAGTGGGGAATATTGCACAATGGGCGCAAGCCTGATGCAGCCATGCCGCGTGTGTGAAGAAGGCCCTAGGGTTGTAAAGCACTTTCAGCAGTGAGGAAAGGTTAGTAGTTAATACCTGCTAGCTGTGACGTTAACTGCAGAAGAAGCACCGGCTAACTCCGTGCCAGCAGCCGCGGTAATACGGAGGGTGCGAGCGTTAATCGGAATTACTGGGCGTAAAGCGCGCGTAGGTGGATTGGTCAGTCAGATGTGAAAGCCCAGGGCTCAACCTTGGAACTGCACCTGATACTGCCAATCTAGAGTACGGTAGAGGGTAGTGGAATTTCCTGTGTAGCGGTGAAATGCGTAGATATAGGAAGGAACACCAGTGGCGAAGGCGACTACCTGGACCGATACTGACACTGAGGTGCGAAAGCGTGGGGAGCAAACAGGATTAGATACCCTGGTAGTCCACGCCGTAAACGATGTCTACTAGCCGTTGGGAGACTTGATCTTTTAGTGGCGCAGCTAACGCGATAAGTAGACCGCCTGGGGAGTACGGCCGCAAGGTTAAAACTCAAATGAATTGACGGGGGCCCGCACAAGCGGTGGAGCATGTGGTTTAATTCGACGCAACGCGAAGAACCTTACCAACTCTTGACATCCAGAGAAGTTACTAGAGATAGTTTCGTGCCTTCGGGAACTCTGAGACAGGTGCTGCATGGCTGTCGTCAGCTCGTGTTGTGAAATGTTGGGTTAAGTCCCGTAACGAGCGCAACCCTTGTCCTTATTTGCCAGCACTTCGGGTGGGAACTCTAAGGAGACTGCCGGTGACAAACCGGAGGAAGGTGGGGACGACGTCAAGTCATCATGGCCCTTACGAGTTGGGCTACACACGTGCTACAATGGCCGGTACAGAGGGCCGCGAACCTGCGAGGGTAAGCTAATCTCAGAAAACCGGTCGTAGTCCGGATTGGAGTCTGCAACTCGACTCCATGAAGTCGGAATCGCTAGTAATCGCGAATCAGAATGTCGCGGTGAATACGTTCCCGGGCCTTGTACACACCGCCCGTCACACCATGGGAGTGGATTGCACCAGAAGTAGCTAGCTTAACCTTCGGGAGGGCGGTTACCACGGTGTGGTTCATGACTGGGGTGAAGTCGTAACAAGGTAGCCCTAGGGGAACCTGGGGCTGGATCACCTCCTTAAACGAAAGCCGATTCTCGGCAAGCGTTCACACGAATTATCTGATCAGAGAAGTTAAGAGCAACGGTGTAGGCTTGTAGCTCAGCTGGTTAGAGCGCACCCCTGATAAGGGTGAGGTCGGTGGTTCAAGTCCACTCAGGCCTACCAATAATAGCCTTACTGTTTTCTTTGGGGCTATAGCTCAGCTGGGAGAGCGCCTGCTTTGCACGCAGGAGGTCTGCGGTTCGATCCCGCATAGCTCCACCATCATCCTAAGGATGAGAAGGAAGAGTTTTAAAACATATTGTCGGTTAAGACATTATCTTTTAAAGCTTTTTTGCTTTAAACGCTCTTTAACAATTTGGATTTGATTCATTTGATTTAGATTTAAGACATGTAGTTTTACTGCATGCGCCAATTCGGCGAAATCTATCGTTACTAGCAATACAAGTTACTGTGATTCCAGACGCCTTCGGGTTATATGGTCAAGTGACTAAGCGTGCACGGTGGATGCCTTGGCAGTCAGAGGCGATGAAGGACGTTGTAACCTGCGATAAGGTTCGGGGAGGTGGTAAACAACCTTTGATCCGGACATTTCCGAATGGGGAAACCCACCTATTTATAGGTATCTTTTAACTGAATACATAGGTTATTAGAGGCGAACCTGGGGAACTGAAACATCTAAGTACCCAGAGGAAAAGAAATCAACCGAGATTCCCTAAGTAGCGGCGAGCGAACGGGGACCAGCCCTTAAGCTTTATTAGATTTAACAGAACACTCTGGAAAGTGTGGCCATAGTGGGTGATAGCCCCGTATGTGAAAGGTCTTTTAAAGTGAAATCGAGTAGGACGGCACACGTGAAACGCTGTCTGAATATGGGGGGACCATCCTCCAAGGCTAAATACTCCTGACTGACCGATAGTGAACCAGTACCGTGAGGGAAAGGCGAAAAGAACCCCTGTGAGGGGAGTGAAATAGACCCTGAAACCGTGTACGTACAAGCAGTGGGAGCCGTTTTCGGACGGTGACTGCGTACCTTTTGTATAATGGGTCAGCGACTTACTTTTAGTGGCAAGGTTAAGCATTTGCGGAGCCGTAGGGAAACCGAGTCTTAATAGGGCGTCCAGTCGCTAGGAGTAGACCCGAAACCGAGTGATCTATCCATGGGCAGGTTGAAGATGCAGTAACATGCATTGGAGGACCGAACCGACTGTCGTTGAAAAGCCAGCGGATGACTTGTGGATAGGAGTGAAAGGCTAATCAAACTCGGAGATAGCTGGTTCTCCTCGAAAACTATTTAGGTAGTGCCTCGTGTCTAACCATGGGGGTAGAGCACTGTTTCGGCTAGGGGTCATCCCGACTTACCAACCCGATGCAAACTCCGAATACCCATGAGTTCAATCACGGGAGACACACGGCGGGTGCTAACGTCCGTCGTGGAAAGGGAAACAACCCAGACCGTCAGCTAAGGTCCCAAAGTTTATGCTAAGTGGGAAACGATGTGGGAAGGCTTAGACAGCTAGGAGGTTGGCTTAGAAGCAGCCACCCTTTAAAGAAAGCGTAATAGCTCACTAGTCGAGTCGGCCCGCGCGGAAGATATAACGGGGCTAAGCATAACACCGAAGCTACGGATGCACTTTGTGCATGGTAGAGGAGCGTTCTGTAAGCTGTTGAAGCGGAAGCTGTAAGGCACCGTGGAGGTATCAGAAGTGCGAATGCTGACATGAGTAACGATAAGGGAGGTGAAAACCCTCCCCGCCGGAAGACCAAGGGTTCCTATCCAACGCTATTCGAGGTAGGGTGAGTCGGCCCCTAAGGAGAGGCTGAAGAGCGTATCCGATGGGAAACAGGTTAATATTCCTGTACTGCTCATAACTGCGATGGGGGGACGGAGAAGGCTAGGCTAGCGCGGCGTTGGTTGTCCGCGTTTAAGGTAGTAGGTTGAGGACTTAGGCAAATCCGGGTCCTTAAGACCGAGAACCGATGACGAGGTCCTTTATGGACTGAAGTAGTTGATGCCATGCTTCCAGGAAAATCCTCTAAGCTTCAGGTTATGACTAACCGTACCCTAAACCGACACAGGTGGTCAGGTAGAGAATACTAAGGCGTATGAGAAAACTCGGGTGAAGGAACTAGGCAAAATGGCACCGTAACTTCGGGAGAAGGTGCGCCGCTGACGGTGATGAGACTTGCTCTCTAAGCTGTTGGCGGTCGAAGATACCAGGTGGCTGCGACTGTTTATTAAAAACATAGCACTCTGCAAACTCGAAAGAGGACGTATAGGGTGTGACGCCTGCCCGGTGCCGGAAGGTTAATTGATGGGGTTAGCGTATGCGAAGCTCTTGATCGAAGCCCCGGTAAACGGCGGCCGTAACTATAACGGTCCTAAGGTAGCGAAATTCCTTGTCGGGTAAGTTCCGACCTGCACGAATGGCGTAACGATGGCCACACTGTCTCCACCCGAGACTCAGTGAAATTGAAATAGCTGTTAAGATGCAGTTTACCCGCGGCTAGACGGAAAGACCCCGTGAACCTTTACTACAGCTTCACAGTGGACTTTGACATTACTTGTGTAGAATAGCTGGGAGGCTTTGAAACTTGGACGCCAGTTCAGGTGGAGCCACCTTTGAAATACCAGCCTGGTAATGTTGAGGTTCTAACCCAGTTCCCTAAGCGGGATCGGGGACATTGTGTGGTGGGTAGTTTGACTGGGGCGGTCTCCTCCCAAAGAGTAACGGAGGAGCACGAAGGTACCCTCAGCATGGTCGGAAATCATGCAATGAGCGCAAGAGTAGAAGGGTGCTTGACTGCGAGACAGACACGTCGAGCAGGTACGAAAGTAGGTTCTAGTGATCCGGTGGTTCTGTATGGAAGGGCCATCGCTCAACGGATAAAAGGTACTCCGGGGATAACAGGCTGATACCGCCCAAGAGTTCACATCGACGGCGGTGTTTGGCACCTCGATGTCGGCTCATCACATCCTGGGGCTGAAGCCGGTCCCAAGGGTATGGCTGTTCGCCATTTAAAGTGGTACGCGAGCTGGGTTTAGAACGTCGTGAGACAGTTCGGTCCCTATCTGCCGTGGGCGTTTGAGATTTGAGAAGAGTTGCTCCTAGTACGAGAGGACCGGAGTGAACGAACCTCTGGTGTACCGGTTGTGATGCCAATTGCATTGCCGGGTAGCTACGTTCGGACGGGATAACCGCTGAAAGCATCTAAGCGGGAAGCCTCCTTCAAGATGAGATCTCACTGGGAACTTGATTCCCCTAAAGGGCCGTTGAAGACTACGACGTTGATAGGTTGGGTGTGGAAGCGCTGTGAGGCGTTGAGCTAACCAATACTAATTGCCCGTGAGGCTTGACCATATAACGCCCAAGGCGTTTGGTAAGTGACTTGTAAGATATGTAAGACGATAGAGAGTAACGAATTAGCGCGTAGTTAAGCTACAGTCGATAAACTATCTAGATCAAATAAAAGAAGAATCAGATCTAAGTTGTAACAGTTTTGCTTGGCGACCATAGAGTTGTGGAACCACCTGAATCCATCCCGAACTCAGACGTGAAACGCAACATCGCCGATGGTAGTGTGGGGCTTCCCCATGTGAGAGTAGGTCATCGCCAAGCATTTAATTAAGAGAAAACCCCGGTCACGCTGTGATCGGGGTTTTTTCGTTGTGGGCAATAAAATACGGTTAAGAGCGGATAGGCGCTGCTTGGAGCGGATAAAAACAAGTAAAAGCAGATAAGTCCGTAAGGGTGAGTTGTCTTAATTAATCCTAATACTAAACTGAACAGCTGTCCTTCGCTGTCCTTCGCTGTCCTTCGCTGTCCTTCGCTGTCCTTCGCTGTCCTTCGCTGTCCTTTGCATCCATCGAAGCTAAGAAACTTGCTGCTTAATCATCCTTGTATCTATACTGCTTCTGAGGATTCGGTCTTATAGAGGCGAAAGGTGTTGGTAATGAAGAGCGTTAAGTTCTATTTTAATTGTTGTTTTATGTCATTAATGGCTGTTATCTCTGCTTCTTTGCAAGCAGAAGAGTGTAAGGTTTTAACGGCGACAGGGAATTCAGAATACCCACCGTATCTTTGGCGTGCTGATGATGGCAGTACCGATCTGTTAGGTGCGAATCGTTTGATTATGGATGAGCTAGGTAAGCGCTTGGGTGTTGAGATTCAACTTCAGGATGTCGGTTCATGGGCCAGAGCGCAGGATATGCTTCGTTCCGGCAGGATTGATTTGATGGCTGGGGCTTTTTATACGATCCCTCGAAACCAGTATATGGATTATGTTTATCCAGCTTTCCTCAATACAAAGAGTGTTGTTTGGCGGCGTAAAGGGTCTGGTCTTGTATACGATAAGCGAGAAGACCTTATTGGAAGGTCGGGTGTAACTGTAATAAACAATAGTTTTGGTCAAGAGTTTGATGAGTACGCCAAGGCTAATTTGAATTTGCAGTATGTTGCGTCTCTTAAACAGGCGTTCCTGATGATTAAACGGTCAAGAGCTGACTACGCGTTGTATGAGCAGAACCCAGGATTGGCTTATGCTGACTTGCTTGGCTATAAATCAGATCTTGAAGTGCTAGACCCAGCTATTAGTAGTGAGGGTTTGTATCTTACTGTTTCACATAAATCTAAATGCAACACAGGTGCTTTAAGAGGGATGTTAGCTAAAGCAATAAGGGATATGGAGATAGATGGTTTTATGGCTAATGCTTTAACAGTAAGTCTTAAAAACTGGAATGAGTTTTCTGCAAAGTAGTGTGGTTAATTGTAAAAAGCCCGGCATTAGCCGGGCTTTTTATTTGTTAATGTAGTTTTGAAATTACTGCGGTTAATTGTTCGCTCGCAAATGATAGCTGCTCTGCTTGTTGTTTATTTGTTTCAGCTGCAGATTTTGTGTGTTGGCTTAATGTATTGGTTGTCTCAATTGTATCTGCTATTTCTGAGGTTACAGAGGTTTGCTCTTCTGTTGACGATGCTATTAAAACACTCATATCGTTAATTTCACTGATTGAGTTTCTAATGATTTTAATTGCTTCTTGAGCGTCTTTTGCAAGATTTACAGTGTCGGTTGCAGCTCTTTGTTGGATCCCCATCTTCTCAACAGTTTGCTCGGTCGTTTGATTTAAACGGGTTGTGATTCTTTGAATTTCATCTGCCGATTTTGCGGTGTTTGCTGCAAGGTTTCTCACCTCATCTGCTACTACAGCAAACCCGCGACCTGTTTCCCCTGCTCGAGCTGCTTCGATTGCTGCGTTTAAGGCCAATAAGTTGGTTTGTTCTGCGAAGCCTTGGATTACACCGAGTACATTTTGTATGGCAATAGAATCTTCTTGTAACGCGTTCAGTGATTCTGATGTTGCTGCAATTTCATTGTTTAACTTATCTATATGATCACCCGTAGCTTTAATTTGTTCATAACCTTTATTTGCCAGTTGCGAGGCTTCTAGTGTTGCTGAGCTACTCTGTGTTGCTCTTGTTGCTACTTCAGTAAATGAGCTGTTTAGCTGTGTAATTTGTACTACAGCATTTTCAGTGGCTGCTTGTTGCTGTTGTATTGTGTTTTCTAGCTGTGTTGCTTCTGTTATTGCGCTGTTTTGGAGTTGTCTTAAATTGTTTGTTTCCTGCTGGATATCCATAAGGAATTCTTTGAAGAAGCATTGCAGTCTGTCTATAGCGCTATTGAGCGTTTCGGCTTCGGTTAGTCTTGAGTCTATTTGAATGTTGCTGCTAAATTTTCCATGTGACAGTTGATCTATATACTCCGTTGTTGCGATCAGGATGCTGCCTAATTTACGAAGTAATATGTTCATGGATATGCCAGTTGCAATAATCAGAACGGTGCAAATTGTCATGATTAGATATACCGAAAACTGAATGTCCTCATATCTATCTGCGATATTGCTTGAGATGCTTGCCACTGAGTGTTCTAAATTAGCCACATTTTTCTGTGCAGCAGAGCTTGATTCAGTTTTTTGTTGACTGAACTTTTTCGCATTTTGAAGTTCTTTTGGGTAGCGATTAACAAGATCTTTGATGTTTGCTATAGGTTCATCACCAATCTCTTCTTTGTCGTTATCGCTCGCCATTTCGGTTGCAAGGCCTAGCAAAGAGGAGAGGCCATCTTCGTCTTCTGCTTCTTTGAATATGCCGAGTCGTTCAAGCTTGTTAATTGCTTCTGCGTCTTTCTTAAGTTCAGAAAGGATAAATTGAATCTGTTGTAGGCTCTCGCTTTTGTTATTTTCAAAGTAGCTTTGGCGGCTATGGCTGAGTAGAACAGTGTTTTTTTGCAGGCTAAATAGTAAATCTACATAGCTATTCTTGATAGGGTTTTGGTCGTAGCTTACTTTGTCTGCATATTCTTTGACGGATTGTATGGCGTCGTTTAATTCTCTTTCATTGTGTATGAGTAGTACTTCTGGTTGTGCAAGTTTGCCTGCAGCGCGCATTTCAGTGAGAGTTTTGTCCTTTATGTTCTTTAATTGACCTAGAACGCCAGCTTGTATCTCTTCTGGTAAGTTTCTTTGTGTACTTTCTGAAAGCACTTCAAGATTCTTTTCTATTGTCGTCAGTAAAGTTGCATCCCCTGTCATCAAATACTTTGAGACAGGCTGTTCTAGCTTTATGTAGATTTCATTAATGTAGCCATGATAGTTGTCTTTCATTTTGAAGGCGGAATCTAGGCGTTCTAAGGACCAAAAAATAGCGGCAGCCAATAAAATTACGATTAGGGCTAATGTTATGCTCGCAATGCGTGTAATTGTCGAAATCTTCATAGTCGAAATCTTCATAAGAGGCCTTATGTTTATGAGAGCGGTGTTTGATACAGTTTCTTGCAGTGCTTTTTACTTCAATAATGTGACAGATGTGTTAATTGACCGTTTGTTACATAACTCTTTTCATTGACTGTGATGGACAGATTGGCGAATTTGGCATAGAATGCAGTCGTTTTGCCTAAGGCAAAATTTACACACAGGTTTCTAAAACAAAAAAGCGAGGTTAACTTCAGGTTTTACCTCGCTTTTTTGCACGTATCGTTTCTGATTTTTGTTGTTGCGCATTTACGCGGGGAGGTTCAATTGGCGAGACCAGCCATTCTTGCTCTTGAAGACGGAAGCATTTTCAAGGGCGTAGCCATTGGCGCAGACGGTCTGTCTAGCGGCGAGGTTGTATTTAATACCTCTATGACGGGTTACCAGGAGATCCTAACGGATCCATCATACTGCCGTCAGATTGTTACCCTGACATATCCACATATTGGTAATACTGGCACCAATACGGAAGATGAAGAATCTTCTCGCACGTGGGCTGCTGGTTTAGTCATTCGTGACCTTCCATTGGTTGCGAGTAACTTCCGTAATGAAAAGAACCTTGATGATTATCTTAAGGATAACAATATCGTTGGTATCGCTGATATTGATACACGACGTTTAACACGTATTTTGCGTGAAAAGGGTTCTCTTAACGGTTGCATTATGGCCGGTGATATTGATGAAGCTAAAGCGCTAGCTGAAGCTAAATCGTTCCCGGGTCTAAAAGGTATGGATCTAGCTCAAGTTGTTACAACTGAAGAGACATACGAGTGGACTTCTTCTACTTGGAAGCTAGGCCAAGGTCATGAAGAGAAAGTCGCAGCAGATCAAGAGTTTCATGTTGTTGCATATGACTATGGTGTGAAACGCAATATTTTGCGCATGTTGGTTGAACGCGGTTGCCGCCTAACGGTTGTTCCTGCCAAAACACCTGCTGCAGAAGTGCTTGCGTTGAATCCAGATGGCGTATTCCTATCTAATGGCCCTGGTGATCCAGAACCATGTGATTACGCAATTGCTGCAATCGAAGAGATCTGCAAAACAGATCTACCTGTATTTGGTATCTGCTTGGGCCATCAGCTACTAGCGTTGGCTTCTGGTGCTAAGACAGTAAAAATGAAGTTTGGTCATCATGGTGCTAACCACCCAGTTCAAGATTTGGATGGCAAGCAAGTGATGATTACCTCTCAAAACCACGGTTTTGCTGTTGACGAAGATGCGCTTCCAGAAAATGTGCGTGCTACGCATAAGTCTCTGTTTGATGGCTCTTTGCAGGGTATTGAGAGAACAGATCGTGCGGCATTTAGTTTCCAGGGTCACCCTGAAGCTAGCCCAGGCCCACACGATGTAGCGCCTCTATTTGATCGCTTCATCGAAGATATGAAGGCTGCGAAAGCTTAATCGCAGTTCGGCCTGAGTTTACAGGCTTTTGAAACGATACAAGGCAGGTGTGAATTAGCCGCCTGCCGCAGTTATTAACTGATACGACTGGTTTATTACCGATGCCAAAACGTACGGACTTAAAAAGTATTTTGATTCTTGGTGCTGGCCCGATTGTTATCGGTCAGGCATGTGAATTTGACTATTCTGGCGCACAAGCTTGTAAAGCGCTGCGTGAAGAAGGTTACCGCGTCATTCTGGTTAACTCTAACCCTGCGACCATTATGACTGATCCAGCGATGGCTGACTCAACTTACATTGAGCCAATCAACTGGAAGACAGTAGAAAAGATTATTGCCAAAGAAAAGCCAGACGCGCTTCTGCCTACAATGGGTGGTCAGACTGCATTGAACTGTGCTTTGGATCTTGAGCGTGAAGGCGTTCTTGAGAAATATGGCGTTGAAATGATCGGTGCGAACGCTGACACAATCGATAAAGCGGAAGACCGTGATCGTTTCGATAAAGCGATGAAAGCGATTGGTCTTGAGTGTCCACGTGCATCTATTGCACATAGCATGGAAGAAGCGTTGCAGGTTCAAGCGCAACTAGGCTTCCCATGTATCATCCGTCCATCCTTTACTATGGGTGGTACCGGTGGTGGTATCGCATACAACAAAGAAGAGTTCATCGAAATTTGTGAGCGTGGCCTAGATCTGTCACCAACAAGTGAATTGTTAATCGATGAATCTTTGATCGGTTGGAAAGAGTACGAGATGGAAGTTGTTCGTGACAAAAACGACAACTGCATCATCGTTTGTGCGATCGAGAACTTCGATGCAATGGGTGTTCACACAGGTGATTCTATCACTGTTGCACCAGCGCAAACGCTTACTGATAAAGAATATCAAATCATGCGTAATGCCTCTTTGGCAGTACTGCGTGAAATCGGTGTAGAAACTGGCGGTTCTAACGTACAGTTTGGTGTAAACCCGAAAGATGGCCGTATGGTAGTAATCGAGATGAACCCTCGTGTATCTCGTTCTTCTGCTTTGGCATCTAAAGCGACAGGCTTCCCAATTGCAAAAGTAGCTGCGAAGCTAGCAATTGGTTACACACTAGATGAGCTACAAAACGATATCACTGGCGGTGCTACGCCAGCGTCTTTCGAGCCATCTATTGACTACGTTGTTACTAAGATCCCTCGTTTCACTTTCGAGAAATTCCCGCAGGCAAATGATCGTCTGACAACTCAGATGAAGTCTGTTGGTGAGGTTATGGCAATTGGCCGTACTCAGCAGGAATCTCTACAGAAAGCGCTTCGCGGTCTAGAGGTTGGTGCGACTGGTTTTGACCCAATTATCGACATTACTAGCGAAGATGCACGTTCTACGATCGTACGTGAGATGAAAGAGCCGGGTGCAGAGCGTATCTGGTACCTAGGCGATGCATTCCGTATGGGCATGAGCGTTGAAGAGCTATACGAGATCAGCGGTATTGATCCTTGGTTCTTGGTTCAAGTAGAAGACATTATCAAAGATGAGCAGCGCGTATCTGAGATGGCAATGTCCGATCTTGATAAAGATGCTGTGTTCCGTCTTAAGCGTAAAGGTTTCTCTGATGAACGCTTGGCAACTCTTCTTGGTGTTTCTGAGAAGCAGTTCCGTAAGCATCGTCATAACCTAGATGTGCGTCCAGTTTATAAGCGCGTTGATACCTGTGCGGCTGAATTCGCGTCTGATACTGCTTATATGTACTCCTCTTATGAAGAAGAGTGTGAAGCGAATCCTTCTGACCGTGACAAGATCATGGTTATTGGTGGTGGCCCAAACCGTATCGGTCAAGGTATAGAGTTTGACTACTGCTGCGTACACGCAGCACTTGCAGCGCGTGACGACGGTTTCGAAACAATCATGGTTAACTGTAACCCTGAGACTGTTTCTACTGACTACGATACTTCAGATCGTCTGTTCTTCGAGCCAATCACACTGGAAGATGTGCTTGAGATCGTAAATGTTGAGAAGCCAAAAGGTGTTATCGTTCAGTATGGTGGTCAGACGCCACTGAAACTGGCTGTTGCACTTGAGCAGGCTGGCGTACCAATTATCGGTACTTCTCCAGAAGCGATTGACCGTGCAGAAGACCGTGAGCAGTTCCAGCAAATGCTGAAGCGCCTTGGTCTTAAGCAGCCAGAAAACGCAACTGTACGTTCTTTAGAAGAAGCGATCATCGAAGCTGATAAGCTTGGTTACCCACTAGTTGTTCGTCCATCTTATGTGCTAGGTGGTCGTGCAATGGAGATCGTGTACAAAGAGGAAGAGCTACGCCGCTACATGAATACTGCGGTACAGGTATCTAACGACGCGCCAGTATTGTTGGATCACTTCCTAAATGCAGCGGTTGAAGTTGATATTGATGCCGTTTGTGACGGTAAAGATGTAGTTATCGGTGCAATCATGCAGCATATCGAGCAAGCGGGTGTTCACTCTGGTGACTCTGCATGTTCATTCCCTCCGTATAGTCTTGCTGATGATGTTCAAGATGAAATGCGTGAGATGGTACGTAAGATGGCGTTGGAGCTAGGTGTGGTTGGCCTAATGAATACCCAGCTTGCATATCAGGATGGTGAAATTTACGTGATCGAGGTTAACCCTCGTGCATCCCGTACTGTACCGTTTGTTTCTAAGTGTATCGGTGTTTCTCTAGCGAAAATCGGTGCGCAGGTAATGACTGGTAAGACTCTAGCTGAACTTGGTTTCACTAAAGAGATCGTACCAACATTGTTCAACGTGAAAGAAGCTGTATTCCCGTTCAACAAGTTCCAAGGTGTTGACCCAATTCTATCCCCTGAGATGAAATCTACTGGTGAAGTAATGGGTGTTGGCGCTACCTTCGGTGAAGCGTTCATGAAGGCGCAGATCGGTGCGGGTGAAACTATGCCGCAAGCGGGTAAAGCGTTCATCTCTGTACGTGAAGTTGATAAAGATGCTTCCATGCAGATTGCTAAAGATCTAGCTGAACTAGGCTTCTCTCTAGTGGCTACTCGCGGTACTGCTAAGCTTATGGCTGAACAGGGTCTTGAGGTTGAAGTTGTAAACAAAGTGATGGAAGGTCGTCCAAACATTGTTGATATGATCAAGAATGATGAGATCGCTTACATTGTGAATACAACAGAAGGCCGTAAAGCGATCGAAGATTCTGCTGATATTCGTCGTAGCGCTCTTCAGCATAAAGTGCCATATACCACTACATTGGCAGGTGCTGAAGCGATTACTATGGCACTGCAGTACGGTGAAGAGAAAGAAGTTCGTCGCGTTCAGGATATAGGAGCATAATTGTGAATCGTGTACCTATGACTGCAGCAGGTGAGAAAGCGCTTCGTGAAGAGCTTGATCAACTGAAAACTGTAGATCGTCCACGCGTAATTGCTGATATTGCAGAAGCGCGTGAACACGGTGACCTGAAGGAAAACGCTGAATACCATGCTGCTCGCGAGCAGCAGGGTTTCATCGAAGGTCGTATTCAGGAGCTGGAAGCTAAGCTGTCTAACTGTCAAGTTATTGATGTAACAGCTATTCCGCGCTCTGGTAAAGTTATCTTCGGTACTACAGTAACTATCATTAACTTAGATACAGATGAGTCTAAGACTTATCAGATCGTAGGTGATGATGAAGCTGATATTAAAGCGAACAAGATCTCAGTTAATTCACCGATCGCTCGTGGCCTAGTCGGCAAAGAGGAAGGTGATATCGTAAATATTCAGACGCCGGGTGGCGCTACTGAATATGAGATTGATGAGGTTGCTCATATCTGAGCGGACTAAAAAGGGTGCCTAGGCACCCTTTTTAGTATTTATGCTGTTTGAATAGCTTGCTAAGTAGATATTAACGTAACAAGTTAGATAGTTTTGGGTTTGGCTCAAGCGCTCTACGATAAATTAGCGCAATGTGACCAATCTCTTGCACAATCTCAGCTTCAACGATTTCGCATAGTTCGCGAATCAGTTGTTTTTTAACGTCGCGATCACCAACAGCAAACTTTACCTTGATCAACTCGTGATCTTCTAAAGCGCGATCGACTTCAAGTTGAATAGCTTCAGTTAGGCCTTTTCCTGCTACAGTTACTAGAGGATTAAGTTTGTGGCCTATAGTGCGGTAATGCTTCTTTTGCTCAGTGCTCAAGCTCATATTAAAATACGTTGCCTCAAAGTTTAGCTGGGCGTTTAATGCGGATATTATTTAATAACCTAGTCCAGCATATTTAATTAATTATATTTTACCTGAGTTATGCGGTTCTGAGTAGCACATGGCTCATTCAATCCAGAGAGTGAAACGAAGTGGCGAAAGCATCAAGTAGTGAACGTTGGTTAAAAGAACACTTTGATGATCATTGGGTGAAGAAATCCAAAGAGCTCGGTTATAGATCGCGTGCTAGTTTTAAGCTGATTGAATTAGATGAAAAAGATAAGCTGCTTAAGCAGGGGATGACTGTTGTAGATCTCGGTGCAGCGCCTGGCGGTTGGTCTCAAGTGGCTGCTGAGCGTGTAGGTGATCACGGTCGAGTGGTCGCATCGGATATTTTGCCAATGGATAGTATGGCTGGTGTAGAGTTCGTTCAAGGCGACTTCACTGAAGAGGAAGTACTGCATAAGATCCTAAATGCTTTAGGAGATGAGCCAGCAGACCTTGTAATTTCAGATATGGCCCCCAATATGAGTGGTATGTCTGCTGTTGATCAACCGGCAGCGATGTATTTGGTTGAACTTGCTTTGGATATGGCGCGCGAGGTTTTAAAACCTGGTGGTACGTTTGTCGCTAAAGTATTCCAAGGTGAAGGATTTGATCAATATTTAAAAGATATGCGTACAAGTTTTAACAAAGTGGTTACGCGTAAGCCTGATTCTTCTCGAGCTCGTTCTCGTGAAGTCTACCTTTTAGGTAAAGGTTTTAAAGGTTAATTAGTGTTTTAGTGGTCAATTGTGGCCGCATAGTATAGTGTTTAGCGTTTTCTAATAACGCAAACAAAATCAGCAAATTGAGGGTATTCCATTGAATGATATGGCGAAAAATCTAGTTCTATGGCTGGTGATCGCAGCGGTATTGCTGACTGTTTTTAATAATTTTAATGAGAAGGCTGAGTCTAATCGACTAAGTTACTCCGATTTCGTCAAAGAAGTTCAGGATGATCGTGTAACTAAAGTCATTATTGATGGCTATATTATTCAGGGCCAACGTTCTAACGGTGATATGTTTGAAACCGTACGCCCAGCACTTCAAGATCCTAAGCTGGTTGATGATCTAATCAATCACAATGTTGTGATTGAAGGTAAGCAGCCAGAACAGCAGAGCATTTGGACTCAATTGCTAGTCGCTTCTTTCCCTATCCTTGTAATTATCGCTGTGTTCATGTTCTTTATGCGTCAAATGCAAGGTGGCGGTGGGAAAGGCGGTCCAATGTCTTTCGGTAAGTCTAAAGCGCGCATGATGAGCGAAGATCAGATTAAAACGACTTTCGATGATGTTGCTGGCGTTGAAGAGGCGAAGGAAGATGTTCGTGAACTTGTAGATTTTCTTCGTGACCCGGGCAAATTCCAGCGCCTAGGCGGTCACATCCCGCGAGGCGTTCTGATGGCGGGTAATCCGGGTACCGGTAAAACATTGCTGGCGAAAGCGATTGCTGGTGAAGCAAAAGTACCTTTCTTTAGTATTTCTGGTTCTGACTTCGTAGAAATGTTCGTGGGTGTGGGTGCGTCCCGTGTTCGTGATATGTTCGATCAAGCGAAGAAAAATGCGCCATGTATCATCTTTATCGATGAGATCGATGCTGTAGGCCGTCACCGTGGTGTTGGTATGGGTGGTGGTAATGATGAGCGTGAACAGACATTGAACCAACTGTTGGTAGAGATGGATGGCTTTGAAGGTAGTGAAGGCATTATCGTAATTGCTGCGACTAACCGTCCAGACGTACTTGATCCTGCGCTTCTGCGTCCAGGTCGTTTTGACCGTCAGGTACATGTAGGTCTGCCAGATATTCTTGGTCGTGAGAAGATTCTTAAGGTTCACATGCGTAAAGTGCCATTGGGTGAAGATGTTAAGCCTGATCTAATCGCACGTGGTACGCCGGGTTTCTCTGGTGCAGATCTAGCGAACCTTGTAAACGAAGCAGCACTCTTTGCGGCACGTGCTAACAAACGCACCGTGAGTATGATTCAGTTTGAGCAAGCGAAAGACAAAATTATGATGGGCGCTGAGCGTAAATCTATGGTGATGTCTGAAAAAGAGCGCTTGAATACAGCATACCATGAAGCTGGTCACGCGATTGTTGGTCGTTTAATGCCAGAGCATGATCCTGTGTATAAAGTTTCTATTATTCCGCGCGGTCGTGCCTTAGGTGTGACTATGTTCTTGCCTGAAGAAGATCGTTATAGCCATAGCCGTCAATCTATCTTGTCTAACATTTGTTCACTTTACGGTGGCCGAATTGCGGAAGAGATGACACTGGGTAAAGAAGGTGTAACCACAGGTGCATCTAACGATATTCAGCGTGCGACTTCATTTGCTCGTAGCATGGTAGCGAAATGGGGTTTGAGTGAAGAGCTTGGGCCATTACTATACGACGAGGAAGAGTCAGATCCATTTAACCGTGGCTATGGTCAAGGTGCTAAACCGCTAGCAGAAGAGACGCAGCGTCGTATTGACACTGAAACGCGCAAGATTATCGATGAGTGTTACCAGAAGGCAGAGCAAATTCTGGAAGATAATCGCGATATTCTAGAGACTATGTGTCAGGCTCTGATGAAGTATGAAACGATTGATAGTAAGCAGATCGATCAGCTAATGAATCGTGAAGAAGTATCTGCTCCAGAAGGTTGGGTGGAAGAAGACAAAAGCGGTTCAGATCATGGTGCCAGAGAAAACGTAAATGCTGATACTGATGCTGAATCGAAGGCTGATGATCGATCAGATGATGATTCAGATCAGGACATTCCGCGCTCACCGGATAATAATATTCACTAAATACAAGGTGAATATGAAAAGGCTGGCTTTGTAGAAAGTCAGCCTTTTTTCATTGTATAACGTAATGAAGAACAGGATCTATGCGCCAGTTAGTCTGTGGTAATCGAACTCTAAACTTAGCTGATACCCATGTTATGGGGATTTTGAATGTTACGCCCGACTCGTTCTCAGATGGCGGAACGTTGTATTCCAATCAGCAAGTAAGATTGGATAGTGTTATTCGACAAGCTGAAGGGATGGTGGCCGACGGTGCGACTATCTTGGATGTGGGTGGCGAATCCACCCGACCAGGCGCTGCTGCAGTGACTCTAGACGAAGAGCTAGGTCGAGTGCTTCCAGTCGTAGAGAAAATTGCATCAGAACTAGATGTAGTTATCTCCGTTGATACCAGTACTCCTGAAGTTATAACTGAGTCAGTTAAACTAGGTGCGGGTTTGATTAATGATGTAAGGGCTTTAGGCCGTGAAGGTGCCTTAGAAGCTGCAGCTAACACAGATCTGCCTATTTGTTTGATGCATATGCAGGGGAGTCCGGCGACAATGCAGAATGCTCCCTCGTATGATGATGTTCTAGATGATGTTGAGTACTTCTTACTGCAGCGAGTGAAAGCGTGCGAAGCGGCGGGGATTACAAAAGATAGATTACTACTAGATCCAGGGTTCGGGTTTGGTAAGAGCGTAGAGCATAATCTACGTCTAATGAATAATTTAGATAGATTGAAGCAACATGACCTGCCTTTATTAATAGGGACGTCAAGAAAATCGATGATAGGGGCTGTTCTCAATAGAGAAGTTGAGCAAAGACTACCGGGTAGCTTAGCCACTGTGGCGCTTGCTGTTATGCAAGGTGCAGAAATAATTCGTGTACATGACGTTGCGGAAACGGTCGATGTAGTGAAGATGACTCGTGCGGTTATGGCTGAGATGGTATGAAAAGGAATATAAGTAAATGAGTAAGCGTTATTTTGGTACTGATGGTATTCGTGGCAAGGTTGGCCAATTTCCAGTAACCCCTGATTTTGTTCTTAAGCTGGGTTGGGCTGCAGGTAAGGTATTCTCAAGAGAAGGTCACAGTAAAATACTGATTGGCAAGGACACGCGCATCTCAGGTTACATGTTTGAATCTGCCTTAGAAGCGGGCTTGTCTGCTGCTGGTGTGGATGTCTTACTCACCGGTCCGATGCCAACCCCAGCTGTTGCTTATTTGGCACGCACTTTCCGTGCTGATGCAGGTATCGTCATTAGTGCATCTCACAATGCTTACTACGATAACGGCATTAAATTCTTCTCTTCAGAAGGTACTAAGCTGCCTGACGAAATTGAGCAGGCGATTGAAGCGCAGATGGATATCGCAATGACTACGGTAGATTCTGCAGAGCTAGGTAAAGCGCGTCGTATCGATGATGCTGCAGGTCGTTACATTGAGTTTTGTAAGGCTACTGCTGGTGGTATCAGCCTGAAAGGCTTAAAGATAATTTTAGACTGTGCTAATGGTGCAACCTACCACGTTGCGCCTGCTGTATTTTCCGAATTGGGTGCAGAGGTTGTTGAGATAGCATCAGCGCCAGATGGTCTAAATATTAATGAAAAATGCGGTGCTACCGCTACGCAGCGTTTGCAAACGGTCGTCACGGCAGAAAAAGCAGATTTAGGTATCGCTCTAGATGGTGACGGTGATCGCGTGATTATGGTTGATCACCTGGGTGAGGAAGTTGATGGCGACGAGCTTCTATACATGATTGCTGCGCAAATGCGCCGTGAAGAATCGTTCCATGGTGGGGTTGTTGGGACGTTAATGACTAACTTTGGCCTAGAGCAAGCTTATGCGCGTGAAGGTATTCCATTTGTTCGTGCCAATGTTGGTGATCGTTATGTAATGGAACAGTTGTACAAGCATGATTGGTTGCTTGGTGGTGAAAGCTCAGGCCATATCGTGTGTCGCCATTTAACCACTACAGGAGATGGTACGGTTGCAGCATTGCAAGTACTTAAGGCAATCGTTGAAACCGGCGAGACATTGAATACTCTGCGTCACGGTATGACAAAATTACCGCAGAAAATGATCAATGTACGTATGGCGCAAAAGCACAATATTGCAGAGGTTGAAGAGATTAGTGTTGCCGTTGCTAAAACAGAAGCACAATTAGGTGATCGAGGCCGTGTTTTACTTCGTCCATCAGGCACTGAACCAGTGGTTCGCGTTATGATCGAAGGTGAAAACGAAGAAGAAGTTAACAGCTTGTGTCAGCAGTTGGCGGATGAGGTTGAAAAAGCACTGCTTGCGCTTGAAAGTTCAGAGTAAGCCAGTTAATATTTGCGCCTCTTTAAATGGGGGTATAAATGCGTACAGCCTTAGTAGCCGGTAACTGGAAAATGAATGGTAATTCAGCATCTATCAATGCGTTGATGGAAGGTCTGAATGCTGAGCTTAAATCCAATGCTGTTGATGTGCTGGTTTGTCCGCCGTCTATATACCTATCTCAAGTTCAAGCATTGACTGCTGATTCTGTTATTGCACTGGGTGCACAGAATGTAAGCGAGCAAAATAACGGTGCTTTTACGGGTGAGATCTCTTTAGAGATGTTGCAAGATTTAAGCTGCGAATACGTTATTCTTGGTCATTCCGAGCGTCGTAGTTTGTATGCTGAGTCAGACGAGCTGGTTGCTGATAAATTTAAAGCAACAGTTGCAGCTGGCTTGAAACCAATCCTATGTGTTGGTGAAACGCTTGAAGAGCGTGAAGAAGGTAATACACTTGCGGTTGTTGAGCGACAGATAAAAGCTGTTGTAGATGCTGCAGGGATCGAACAATTTGTAGATGCTGTAATCGCTTATGAGCCTGTATGGGCTATAGGCACAGGTAAAACTGCAACGCCAGAACAGGCGCAAGAAGTGCATGCGGCAATTCGTAATATGATTGCTGAATGTGATGCTGAGCTAGCTAGCAAAATGCGTATCTTGTATGGTGGCAGTGTTAATGCTGCCAATGCAGCTGAATTGTTCGCGAATGAAGATGTTGATGGGGGGCTTGTTGGTGGAGCATCCCTTAAAGCAAACGACTTTATTGCCATCTGCCAAGCGGCAGGTGCATAACTAACGGTTCTGAGATGGAAACAGTAGTTTTAATTATTCATGTATTGTTGGCAGCCGCTGTAATTGGCTTAATTTTGCTGCAGCAAGGCAAGGGTGCTGAAGCTGGCGCTTCTTTTGGTGCAGGTGCTTCGCAGACTGTTTTTGGTAGTACCGGTAGCGGTAACTTCCTTTCTCGCGTAACAGGCATTGTTGCTGCGGGCATTTTTGTTACAAGCTTTGTTTTAGCTGTATACGCTAAAGAGAAAGCTGATTCTGTTGGTGATGCAGGTATTCCTTCTGCTGAGCTTATCGAAAGCAAAGCAGCAGAGTCTGCTGTTGCTGAAGAGCCAGCGCTACCTGTTTTTGATGAATCTAAGCCAAAAGCGCCTGTAGATTCTGACATTCCTCAAAATAACTAATAGTTTCTAAAAGTTTGTTGCCCAAGTGGTGGAATTGGTAGACACGCTATCTTGAGGGGGTAGTGGCCGTCAGGCCGTGCCGGTTCAAGTCCGGCCTTGGGCACCATATTTCTTGATTAAGAGCCTCAGTACATATACAATTTGCACCAGTTTTTGGATAAGTGAATTGTTTATTCAGTAAGTCTCTTATTCTTTGAAGTCAAAAAGCTAAATTTTGTTAGCTATCCAGACTTCAGATCCTCAGAAATGTTGGATCGTTTAGGTTTTTGATGCGGGGTGGAGCAGCTTGGTAGCTCGTCGGGCTCATAACCCGAAGGTCGTTGGTTCAAATCCAGCCCCCGCTACCAACCTTATTTTACGTAAGGCCCCTTTTAAGGGGCTTTTTCGTAGGCAAAATGCAGAGCCTTTAATCTAAGGGGTTGCATATCGGGAATGGGTCATTAGACCCATTTTTTGTTTTTGAAATTTACGATATTAAATCTAACTTATTGTTTTATAAGTGTTTGATATCTTAGTGTTAGAACAGGTGGGTTATTCGTGTCAGCGAAAATGAAACTATTACAAGAGTTGATTGAGCCTTCAGTTACAGCGCTGGGGTTTGAGCTCTGGGGTATTGAGTTTCTCTCACAGGGAAAACACAGCACCCTACGGGTGTATATCGATTCTGATAACGGCATTAACGTAGATGATTGCGCTAAAGTCAGCCATCAGGTCAGCGGAATTATGGATGTAGAAGATCCGATTGCAGGTAACTACACCCTTGAGGTGTCCTCTCCTGGTATGGATCGTCCTCTATTTACACTTGAGCAGTTTGAAGCCTATGCAGGATCTGTTATTCAGGTTCGCTTACGAATTGCGTTTGAAGGCCGCCGTAAATTTAAGGGTGTGCTGAATGGTGTTGAAGGCGACGACATTCTGGTAGTGGTCGACAATGAAGAATATATGCTGCCGATTGAGTACATCGATCGTGCAAACATTATCCCTCAGTTCTAAACGTGGATTAGAGGTCTTAGGCGAGGCAGAAGCATGAATAAAGAGATTCTGTTGGTTGCGGAAGCAGTTTCTAACGAGAAAGATGTTCCGAAAGAAGTAATTTTCGAAGCGATTGAAGTTGCACTAGCAACGGCAACTAAGAAGCGTTACGACGAAGAAGCGGATATTCGCGTAGTTATTGATCGAGCTACAGGCGATTACGAAACTTTCCGCCGCTGGTTGGTTGTGAGCAACGAAGAAGTACCTGCACTAGGTACTGAACTGACGATGGAAGAAGCTGAAGAGATTGATGCTTCTCTAGAGCCAGGTAGCGTACATGAAGAACAGGTTGAATCTGTTAAGTTTGGTCGTATTGCGGCACAAACAGCTAAACAGGTTATCGTTCAGAAAGTTCGCGAAGCAGAGCGTGCGAAAGTTGTTGAATTGTACCGTGATCGTCAAGGTGAATTGATCTCGGGCAGTGTTAAAAAAGTAACGCGCGATAACATTATTGTAGATCTAGGTAACAATGCTGAAGCATTGCTGCCTCGCGATCAGCTAATCCAGCGTGAAGCATTCCGCATGGGCGATCGTGTACGTGCGGTTCTTCTTGAAGTTCGCTCTGAAGGCCGTGGTCCTCAGTTGATCTTGAGCCGTTCTTGCAACGAAATGTTGATTGAGCTGTTCCGTATCGAAGTGCCAGAGATCTCTGAAGAAGTGATTGAAATTCGTGCGGCGTCTCGTGATCCAGGTTCGCGTGCGAAGATTGCTGTTAAAACTAATGATGGTCGTATCGACCCTGTAGGTGCATGTGTTGGTATGCGTGGTTCACGTGTGCAGGCGGTATCTAACGAATTGGGCGGTGAGCGCGTTGATATCGTGCTTTGGGACGACAACCCGGCACAGTTGGTTATCAACGCAATGGCGCCTGCAGATGTCGCATCTATCGTAATGGACGAAGAAACACATTCGATGGATGTGGCAGTTGCTGAAGAAAACTTAGCGATGGCGATTGGCCGTAGTGGCCAGAACGTACGTCTGGCTTCCGAGCTTACTGGCTGGGAACTAAACGTAATGACTGAAGAAGATGCACAAGAGAAGCATCAATCTGAAGTTGGTTCTGTGATCGATACATTCATCAACCACCTAGATGTTGATGAAGATGTTGCTGAAGTGTTGGTAGAAGAAGGTTTCACCACACTAGAAGAAGTTGCTTACGTTCCTGTTGATGAAATGTTAGAGATCGATGGTTTCGATGAAGCTATCGTAGAGGAGCTACGTAAGCGTGCGAAAGATGCACTTCTAAATCTTGCTATTGCAAGTGAGGAAAAATTAGATAGTGCAGAACCAGCAGCAGACCTGTTGGAGATGGACGGTATGGACAAGCACTTAGCTTACCTACTGGCCGCGCAAGGTGTAATTACTATGGAAGATCTAGCGGAACAGTCTATTGATGACCTACTAGATATTGAAGGCCTAGATGAAGAGCGAGCTGCAGCGTTAATCATGACTGCTCGTGCACCATGGTTTGCTGAAGAGTAAAGATTAACGGAATAGGAGCCTCCTAACATGGCAGAAGTAACAGTTAAGCAGCTTGCCGAAATGGTTGGTGTTTCCGTTGAGCGTTTGTTAGAACAAATGCAGGAAGCTGGCATTTCAGGTAAAAACGAAACCGCGGAAGTTTCTGAAACTGAGCGTCAATCATTGCTAAATCACCTTAAGCGTAGTCATGGTGAAGATGCAGATGATGCTGAGCCTAAGAAAATTACACTTAAGCGTAAAACTACATCGACTCTAAAAGTATCCGGTGCTTCAGGTAAGAAGAAGACTGTAAACGTTGAAGTACGCAAGAAACGTACTTATGTGAAACGTTCAGAAGTGGAAGGTGCTGAAGGCGAAGCTGATCAGCAAGCGGAAGCACAGAATGCTGAAGAGTTACGCTTAGAAGAAGAGCGTAAACAGCAGGAAGCAGAAGCTCAAGCAGCACGCGAAGCTGAAGAAAAAGCAGCTAAAGAGCGTGAAGCTGAAGAACAGCAGAAGCGCGAGCAAGAAGCTAAAGCTGCAGAGCAGAAGAAACAAGAAGCTGAAGCTGCAGAAAAAGCTAAGCAGAAGAAAGAAGAAGAGGCTAAGCGCCGTAAAGCTGAAACAGAACAGCGCTTCAAGGCTCAAGAACAGGCTAAGAAAAACGATTCTGGCAACGATCGTCGTGGCAAAGGCAAGAAAAAAGGCAATGACACGCGTGGTCAGCAGGATCGTCGTGGCGGCAAGATCAGCCGTAATCGTGGTAAGAACGGCAAGCCGCTTTCGAACAAGCCAAATGAGCACGGCTTTAAAGAGCCAACTACTCAGCAGGTTATCGAAGTCTCTATTCCTGAGAGCATCACAGTTGCAGATCTTGCGAAGAAGATGAACGTTAAGGCTGCTGAAGTGATCAAGGTAATGTTTGGTATGGGCGCTATGGCGACTATCAACCAAGTTATCGATCAGGATACAGCAACACTTGTTGTAGAAGAGATGGGCCACACTCCTAAGCCAATGCAAGAAAACGCGGTAGAAGAAGCGTTGATGGAAAGCATTCAGGCGCAGCAGGGTGATGCTGAAGGTCGCGCACCGGTTGTGACTGTAATGGGTCACGTAGACCACGGTAAAACGTCTCTATTAGATTACATTCGTTCTTCACGAGTAGCGTCTGGTGAGTCTGGTGGTATTACCCAGCATATCGGTGCCTACCACGTAGATACTGATAACGGCATGGTTACATTCCTTGATACTCCGGGCCACGCTGCGTTTACCGCAATGCGTGCACGTGGTGCCTCTGTAACCGATATCGTAATCCTAGTAGTTGCAGCAGACGATGGCGTAATGCCACAGACTGAAGAAGCGGTTCAGCACGCGAAAGCGGCTGGCGTACCTCTAGTTGTTGCTGTTAACAAGATCGATAAAGAACAAGCTGATCCAGATCGTGTTAAAAACGAATTGGCAGCACTGGACGTTATCCCAGAAGAATGGGGTGGTGAGAACCAGTTCGTAAACGTATCTGCTAAATCAGGTCAAGGTATTGAAGAGCTTCTGGATGCAGTACTACTGCAGTCTGAAATCTTAGAACTTGAAGCTGTACCTAATGCTCCTGCTCAGGGTGTAGTAGTTGAATCACGCTTAGATAAAGGTCGTGGTCCAGTTGCTACTGTACTTGTACAGAACGGTACGCTACGTAAAGGTGATATCGTACTTGCAGGCCTTCACTACGGCCGTGTACGTGCAATGCTGGATGAGAACGGTAAGCCTATCGATTCCGCTGGTCCTGCGATCCCTGTAGAAATCCAAGGTCTGGATGGTACACCAAACGCAGGTGACGAATTCACTATGGTATCTAACGAGAAGAAAGCACGTGAAGTTGCTCTATTCCGTCAGGGTAAATACCGTGATGTTAAGTTGGCTCGTCAGCAGAAATCTAAACTTGAGAACTTGTTTGCAAACATGCAAGCGGGTGATGTTAAGACTTTCAACATCGTACTGAAGACAGACGTACGTGGTTCTTTGGAAGCGCTAACGCATGCTCTAGAAGATCTATCTACTGATGAAGTTAAAGTGAACATCGTATCTGGTGGTGTAGGTGGTATCGCAGAAACTGATGCTAACCTTGCGGTAACAGCAGATGCATTGATGGTTGGCTTTAACGTTCGTGCTGACGCTCAGGCGCGTCAGGTGCTAGAGCGTGAAGGTATTGAACTACGCTACTACAGCGTAATCTACGACATCATTGATGACGTTAAACAGGCGATGGGCGGTCTGCTATCTCCTGAATACCGTGAAGAGATCGTGGGCATTGCTGAAGTACGTGATGTATTTAAAGCGCCTAAGATCGGTGCGGTTGCCGGCTGTATGGTTACAGAAGGTACTGTCTTCCGTAACAAACGTATCCGTGTCCTACGTGAAAACGTTGTAATATATGAAGGTGAACTAGAATCTCTACGTCGCTTCAAAGATAACGTTAACGAAGTACGTCAGGGTATGGAGTGTGGTATCGGCGTTAAGAACTACAACGACGTTAAAGTCGGAGACCAAATTGAGGTTTACGACACAGTTGAAATTCAGCGCACACTTTAACGTTGCAAATACAAGGTAATAAATAACCTTTATGGCACGCGATTATAGTCGTACATCTAGGATTGCTGACCAGCTCCAACGTGAGCTGGCTCAGCTGATCCAGTTTGAAATAAAAGATCCACGCTTAGGTATGGTTACAGTTAGCCATGTCAAAGTCAGTAAGGATCTAGGTTTTGCTGATGTCTACATCACTGTTTTACCACTTAATGGTAAAGATGAAGCAGAAGCAATTATTGATTCACTAAAAGTACTGAACAATGCTGCAGGTTTCCTTCGTGGAGAACTGTGTCGTAACGTTCAGCTACGTGTTATGCCGCAACTGCGTTTCCATTTCGATGAAACGATCGAGCGTGGTAGACATCTACATCATCTGATTGAGGCGGCTATCCGTCAGGAAAATCAGAGCGCTTCTAAAGACGCTGACGAGGAATAATCGTGGGCCGTCGTAGAAAATCCCGAGGCCGGGCGGTCGACGGTGTATTCTTGTTGAATAAACCGTCCGGTATCTCTTCTAATTCCGCTCTACAGCAAGTTCGACGCATTTATGATGCGGCCAAAGCCGGTCATACAGGTGCCTTGGATCCACTTGCCACTGGTATGCTACCGATTTGTTTAGGTGAAGCGACTAAGTTCTCTCAGCACCTGCTCGATTCTGATAAACGCTATATCACAACAGCTAAGCTTGGTATTCGTACAGATTCTAGTGATGCTGATGGCGCTGTCGTCGAAGAAAAACCTGTTCCAACAGATCTGACTGAAGACAATATAGATACTATTTTGCAGTCAGAGTTTAGCGGTGAAATAGAACAAGTTCCTTCGATGTTTTCAGCGTTGAAACACCAAGGGCAGCCGCTTTATAAGTTGGCTCGAAAGGGTATTCAGGTCGAAGTAAAGCCGCGTAAAGTAACGATCCATGAGATCAAATTAACGGCTTTGCGAGATGATGAAATTGATCTTGAAGTCTTTTGTTCGAAAGGGACTTATATCCGTTCAATTGTCGAAGATCTCGGCCATATCCTGGGTTGTGGTGCGCATGTCAAAATGCTCCATAGACTGGATGTGGGTGCATTCACGGCTGACCGAATGATGAGTTTGGATGAGCTGCGCGATTTAGTGCCCGAAAACAGTGCTGAAGAAGAGCAAAAAGGCATACAAATCGAGCTGGATAAGCTATTATTGCCAGCCTGGGCTGCTGTAGATGATCTACCGGCAGTTCGATTAGATGATCAGCAAACCAGTTTGATTATGCATGGCCAATCAGTCCCTAATGCTGATTATGCAGAAGGTAGCTTGGTTCGTTTGTTTGGTACATCACTTGATAGCGATGTAGAGCGTTTCTTGGGCGTTGCCGAAGTAGTCGAGCAACAGCTAAAACCTAAGCGTCTTATCTGCACTGAAGCTGATCAATAAAGATTTTATTTGGTTCTCGTAAGAGGGCCGATGTGGCGTTGTACTGAAAATATGCTCGGTGCATCGTTTCTTTTTAATCCGGCGATCTTAAGATCGTGTGCATATTTTTTAGGAGTATGAAAATGGCATTAACTGCTGAGAAAAAAGCGGCAATCGTTGCAGATTTCGCTCGCGCTGAAGGCGACACTGGTTCCCCAGAAGTTCAGGTAGCTCTACTATCTGCTAACATCGAAGGTCTACAAGGTCACTTCAAAGCGAACAAACACGACCACCACTCTCGCCGTGGTCTGATCCGCATGGTTAACCAGCGTCGTAAGCTGCTGGACTACCTAAAAGGTAAAGATGCTGATCGTTACCTTGAGCTGATCAAGCGTCTAGGTCTGCGTCGCTAAGTTAGTGTGAATTCTCTGGGGCCATACAATGTATGGCCCCGGTTTTATCTGGGGTAAGAAAAGGTAACTATTTCATCCCGCCCGTACTCAAATGCGCTTTCAGAACTATCGAGAGCTTATTTGAGTACTGGCAAGACAGAAGGCATGAAAGTTATCTGAAAACTGCCCCGCCAAATTATTTAAAGGAAAATTATTGTGTTCCAAGTAGCTACTAAAACATTCCAGTTTGGTGGTCAGGAAGTAACTATCGAAACTGGCCGCGTTGCGCGTCAGGCGACAGGTTCTGTCCTGGTTAAAATGGGTGGTAACGAAGTACTTTGTACAGTTGTTGGCGCTAAAGAAGCAAAAGAAGGTCAGGGTTTCTTCCCTCTTTCTGTTCACTACCAAGAGAAATACTACGCTGTAGGCCGTATCCCTGGTGGTTTCTTCAAGCGTGAAGCACGTCCATCTGAGAAAGAGACGCTTACTTCTCGTCTAATCGACCGTCCAATTCGTCCACTGTTCCCTAAGGGTTACATGAACGAAGTTCAGGTTGTTTGTACAGTAATGTCTGCTGACAAAGTAAATGATCCAGATATCGCAGCGATGATCGGTACGTCTGCTGCACTAGCAATCTCTGGTATCCCATTCCAAGGCCCAATCGGTGCAGCACGTGTTGGCTTCACTGAAGAAGATGGTTACATCTTAAACCCATCTTATGAGCAGCTTGAAACATCTGAGCTGGACATGGTTGTTGCTGGTACGTCTGACGCTGTGCTAATGGTTGAATCTGAAGCGCAAGAGCTTTCAGAAGACGAAATGCTTGGTGCGGTTCTATTCGCTCACCAAGAGATGCAAGCAGTTGTTAACGCTGTTAACGAACTTAAAGCTGAAGCGGGTAAAGAAGCTTGGGTTTGGACTGCACCTGAAAAAGATCAAGATCTAATCGCTAAAGTACGCGCTGAAGTAGGCGAAGGCATCACAGCTGCTTACCAAGTTGCTGATAAAATGCAGCGTCAAAACGCACTGGCTGAGCTTCGCGCTCAAGCGGTTGAAAACCTTGCAGGTGATGAAGAAGGTCAGCCTTCTGCTGGTGATGTATCTGGCATCGTTAGCTCCCTAGAGAAAGAGATCGTTCGTGGCCGTATCGTTGCAGGTGAGCCTCGTATCGATGGCCGTGATAACAAGACTGTTCGTGGTATCGATGTTCAAATCGACGTACTACAAGGTACTCACGGTTCTGCGCTATTCACTCGTGGTGAAACTCAGTCTATCGCGACTTGTACACTAGGTACTGCACGTGATCAGCAGATCATCGATGCGATCGAAGGTGAGCGTAAAGATCCATTCATGTTGCACTACAACTTCCCTCCATACTCTGTAGGTGAATGTGGTCGTATGATGGGGGCTGGTCGTCGTGAAATTGGTCACGGTCGTCTAGCGCGTCGTGGTGTTGCTGCAGTTCTTCCAACTCAAGAAGAGTTCCCATACACAATCCGTATTGTATCTGAGATCACTGAATCTAACGGTTCTAGCTCCATGGCTTCTGTATGTGGTGCGTCTCTATCTATGATGGATGCAGGTGTACCACTTAAAGCACCAGTTGCGGGTATCGCAATGGGTCTTGTTAAAGAAGAGAACGGCTTTGCTGTCCTAACTGACATCTTGGGTGACGAAGATCACCTAGGTGACATGGACTTTAAAGTAGCGGGTACTGAAACAGGTATCACTGCACTTCAGATGGATATCAAGATCACTGGTATCACTGAAGAGATCATGGACATTGCGCTTGAGCAAGCATACGAAGCACGTGTTCACATCCTGAAAGAGATGGCTAAAGTTATCGGTTACGCTCGTCCAGAGCTTCCAGATAACGCTCCAGCATTGACTCAGTTGAAGATCAACCCAGAGAAGATCCGTGACGTAATCGGTAAAGGTGGTGCTACTATCCGTGCTCTTACTGAAGAGACTGGCGCATCTATCGACATCGAAGACGATGGCACAGTTCGCGTATACGCTGCAGACAAAGCAGCAGCTAAAGCGGCTACTGATAAGATCATCGAAATCACTGCTGAAGCAGAGATTGGTCAGGTTTACGAAGGTAAGGTTGTACGTATCGAAGACTTCGGTGCATTCGTTAACATCCTGCCGGGTAAAGATGGTCTAGTTCACATTTCTCAGATCGACAACAAGCGTGTTGAGAAAGTAACTGACTACATCCAGATGGATCAGATGGTTAAGGTTAAAGTACTGGACGTAGACCAGCGTGGCCGTATCAAACTATCTATGAAAGACCTACTTGCTGATGATGCAGTAAGCTAAGTTTCTTTTAGCGGTTAGTGGTGAAAGTGTTTCGCTACTAGTTGCTAAAGACTGAAAAAAAACCGCCGATTTATCGGCGGTTTTTTTATGTGTGACATAAACCTTAATCGGTTAATGGCCGTACAAGATAAGATTCTTTGTTGACCGAAAGGCAGTAGCTGTGGGAACTTTCTGGTAAGCGTTATAACAAAGATATACTGGTCTATTGCTAGCTTTTAAATTGGAGGATGCCTGAATGAGTGAACAACGAGCAATACTTGCTGGTGGATGCTTCTGGGGTATGCAGGATCTAATTCGTAAATTACCGGGCGTTATAGCGACTCGTGTGGGCTACACCGGTGGTGATGTGCTTAATGCTACTTACCGGAATCATGGTACTCATGCTGAGGGTATTGAGATCCTATTTAATTCAGAACTGATTTCGTACCGAACCTTATTAGAGTTTTTCTTCCAGATTCATGATCCTACCACGCCTAATCGACAGGGTAACGATCGCGGTACTTCTTACCGCTCAGCGATCTATTTTTTAGACGACGAGCAAAAGCAAACGGCGCTAGATACAATCGCTGATGTTGAAGCCAGCGGCTTGTGGCCAGGTAAGGTGGTGACGGAAGTCGAAGCTGCTAGCGATTTTTGGGTGGCAGAGCCTGAGCATCAGGATTATCTTGAGCGCTATCCTGGTGGATATACCTGCCATTTTCCGCGTCCTGACTGGGTGTTGCCTAAACGTTCGTAAGCAGCTAGTTGCTAGAAGCTAGGAGTTAGTCCATAGCCACTCTAGGGTTAGTGTGGCTTAATTTGACCGTAGGTTGTATTAAGACCTCGCTAATAAGGTGAATGCTAGTGCAACTTTTAACTCTAACGAAGACTTCTTTTTTTATTTTTGATTTAATGAACTCAATTTTGAAATTTTAGATACCTTTGGAAAGCATTCATGAGTTACGAGCTAACTGGCAAAATTAAACTGATCCAAGATCCGCAAACGTTCAATAGTGGCTTCACTAAACGTGAAATGGTCGTGACAGTTGATGACGGTAAATACCCTCAAGAGATCAACTTAGAGTTTGTGCAAGATAAGGTTAGTTTGCTTGAATCGTTGCAGGTCGGACAGGAAGTTACAGTGAGCTTTGATATTCGTGGTCGAGAGTATAATGGGCGTTATTACAACAACCTTGTTGGCTGGAAGATTCAGTCAGCGTCATCTCCAGAAGCTTCTGAGCAAGAGTACTTTAACTCCAATGCAGCGCCGGCACCTCAGCCAGCTGACTTTGACGACGATATTCCGTTCTAAATGACGTAGCTATTTTAGCTCTTGGTATAAACAAAAAAGCCCCGAATTATCGGGGCTTTTTATTGCTGACGTTATCTAGTGATTAGATACGTGCAGCTGGGATAGCTTGTGGTGCAACGCTTAGGTCTTCGCTTGGTGGAGCGAAAGACGTTAGGTTGATACCTTCAACAGCTGCTTTGTACTCTTCCAATGTTGGGAAACGGCCCAAGATAGTAGAAAGAACAACCATTGGAGTAGAACCTAGTAGAGATTCACCTTTCTTCTCAGCAGAGTCTTCTACAACACGGCCTTGGAATAGACGAGTAGAAGTTGCTAGTACAGTGTCACCTGCTTCAGCTTTCTCTTGGTTACCCATACATAGGTTACAGCCTGGGCGTTCTAGGTACAGAATGTTCTCGTACTTAGTACGCGCTTCTTCTTTCGGATTCTCATCATCGAAAGTGAAGCCAGCGTATTTCGCTAGGATGTCCCAATCGCCTTCAGCTTTTAGCTCGTCAACGATGTTGTAAGTTGGCGGAGCAACAACTAGAGGTGCGTTGAACGTGATAGGACCGTTCTTCTCTAAGTTGCGTAGCATTGCAGCAATGATCTGCATGTCGCCTTTGTGAACCATACAAGAACCAACGAAGCCTAGGTTAACTTCACGGCCATTGTAGTAAGAAGTTGGACGGATAACATCGTGAGTGTAACGCTTAGAAACGTCTTCGTTGTTAACGTCTGGGTCAGCAATCATTGGCTCATCGATTGCGTCTAGGTCAACTACTAGCTCAGCGTAGTACTTAGCGTTGTCGTCTGGAGCAAGCGCTGGAGCTTCGCCAGATTTAACTTCAGCGATACGCTTGTCAGCTAGAGCGATAAGGCCTTGAAGCATGCCTGCTTCGTTTTCCATACCTTTATCGATCATGATCTGGATACGAGACTTAGCTAGTTCTAGAGACTGAATTAGTGTTTCGTCAGTAGAGATGCAGATAGAAGCTTTCGCTTTCATTTCTGCAGTCCAGTCAGTGAACGTGAACGCTTGGTCAGCTAGTAGAGTACCGATCTGTACTTCGATTACGCGACCTTGGAAAACGTTTTCGCCAGCGAACTTCTTAAGCATCTGCGCTTGAGTAGCGTGTACGATGTCACGGAAGTCCATGTGAGGCTTCATAGCACCTTTGAAGGTTACTTTGACAGACTCTGGAATTGGCATTGCTGCTTCACCAGTAGCCAATGCGATCGCAACAGTACCGGAGTCAGCACCGAATGCTACACCCTTAGACATACGCGTGTGAGAGTCACCACCAATGATGATTGCACGGTCATCAACAGTGATGTCGTTCAATACTTTGTGGATTACGTCAGTCATTGAGTGGTAAACACCTTTCGGATCACGTGCAGTGATTACGCCGAATGCGTTCATGAATGCCATTAGCTTAGGCGTGTTAGCCTTAGCTTTGTTATCCCATACAGACGCTGTGTGACAACCAGACTGGAATGCACCATCAACGCTTGGTGAGATTTTAGAAGCAGCCATTGCTTCTAGTTCCTGACAAGTCATAGGACCAGTAGTGTCCTGAGAGCCTACGATGTTCACTTTAACGCGAACGTCAGAACCAGTGTGTAGAGGAGTCTTAGAAGTCACGCCTACTGCATTGCGGTTGAAGATTTTTTCAACAGCAGTTAGACCTTGGCCTTCGTGAGAGATCTCTTTAGATGGAGCGTAAACAGCTGGAGCTTCAACGCCTAGAGTTTCAGCAGCGAACGTTTGAAGTTTCTTACCGAATGTTACCGCGTAAGAACCACCCGCTTTCATGAACTCAACTTTTTGTGGTGTGAACGCGTCTGAGATATCAGCTAGTTCTTCGTCGCCGTTGTACAGCTTCTTAGCTTTAGTATCGATAGTTAGAACAGTACCAGTAGCTACAGAGTATGCTTCTTCTAGTACTGGATCGCCGTTTTCGTCACGAACAACTTCGCCGTTTGCGTCAGTTTTCTTAACCCAGTTCTTAAGGTCAAGACCAATACCGCCAGTTACACCAACCGTAGTTAGGAAGATAGGCGCGATACCGTTAGTACCCGCAACAACCGGTTTGTTGTTTACGAACGGGATGTATGGAGAAGTTGGCTCACCTGCCCAAAGTGCAACGTTGTTTACACCAGACATACGGGAAGAACCTACACCCATGGTACCTTTCTCAGCGATCAGCATCACTTTAGCGTCTGGGTTGTCTTCACCCATCTTCTTAATTTCTTGCTGAGCTTCTGGAGAGATCATGCACTTACCGTGCAACTCACGGTCTGCACGTGAGTGAGACTGGTTGCCAGGAGAAAGAAGGTCAGTAGAGATATCGCCTTCAGCAGCAATGTAAGTGATAACTTTGATTTTCTCAGGGATATCGTCAAGCTTAGTGAAGAACTCTGCTTTAGAGTAGCTTTCTAGGATATCTTTAGCGATTGCGTTGCCCGCTTTGAAAGCGTCCGCTAGACGAGCTGTATCAGCGTCGTATAGGAATACTTGAGACTTAAGAACTTCGCCCGCTGCAGCAGCTTGTGCGTCGTCAGATAGAGCGATGTCTAGTAGTGCTTCAACAGAAGGACCACCTTTCATGTGAGACAGTTGCTCAAGAGCGAACTCTGGAGAGATCTCAGCAACAGTTTCTTTACCTAGAGCGATGTCTTTTAGGAAAGCCGCTTTAACGCCAGCCGCTGGAGTTGTACCAGGTAGCGTGTTATAGATGAAGAAGTTTAGAGAAGCTTCGCGCTCTGCATTACCAGTGTCTTTGATCTGGGCAATGATTTCAGATAGCAATTCAGCGCTATCGATTGGTTTTGGGTTTAGACCCAGGTCCTTTTTACGAACCTCAATTTCTTCTAGGTAGTCAGAATAGTAGCTCATGGCGTCCAACGTCTCACTTAAATCTAGTTATGATTTGTGCGCAGATTATAAAAAAAAACAGGCAAACAGCTCAATCAAAACTATTTAAATGAGGCTAATAGTCGCTATAAATTTAAAAAATAGTACTTAAATCAAGGCTTTTAAAGAGGGTATACATTGGTTGTAGGTATCTATTTTTATTATAAAAAATGGCAGTTTTTGCCTTTATTGAAAATAGTAATCATTTAAAATTGGTTTTAATTGTTTTCTTAATTGAAAATAATAATCATTTTTCAAGGGATTGCTTAATTAGCCTTTGTTTCTGTGCTCGTTGCTGACGCATAGTCCGCCAGTCCGTGGTTTCGTTGGTACAGTCTTCTATTGGAGAGGTAAGTGGAATTAATTTGCTCTCCTTCTATTAATGCCATTTGATGACAGCCTTTATTATCTAAATTAGCTAAACAGAAGCTAGCTTAATTATTAGATGTTTCTTCGGGGAGCTTTTACCCACTGTCGAACCCCAATTAACCAAGGATGGATGTTTTTCCAAGCTAAATCCTAGTTTCTAAATCGAGGTTACTGATAGTGATAAACGCCTCTAGCTTTCTTAGCGCACCCTCTATCTATAGCTTAAACATCGCTTTCTTATCGATCCCATAATCCAGTTCCGAGCTCTATCTGAAATGCAGCGAGCTTGATTCAAATTTCTTCGCTTCTGTTCAAAAAAAAACCGTTTTTACTAGCAAATAGTCTTAGATTGTATGTAATTTATGCTATTTTATGCCCGTATTACTTGCTTTGAGTCGGTTATTGTCTAATATTGTCGACAATCTTGATGAAGTAATAATTTGTGTTGCAGAAAATATCGGTACGACGGCCGATAAATCTAGGATGTTCTGCAATAGCGGTTCGTGTGACGCCTGAAAATATAACCAACAAGGAAATCGAGCAGTTCCAGTGAACGAGAACTCGTAAAAATACAGGTTATGGCTTCAGCTGTGTCCTATCTGCGTGAGGTATAAAAAATGACAAGCCCGACCCATTTCGATCCATCTAGCTCTGTTAGAACACTCTCAGGAACAGAGCACAGCTACCATAGTCTTCCAGATACTGCAGAACAGTTTGGTATCGACCTTGATGCATTACCTTTTTCTCTGCGTCCTATCTTGGAAGGTATTGCTCGAAACGTTGGTCAAAACGGCGTAACTGCTGAGCAGGTTGAGGCGCTTGGAAGTTGGACAGAACACCAAGGTACAAAGCCGATCGAAATTCCTTTCACCGCGGGTCGTGTCATCATGCACGATTTAAGTGGTACGCCAGCGATTGTTGATTTTGCTGCGATGCGTTCAGCGGTTCAGCGTATGGGCTTAGATCCGGCAATCATTGAGCCTCTTGTACGAGCAGATCTTGTTATCGATCATACGGTAACAATGGACAATACGGGCAGCCCGGCTTCACTAAGAATTAATGGTGAACTAGAAGCGGAGCGCAACAAAGAGCGTTATGCCTTCTTGAAATGGGGAGCGCAAGCATTCGACACGATCCGAATTATTCCACCACAAACCGGCATTGTTCATCAGGTTAATCTAGAGTATCTGGCTCAGGGGTACCTAGACATTAACGGATTGATGGCACCAGATACGCTGATTGGTATGGATAGTCACACGCCAATGGCGAACGCGCTAGGTATTGTTGGTTGGGGTGTTGGTGGTATTGAAGCCGGTGCTTCTATGCTGGGTCAACCTATGCAGATGCTGGCACCCGAAGTAGTCGGCGTTGAGTTAACAGGCGCACTACGTGAAGGTGTTACTGCAACCGATCTAGTACTAACCATCACCGAGATGCTGCGTAAATACCCTGCGGGTGTGGTGGGTAAGTTTGTTGAATACGTAGGTGAAGGTTGTGCCAACCTTTCTCTTCCGGATCGTGCAACCATTGCAAACATGTCACCAGAATATGGCGCAACCATGGGCTTCTTCCCGTTTGATGAAGTATCTGCTGAGTATATGAGAGCAACAGGCAGGGATGGTGATCTGCCACTTGCATACTACACAGCTCAGAATATGGCTTGGAAACCAGGTCAGGCATTGCCGCGTTATACCGATCTTCTGAAACTTGATCTGTCTACCGTTGAGCCGTCTGTAGCGGGCCCGAAACGACCGCAAGATAGATTACCGTTAGCTGAGATTGGTAAGGTGTTCCAAAAAGCAGCTGCTGAAGGGGGGCGTAATCCTGAAGTCGTTAAAGTGACGCCGATGAAAGCAGACGAAGCGGGTATTTTCGCACCATTGCCTGAACGTGAGTTAAAAGACGGTGATATTGTGATTGCTGCGATTACAGCCTGTACCAACACCTCTAACCCAGGTCTATTGATTGCAGCGGGTCTGCTCGCTAAGAAAGCCAATGAACTCGGTATGAAAGTACCTGATGGTGTTAAAACGTCTTTGGCTCCAGGGTCACCGGTTGCTACCGACTTCCTAACCAAGGCTGGCCTACAGCAGCACTTGGACGCTTTGGGCTTTAATACTGCGGGTTACGGCTGTACTACCTGTGTGGGTAACTCTGGCCCTCTAGCACCAAGCATCGAAGAAGCGCTGCAGAACCACGATATCATCGCTGCGTCTGTTTTATCGGGTAACCGTAACTTTGAAGGTCGTGTGCATCCAGATGTTGATACCAACTTCCTGATGTCTCCACCGCTGGTGGTTGCTATGGCGATGGCTGGCAATGTCAATATTGATGTTACGACACAGCCAATTAGTCAGGATGCCAATGGTAACGACGTCTACCTAAAGGATATCTGGCCGAGCAATGCTGAAATCAGCCAGACCATGCTTGAATGCATGGACCCGAAAGCGTTCCGCGAAACCTACGAAAATTCTTTGGATGGCCCTGCTACATGGCAGAACCTCGAATCTCCAACGGGTCCTGTGTATGACTGGGCTGCAGACTCTACGTATATCCAAGAGATCTCTTTCTTCGATGGTTTCTCACTGGAAACACCTGAAGATGCGTTAAACAATATTGCTGGTGCACGCATGTTGGTGATGTGTGATGACAACACAACCACCGATCATATTTCCCCAGTAAGCCGAATTCGTCCAGATTCACCTCCAGGTGAATACTTAAGCTCACAAGGCGTCGCTGACGAAGATATGACATCACTGGGCGCACGCCGTGGTAACCACCATGTCATGTTGCGTAGTATTTTCGGCAACGTAAAAGCCAGAAACTTGCTGCTACCGGGTACGACTGGCGCAGTAACGAACTATTACTCGTCTAATGCCGCTCCAGCACAGATGTCTATCTACGATGCGGCTGAGCGCTACCGTTCTGAAGGTACATCTACAGTTGTATTTGGCGGCAAGCTTTATGGCACAGGCTCATCACGAGATTGGGCTGCAAAAGGTCCCGCACTGCTAGGTGTTAAAGCGATTATCGCTGAAAGCTTTGAGCGTATTCACAAATCCAATTTGGTGGGGATGGGTGTATTACCGCTGCAATTACCAGAAGGTGTGACACGTGCATCACTAAATCTTGATGGTACAGAAACCTTTGACCTGAGTGGTATCGATACTCTGGAACCACGCGGTACAGTTGGCTTGACTATAAACCGCGCGGACGGTTCATCGCAGCAGTTGGAGCTGACCTCTCGTGTTGATACTTCTTCTGAGCTGGATCAGATTCGCCACAAAGGCATCTTGCCGATGGTATTACGCGATATCATAGCTGCAAACGCATAATATCAACGTTCCTTTCTAGGAATTAAAAACCGCCGTTTATCGGCGGTTTTTTTATATCTGTGAATATATCTACATTAGTTTTATCCAAGTTTTATGTGGATAAGTACGTTAATAGGTTGAGAGTGAATGGCTGCATGCCAATGAATACAGAGTGTATGGGGATTTGCTCACAATCTGACAGTTTCATTTAAACGTTGCGTTTAAAGCTTATTCACAGGTGAATTTTTTACTTAAACCACAATTTATCTGCTGGTATTAATGCCAAGGCGTAATAGTTTTCTCGTGTGTGTATATTATCATTGTTGATATAGCGGCCTGCGCTTGCGCAATAAGGTAAATAGATAAGGCAGAGGATGTCTTGGGGCTGTGACTGACTTATCTTATTTATAGAGCGATGTGCCATATGGCTGGTTTCGAGTGGAATCAGGGTTTAAGTGTAGGAGTGAAAGAAATTGATAATGACCATAAGCGGTTGTTAGCAATCATTTCGGATCTCGCTAATGCCATTGAAGAAAATCATGAAAAAGAGATCATAGGCCAAGTTTTCACGAAGTTGGAAGAGTATGTTTCGCTTCACTTTCAACGTGAAGAAGCACTAATGGCGCGCTGTGGTTATCCCGACTTGGATGAGCATATTCAAGGCCATCAATCCTTTATCAATAAAATCCCAGAGCTCAAAGAGCAGTTGTTGCATGCTGATTCAGTTGAAGTAGCGCGAGATGTTTATCTATTTCTCGTCGACTGGTTGCTCAATCATATTGCTGTTGATGATATGTCTTATCACCAATGTGTGAGTGATAAAGGTGCAACTGACTCTACCAATAAACCACAGCGATTCTTTTCTAAAATCGGACGCTTTATAAGTGCAAGATTGCCCTTAGGAAAAAGAATCTTATTAACGGCGTTTATACCGGCATTAGGAATGTTGCTCTTAAGTTTGGTTCTGTTAAGTAGCAGTGTCAGCCGTTACCAAACGATGGAGCAACTATCCGAACTTACTGCGATTGCCCATGAAGTAAATACTTTAAGTCATAGCTTACAAGCAGAGCGGGGTTTGACTACAGGGTTGATAGCGTCGCAATACCAAGTGTTTTCCCTTGATATAGCCAAAACGCGTTTGCAAACAGATCAAGCAATTAAGGGCTTCCTAGTTCGAGCAAAACAGCTTTCAGAGAATGAACTGTCTCCTCAGATACAGACTTTGTTGCAAGAGTCTTCAAATTGGTTGGATGTAATCGATCAACAACGGGAAAAAGTTGATCAACAAGAGCTATCCATTATTGAAATGCAGCACTATTACACCGCTTTAATTGATTATCTATTGAAGATACCAGCAGCATTTACCTTTATGGGGTTAGATGCTGAGTTGGAATCACATTTGTCTAGTTTTACCTCAGTTGTAAACTTGAAAGAGGTTGCTGGTCAGGAGCGAGCATTAGGTACGTTGATCCTGGCAGATGATCGCATGAATCAATCTGAGTTGCATAAGCTGATCTCGTTAATGGGGCAACAGCAAGGTTTGATTCAATACTTTAATCAGGTGGCGAGTATCAGCCAACAGAAGGCTTATCAAAGGATGGAATCTAGCGAAAGCTTCCAACAAGTAGAGAGCCTAGAATTGCAGCTTTATCGGGTTTTACAGACCAAAAACCGCGAAGATATACAACTAACGGAAGCGCTATGGTTCTCAGCATTGTCAGAAAAAATCGACTTACTCAAAGCGTTAGCTGATAAGTTGGTGATGGATATTACGGAGTTGGCTGATCAAAATGCTGCTGACGCACGACTCAAGTTGTATCTAACCTCGTTGATCTTGTTGTTAATAACTGGCCTGACGTTGCTCGCCTGCTGGATGTTAAATATCAGTATTATCTCGCCTGTGGCTATGTTGAATCGGGCGATGGTGCGTTTATCCAAAGGCGATCAAAGTTTTGTCTTTACCGATCGGTTTGTTGATGATGAGTTAGGGCGTACGATTAAAGCCTATGAGAGTTGCCGCCGTAGCCTTTTACAGGCAGATATTAGGAACAAGGTTCATCAACAACGGCAGTTAATGGACCTTAAGCATAAGACGATTGAGCATGAGCGCTATCGTCGCTTAGCTTCAACCGATTCTCTGACCGGTGCGGTTAATCGACGTAAATTTAATAAGTTGGCTGAACATGAACTAGGGCGTGTGCAACGTTACCGCAGACCGCTCTCGTTACTTATGCTAGATATCGATTTCTTCAAAAGAGTGAATGATACTTACGGTCACGCCGCTGGGGATGAGGTTTTAAAAGTGTTCTATCAGACCTGTGTAGATATAGCACGTAAGACCGATATTGTCGCTCGTCTGGGGGGAGAAGAGTTTGCCATCCTGATGCCGGAGACGGATTTAAATGCAGCGCGAAAGGTTGCTGAACGTATCCGTCACAATGTTGAACTGCTCTTAATTGAGGTAGAAGAACATAATATTGCGGTGACTGTCAGTATTGGTATCTCTAGTTGGGAACAAGGAAGATTTAAGCAAGTTAATCAAATGCTTAGTGCGGCAGATGAAGCGCTGTATATGGCAAAAGCCCAAGGACGAAATCAGGTTGTACTTTACTCTGATATTTAATGTCAGGGGGTGCCCCGCTATTAGCAATAACGGGGCGGCTTATGGTTTATCGTTTTCCTAGCGTTTGATAACTCTTACCTTTTGATGAATTTTAGGGTCATACGGTCACTTTCACCGATTGCTTGGTAATGCGCTTTATTAACTTCTTTTAATCGATAACTCGGTGGTAGGGACCAGACGCCAGCTTTGTGGTCCTTAGTATCTTTAGGATTGGCGTTGATCTCAGACGTCTCAACGAGTTCAAATCCTAAACCTTCAATAAATGAAATTAGATAAGTTTCCGGAACGTAGCCATTTTCAGCGCTTTCTTTGTAATCACTGCCATCTTTAGCGCGGTGTTGAACTACACCAAGAGTACCGCCCTTTTTTAGCACGCGATGAAAAGAAGGATAGACCTCTTCTATGCCCCCAAAGCGTATCCAGTTATGGGTATTTCTGAACGTAACTACCATATCTTGAGAGCTATCCAGAACTTCAGCTAAATAGGTATCACCTTTCTTAAACACCACTACATCGGCTTTTCCATAAACTGATGGATTCGCTTGTAGCTTTGTCACAAGTTTGTTGTGTAAGCCCTGTAAAAAGTTGTTTGGGTGATCGGCGCCGAAGCTCGCTAAGGTGAGATGTCCGTTGTCTTTCAACATCGGCGCAAGGATCTCTGTGTACCAGCCGCCACCAGGTAATATTTCAAGGACAGTCATATCGGGTTTGATGCCGAAAAAAGAGAGTGTCTCTACAGGGTGGCGATAAACATCACGCGCTATATTCTTTTCGCTGCGGTGTTCTGCAGCAACGGCTTGTTTTATAAATTCATTAGAGGCATGCACAGTATTAATGCTGGCGATGCAGAATATAAACAGTGACATTTTAATGAATTTCATCGTATTCAACCTTCTATGTTGTTTATGGCTGGCTTGAGTCTGTTATATCCCAATGTGCCTAATAATGGCTTTATCCTCAAGTCGTCTCGGTAATAACTTATCCCAATAATCTGTGGATAAGTTCGTTGATAGTCTGAGTGCTACTTGCCGAAAGCCTTAATTTACGTACGTTGCAGAGAATTGCTCATCTTTGTAACACTTAGGGAATAGATTAGTACGAAGCGATTAATTTGCCTAACTGTGCAATAGCGTCGACTTGTTCTTTTTGTCGAGTGTAATGGGCAAAACATAAGCGGATATGGTGATTAAAACGCTGGTCTGCACAAAAGAGGTTACCGGGTGAAATGCCAATACTTGCCTCAAGCGCTTGTTGAAATAGTTGGTCGCTATTGACCTGTTTAGGCAGTGTAAACCACTGCAAAATACCGCCGCTTGGTTTGATAAAGCAGGTGTTACTGGGCCAATGTTGACGGATATCTTCATCGAGCATCTCGACTCTCTCTTGGTAGCCACGACTAACTTGTGAGAGATGACGGCGATAACGACGGCCTATCAGTAATTCACTGATGCCTTGTTGCGATATGGCAGAACAGGCGATGCTGGTAACAAATTTTTGGAAGTTAACTTGTTCGTAGTAGCGCCCGGGTAGTACCCAGCCCAGCCTTATATCAGCATCTACTGTCTTAGAAAAAGAGCCACAATGCAGTACTCGTTGATCGGTATCCATCGCTTTAAGCGCTGTCGGTCTTTGTTGATTGAAGCTGAGTTCTGCAAAGACATCATCTTCAATAACCGCTATATCCCACTTGTTGGCAATGGCCATTAAGCGCTGTCGACTTGCTAAATCTAGATTGAAACCCAGCGGGTTATTAAAGCTTGGGTTGGTCAGTACCGCTTTAATTGGCCATTGAGTTAGGGCGGTTTCTAGAGCATCTAAATTAGTCCCTAAAATTGGATCTGAAGGTAGTTCCAATACCTTAAGCCCCAAAGCTTCAATGCACTGTAAGGTGCCGTAGTAGCAGGGTGATTCAACGGCAATGGTATCCCCTATCTGGGCTACAGAACGTAAACAGAGCGATAAAGCTTCCTGAGCGCCATGGGTAATCACAATCTCTTCACTATTACAGCTAAATGCGGTGGCATTCAGGTGATCAGCTAATACGGACAGAAGTTTAGGATCGCCCGGCGGGGTGCTGTAATGGCTGCGGCGTTTTTCACTGGTGTGTGCCCAATGACGAGTATGTTTGGCTTGCTGCTGATAATACCAAGCGACCGTTGGCCATCTGGAATCGGGGTAAGCCGAACCGAGAGCTAAGTGCCCATGTTGATTCGCTGCGCCCAAAACACTGAACGCAGTCGAGCCCAACTTAACTTTTCGCGGTTTGATGGCAGGAACTGAGTTTTTCGGGGAGGAGACAAAGAACCCTAGTCGTGGTTTAGCGTAAATCAGTTGCGACTGCTCTAACTCAGTCAGGCCTTTGATGATGGTATTTTTACTTAACTGATATTGCAGGCTTAAGGCCCGGATAGAGGGCAAACGGGTGCCGGGCGATAAATCACCGCTTTCGATTCTAGAGCTAAGCTGTTGTACCAACAGTAAATACTTTTTCATGGGTACAGTTTGTATAAATTTACAGACAAGTGCAATTTGAGGCTTTTCTGTACCCTTGAAACTGACCTGTCTGTGTCCCTTTTTTGTTTAGCCTGTTCTCTCTACAGTGATGCAATCAATTTAGATAGTTTGTAGAGAGTCAGTCATGCTGAATAAACAGCAGTGGATAACTTTAGTTCCTTGGGCGTTTGTGGGTATTTGGAGTACCGGTTTTATCGGTGCCAAGTATGCGGTGCCTTATATGGAGCCTTTCAGCGTCCTACTAGTACGTAGTTTGCTGACGATTGTTGTCTTTGCGGGTTTATTAGCATGGCGTAAACCGCAATGGTGTAGCTTGCCGCAAGCAGGTCATCAGATGGTGGTGGGGTTTCTCGTTCATGCCTGTTACTTAGGCGGCGTCTTCGCAGCAATCGACTGGTCACTTCCAGCTGGGATTACCTCATTGGTGATGGGGTTACAGCCCATATTAACGGCCTTGTTGGCTGTCATCTGGTTACAAGAGCGGCTGTTGAAAACCCAATGGTTAGGTTTAGTTCTGGGTTTAATCGGTGTTGTTATGGTGGTCAGTCAAGGTTATTCACAGGGGAGCTATTTGGCTGGTGGAGATGCATGGGCAGCTGCGGTGATTGCGTTGGTCGCTATATCATTAGGCACTTTGTACCAAAAACGTTTTGGTGTCGGTGTAGATCTGATGGTGGGGGCTTTTTATCAATACGTGGCGATGGCAATTGTGATGGCTATATTGGCCTATGCATTTGATAGCGGTGTGGTGGAATGGAACTGGACCTTAATTGGTGCATTAGCTTGGATGGTATTGGGCTTATCCGTCACTGCAATACTGTTGCTGCTAATTATGATTCGCGAAGGGGAGGCGAGTAAGGTCGCTAGCTATTTTTATCTGGTGCCCCCTTTAACCGCGATAGAGGCGTGGTTCTTGTTTGATGAATCGTTATCGATGCTGGCAATGATAGGGATTGTAGTTGCCGCTCTTGGTGTGTTTTGCGCAGCAAGAAAGATATAAATATAAATTTTTAGCTTCTTTTAGTTATAAGAAGTGTATTTTTTAGTCTTAATTATTAGGTGAACCGACTTGTCTACTTTTCTGTCATAAGGGCATATCAATTAATCGATATAACTCCCAGTGGTATAGGGAGCTCTTAAATTAGAAAGGTAAATAATATGTCTCTTAAAGTTAAATCTACACTACTTGCGTTAATGTTTGTTCCTACCCTAGGTATGGCTGCGGATACGGATCACGAACAAGCCATTAATTTTATTTATAGCAGTAATGGGATGGAACTCAGTGAATCGGCATCTATGAATAAAGTCGAAAAAGTGATGAAAAAGGAAGTTTCTACATCAGATAAAAAGCAGATGCAGAAAACTAATGGAATGGACTACAGCCGTATTTGGTCGGGGTATCCTAAAATTGAAGGGCATGAAGTGTATTAGTTGATCAAAAGAGAATGGGGCTTTTAGCCCCATTTTTATGTCTTATGAGTAAGCCTGATCAGCTTAAAGTTGCCGTTAGAGGCAATACATTCAGCCTGATGGAAGAACTGCTTAGCTTTTCGCTCTAGTGGGATATGCATATTGGTAACAAAGCAGGCGACCCCACGGCCATTCAAACGGTCATGAGCCGCTTTTAGAAAACGGTCTGTCAGGTCTCCGTCGACGGAAAATCCTGCATGGAAAGGGGGGTTACAGAGGATTAGATCAAATTTCTCGGTAATACCCTCTGCACAACTCGCAGGTATGACTTTGCCGTTGATTGGATAACGGTTAAAGTTTCGCTCGCAGGCTTTTAAGGCGGCAGCGTTGTTATCTGTCGCTGTTACCGGGATATCTAAGTGGCTCAGATTCAAGGACAAGTAGCCATAACCGCAGCCTAGATCCAGAGCGCTTTTCGGCGGTTCTGGCAGGGTCATTAAGAAACTATCGAGATGCTCGATCAGGTAGGCGCTACCGCGATCAATTTTATCCCAACCGAACACACCAGGTTTGCTGTAATACTCAAATGTCTCGTCACTGGCAGTGACACGCAGCTGGTGGAAATCTTTAGCATCCAACTGGTCTTCACTCGAAGTGTTTAGTTTAGTGAGTGTAGCGGACCATGTGTTTTTATCGGCTTTGCTGGTTTCACCCTCTCCAAAAAGCTTTTTAGCCTTGCTGAAGTAGGTTTTGATCCCTTCTCCTTTCTCACCGGCAATATAGAGCTTTCCCTCAGGTTTTAAGCAGCGGAAAGCCTCATTGATTAGATGGTGGACCACCGGCTTTTCTTTGGATACTCGGTAGATCACAGAGTCCAAACTGTTATCTTCGATGATGCTTAGATCATAATCGGAGAAGAAAACCTTCCAACCTTGACGATACAGATGCTGTTCCAGATCAATTCGGTTGGTAATGGCGATAACGGCTTCATTGGCTGGGATATTAGCACTGAGCAAGTTTTCATCAGCGAGCCAAAGCGAACGACCGGAAGCGCGTTGGATATAAGGGGCGATTAGATTAAAGGCTGTATCACTCATTAGATGCTATTAATCTCTTCTTCTGTCAGAAAACGGTATTCGCCGGGTTCTAGGTATTCATCGAGCTCGATATTGCCGATACGTGCGCGGTGAAGCTCTTCTACTTTGTTGCCTATAGCCGCGAACATACGCTTAACTTGGTGATAGCGGCCTTCGGTAAGAATGACTTCGGCTTCATTACTGGCAATTAAGGTTAGCTCAGCGGGTTTAGTGCGCTCCTTATCATTGTGCAGCATTAAACCTTGCTTGAATTTCTCTACGGCATCTTCAGGAATTGGATCAGCCGTGGTTACTTGGTAGAGCTTGCCTGTTTTGTGTTTTGGCGAGGTGATTTTGTGAGCCCATTTACCATTACTGGTGATAAGCACTAAACCGGTTGTGTCCACATCTAGTCGGCCACAGATCGTTAGTTCCTCTGCCCGTGGTAGATCTATCAAGCTTAGAACCGTTGGGTGGGTACCGTCGTCATTGGAGCATACACAGCCCAAAGGTTTATGCAGCATGATGTACTTATCACCTGGCGCATCTACTGGATAGCCGCTTAGATAAACCTCATCGTCTTCACCCACATGCATAGATGGGTCGGTCACTTCAATATCGTTTACAACAACTTCACCCGCTTTCATAAAGCGGCGAACTTCTTTACGGGAAAAGCCGGAAGATTGTGCTAAGTATTTATCTAGGCGCATAAGGTAAGTCTATAACAAGCTTTAAAGTGCGTAGTATATCGGAACTGGCATTGTCCCTATAGCCTGCACCGTTTTTTAGTTGAAGGTTTTAAGCTACTATAGCGCCTTCAAATCAGGAGCCCTACCGTGAAACTTTTTGTTGATAATCTGACCAATGTCGATTTTTCCTATTTACACCCTCAACGTGGGTTGATGGGGGAGTCGTGGCTTGTGCAGTTAGAGCTGGATGGCAGCCTAAATGACCAAGGCATGATCTGTGATTTTGGGATTGTGAAGAAGAAGGTTAAGCAGTGGTTTGATCTATGGGTAGATCATGCGCTGGTGGTTCCTACGGGCATGCCACGTCTTAGTCATTCTACTCAAGACGGCTACACTGAGGTCGAGTGGCTTTATGCGGATGGTGAAAGTTTTTATTGCCGTTCCCCTGAGCCTGCAATCTGCCTAGTAGGTATGCCTGAGATCACAGAGAAAACTTTGGCTGAGTGGTGTCGGGATAAGCTTTTAGAACTTTTCCCAAATGAAGTAAAAGGGCTAAAGATCTCCTTTGTTCCTGAGAAAATCGACGGTGCTTTCTATCACTATAGCCATGGTTTGCAGAAGCATGATGGTAACTGTCAGCGCATTGCGCATGGTCATCGTTCTAAGATCGAAATCTATATCAATGATCAGCGTGAACTCAATCTTGAAAAAGAGTGGGCTGAACGTTTCACTGATATCTATATAGGTTCGGAATCTCACCTAATTGAACAGTGTGAGAGCCGTCATCATTACGCTTACACAGCGCCGCAGGGTGACTTTGCAATCAGTCTACCTACATCGGTTTGTTACTTAATCGATACAGATAGCACGGTTGAATTGATCGCTGATCATCTAGCCAAGCAGATCAAGCAATCGTATCCAAATGATAAGGTGTTGGTGCGTGCTTATGAGGGTGTAGGTAAAGGCGCTATCGCTGAATACTGAGCTGAGAACCAAGGTTTAGTTTCTTTAACTTCTCTCCTTTTTTACCTTCTTTTAGGCAGAAAAAAACCGCAGCTGGAGCTGCGGTTTAAAGAGTAGGACGGTGTAACTAGACTTAAGTCTAGCTTAGTCTCGCTCAACTGCCAGTGCAGTACCCATACCACCACCAATACATAGTGTCGCTAGGCCTTTCTTCGCGTCACGCTTGTTCATTTCGTGAACTAGGCTTACGAATACACGGCAACCAGAAGCACCGATCGGGTGGCCTAGAGCAATCGCACCACCGTTAACGTTAACGATGTCAGTGTTCCAGCCAAGATCTTTGTTTACAGACATTGCTTGAGCAGCGAATGCTTCGTTCGCTTCAACTAGTTCTAGATCATCTACAGACCAGCCAGCTTTTTCTAGTGCTTTCTGAGTCGCAGTGATTGGGCCTGTACCCATGATAGATGGATCAATACCAGAGTTAGCGTACGCTTTGATGCGTGCTAGTACTGGAAGACCTAGTTCTTTCGCTTTCTCTTCAGAACAAACGATTACTGCAGCAGCACCATCGTTGATAGTAGAAGCGTTACCTGCAGTTACAGAACCGTCTTTTTTGAATGCTGGACGTAGTTTACCTAGCGCTTCTGCCGTGCAACCGAAACGTGGCTGCTCGTCAGTGTCAAATACGATTGGATCGCCTTTGCGCTGAGGAATTGTTACTGGGATGATCTCATCTTTAAAGCGACCGCCTGTTACAGCAGCTTCTGCTTTGTTTTGAGATGCAGCAGCAAATGCGTCTTGCTCTTCACGTGTGAAGCCATATTTTTCAACGATGTTCTCAGTAGTGATACCCATGTGGTAATCGTTGAATGCGTCCCATAGACCGTCTTTGATCATTGTGTCGACCATTTTCCAGTCGCCCATGCGAGCACCGTTACGAGAGTTTGGAACAACGTGAGGAGAAGAGCTCATGTTTTCCTGGCCACCAGCGATGATGATGTCTGCATCGCCACAACGGATTGCTTGTGTAGCCATTTGAATAGCTTTAAGACCTGAACCACAAACTTTGTTGATAGTTAGTGCAGGAACTTGAATTGGTAGGCCGCCATTAAGCGTCGCCTGACGGGCAGGGTTCTGGCCACAGCCAGCCGTCAAAACCTGACCCATGATTACTTCGTCAACTTTTGCAGGGTCCAGATCGATCTTCTCGATCAGACCTTTGATAACTGTTGCACCTAGGTCAGATGCAGCAATTTTAGATAGGGAACCACCGAAAGTACCAACTGCGGTACGGCCCGCAGCTACAATTACAACGTCACGCATTCGAAATGCCTCTTAGCTTAGCTATGTACAAAGTTCGTTCTTCACGATGATGGTATGGCCAAATTTTTGGCCGATAGTATTCAGTGAAAAGCGGCGTTTATTCAGTGACCGTTGTGCCCTCTCTACTCATTTAGGGGCGGCCAAAATCCGTTTTTCTGAGCACTTATACAACCTTTATTGTTTTTATTGCAGTGCAAGAACTCATCGTCCTAGCAGTCTGCGCGACCGAGCCCCCGGTTGTCAAGCCACGAAAGTAGCGGGTTGTATAAGACTTACGATTGAAATAGCAAGTATTGCGCTGCAGCAATACTTGAGCGTTTAATTTGAAAATATGAGGGATATCAGGGGGTTCCGAGTAGGTGTAACCCTACTCGGAAGAGGGGTTACAAATTAATCTGTAAATTATCGATTAATCGGGCAGGGCCAAGGTAGGCTGCTGCCAGTACGACTAATTGGGAGTCTTCAGATGTCGCAGGTTGTAGATCCTGGCTGCGACAGATAACCAAGTAATCGCGTTTGAAACCAGCGGTTTCTAAGCGCTGCTGAGCGCTTTCAATCAGGGAATCGAAGTCTTTATCACCTTCAATCAAAGCGGCTTCAATTTCGCGTAGCGAAGCGTTAAGTACGGTGGCTGTTTCCAGTTCCTGCTCTGATAGGTAACCATTGCGAGAGCTCAATGCTAGGCCTTGCGCATTGCGGGCAATCGGCGCACCTTGGATCTCTACTGGTAGGCTAAGATCTTCGGTCATTCGGCGAATAACCATCAACTGCTGGAAGTCTTTTTCACCAAAGACAGCCACATCAGGTTGAACCATACCAAACAGTTTAGCTACGACCGTCGCAACACCACGGAAGTGGCCTGGGCGAGTCGCGCCGCAATAAAGGTCTGAAATCTTTGGTACTTCAACCTGTGTCTGAGATTCACGTCCGTTCGGGTAAACCTCCGAATCGGTCGGTGCAAACAGGTAGTTGCAGCCGCGAGAATTAAGTTTCTCTTGATCAGCAGCGAGAGTACGTGGGTAATTATCTAGATCTTCCCCTGCACCAAATTGCAGAGGATTGACAAAGATCGATGAAACGACAACATCGCTATTCGCTTTTGCCTGATCGATCAGTTGTAGGTGACCTTCATGCAGGTTACCCATCGTTGGTACAAAGCCGATACGCTTGCCTGCTGCTCGCTCTTTATTGAGGGCTGCACGTAGTTCAGCAATGGTATGTAGAGTGATCATGTTTATTCAAACTCATGCTCGGAAGCAGGGAAAGTACCGCTTTTAACGTCGGTCACATATTGGCTGATCGCTTCTTCGATGCTATTGGCATCAGCCATAAAGTTTTTCACAAACTTAGGGCTGCGGCCTGGTGTTACGCCAAGCATGTCATGTAGAACCAGTACTTGAGCGTCTGTGTCAGAACCTGCGCCAATACCGATAACAGGCACATCCAGTGCTAGTGTGATCTCTTTGGCTAAGATAGATGGAACGCACTCAAGCAAAATCACGCTAGCGCCAGCATCTTGCAGCATAACGGCATCGTTAATCATCTGTTGTGCCGTTTCTTTATCGCGACCTTGGACTCGATAACCGCCGAGTTTATTGACAGTTTGAGGTGTCAGGCCAAGGTGAACGCAAACAGGGATACCACGTTCAGCTAGCATAGATACAGTTTCTGCAAGCCATGCACCGCCTTCCAGTTTCACCATGTTTGCACCCGCCTGCATAAGTGCAGCGGAGTTATCCATAGCAAGTTCTGGAGTGGAATAGCTCATGAAAGGTAGGTCGGCCATGATAAGGCTTCCCTGATTACCTTTGGCGACAGCTTGAGTGTGGTAAGCCATCTCTTCAACAGTTACGGGTAGAGTACTGTCATTGCCTTGAAGCACCATGCCCAATGAATCGCCTACCAGAATTACTTCTGTGCCAGCAGAGCTAACAACATGCGAGAAACAAGCGTCATAAGCGGTAAGTACCGCGAACTTTTCGCCTGCTTTCTTCATTGAGGACAACGTGTGCAGAGTAATATTGCTCATGGAATGATCTTCCTGTTATTACGCGTTGGCGCGATTATACCTATATCTTTGTCAGGCTGCCCATAGGGCATGCAACTAATAGGGAAGACAAAGTTACATCATTAGGTATGATTAAATCGGGTGCGATATCGGCCAGAGGGTATAGAACAAAGCTGCGTTCGTGCATAAATGCGTGTGGTACGCAGAGACGTTCGGTGTTGATTTGGCTATTACCGTATAGAAGCAGGTCGAGGTCGAGGGTTCTTGGTCCCCAGTGTCGCTCGCGGACTCTCTGGTGTTTCTGCTCAAGTCCCTGAAGCCGATCCAACAGTGCATGGGCTTCTAGGGTCGTTTCTATTTCTGCAACGGCATTGATAAAGTCTGGCTGATCTTGAGGGCCAACCGGTGCAGAACGGTATATGGGTGATGCTTTGACTAAGCGGCAGTTTTCCAGTTCTGCCAGCTCAGAAAATGCTTGTTCAACATGCTGAAGAGGGTTGTCAAGATTACTGCCCAACCCTATGTAACAACGAACCGCAGTCGTCATTGTGATGACTCTTGGCGGGACTTATTTGAATTAGAACGGCGACGACGTGGTTTGCGCGGTTTATCACCTTTACCTAAGCTTTTTTCCATGCTGTTTTTGCTTGGCTCATTGGCGTTCTGGAAATCAGTCCACCACTGGCTTAGTCCTCCTAGCTCTTCACCGCTGTTTTCACGCAGTAGAAGTAGATCATACGCCGCTCTAAAGCGAGGCTGCTCCATCAAACGTGCTGCACGGTTGCCTTGGCGGCGTGGCAGACGCAGTTGCATCTCCCAAATCTCACGGATTGGGGTAGAGAAACGACGCGGTATAGCGGTTGAACGAACTTGTTCTGCAAGTACTTGATTGGCTGCTTCATGTAGCGCCGGTACCGGTGGCATCTTGTTCTCTTTCATCAGCTGTTGCATACGTAGCTGAGTTGGGTACCACAAGATAGCTGCAAATAAGAACGCCGGTGTAACGCTTTTGCGCTGTGCCAGACGGCGGTCAGTATTTTTAAGTGCGTTCTCGATCAAGCGTTCCAGCGGTACATCCAGGTTGTCACTTTGCAACAATTTCTGAACCTGCGGGAATAACGGCTCAAACAGATCTAAACGTTGTAGCTGTTTATAAGATTCAATTGCGTGACCGGATTGCAGCAGTTTTAGCACTTCATCAAATAGACGTGCTGGCGCAATGCGTTTCAGCATTGGTGCTAAGGTGCGAATCGGCGCTTCTGATTGCTGTTCAATCGAGAAATCAAGCTTAGCGGCAAAACGAGCTGCACGTAGCATGCGTACAGGGTCTTCTTTATAACGATCTTCTGGGTCGCCGATCATGCGCAGAATACCTTTCTGCAGATCGTCATAACCATTGGCAAAATCGTAGACGCAGTGATCTTTCGGGCAGTAGTACAGCGCGTTTACAGTGAAGTCGCGACGTAGCGCATCATCTTCAATTGTGCCGTAAACATTGTCGCGTAGGATCATGCCGCTATCGCATTGTTTGCCTTGTTCGCCTTCAGCATTTTCAGCTTGGTTATCGTGGCTTGCGCGGAAGGTTGCGACTTCGATCAGGTCACGGCCAAAGCGGACATGAACCAGTTTAAAGCGGCGGCCGATCAGGCGGGCGCGGCGAAACAGATCTGCAGCTTCTTCTGGATGTGCATCTGTCGCTACGTCAAAATCTTTTGGTCTTTTCTTAAGCAGTAGGTCACGGATACATCCGCCAACTAAGTAGCCTTCGAAGCCTGCATCTTGGAGGCGGTAGGCAACTTTCAGGGCATTATCATCTAAATGACGGCGTGGAATCTTATGCTCATCTTCAGAGATCAACTTCTTTTCAACAGCAGTGATTAATTGCGTGTTTTCAGCAGAGTCGTTAACGGACTCTGTACTGCTGCCAAATACTTTGCTCAATGCGTTACTGATGGTTTTAAGCAAGGTTGTGCCTACCTATGCGATTTATCTAGCCGGAAAGGGTAGTAATTGTACGGGTGTTCAGGCTTATATCAAATCTAAACAGTGCTTACTGCCCGAATTAAATGGGTGCGCAATCATACCACTGTTACACAGCAGATTGGGAAATTTAAAAGATAGAAGAAAAAGGGAAGGAGATGGGTAGCTGATCGCATCTCAGGCAACAACGGCTATTTCTCAGCTTGTTGTTTTTGTTCTAAGAGCAATATTAAGATCGTTACAGCTTCGCTACGATCAGCTTTCTTAAGCCTCATTATTATTTTTATTCGAGACAGGTACTTCTTTAATCTATTCCAGTTTTTATTTTTATTGGCGGTCTAGTTTAAGAAGTGTGCTTCTTTTTGTTGTCGCGCAGTATATTGCACGGCATGTGCCAGTTTTTATTAATCCTTATAAAACAATGGCTTATTTTTGATTGTTTGTTTTTTGATCTACTTTTGTAGCGGTTTTGTTACTGGGTGTTACGCTTTGGTACTAGTTGCTGGGTAGTACGGTAACACCTGAATTGTTACCGTAATGTTACTTAAATGTCACCCTTTAGACCTTGGTATAATCTATTTTTTCGACTTGCGAGGAATGCCAAGTTTTTGTCTGCGTTCCCATAAACACTTGCGGCTCACGCCGAGCTTCTTAGCCAGTTCTGTTTCGCTCAATTGATCCTGATTTTCTAAAACGAATCTTTGGAAGTAGTCGTCTAAAGATAGTTTAGATTGGTCTTCAGTCTGTACTGCTTGAGGAGTAGCCTGATTCATCGCGACAAACTGGCTTTCAATATCATCTAGCGAGCTTACTGGGATATCTAAGCCTAAAAGGTCAGTGGTAATGAATGGACCTTCTGCAAGAATAGTTGCACGCTCGATAGCATTTTCTAATTCACGAACATTGCCCGGCCAGCTGTATCTGCGCATCGTTTCAAGCGCATCATTGGCGAAACGTAAAGGCGCTGTTTCCATTCGCTGACAAACACGAGCCAGCATTTTTTCAGCTAACTCGATAATATCGTCGCCGCGTTCTCTTAATGGCGGAATGCGAAGCTCCATCACATAGAGTCTGTAGTAGAGGTCTTCACGAAACTCGTTCTGTTTTGCTAGCTCTTTTAGATTCCTATGGGTTGCAGCAATCAGGCGAACATCAACTTTCTTTGATTGCACAGATCCTACACGTCGGATCTCACCTTCTTGTAGGAAGCGTAACAAACGAGCTTGAGCTTCGAGCGGAAGCTCTCCGATTTCATCAAGAAATAGCGTACCGCCATCTGCAGCTTCAAGTAAGCCGCTGCGGCTGCTGCTAGCGCCGGTAAAGGCGCCTTTTTCGTGACCAAAAAGTTCTGACTCAATCAGGCTCTCTGGGATCGCGGCGCAGTTCACTGAGATCATTGGGATATTGGCGCGATTGCTCTGTTCGTGAATCGCGCGAGCTGCAAGTTCTTTACCTGTGCCTGACTCTCCCTGAATCAAAACAGTCGCTTGGGTGCGAGCAACTTTCTTAATGCGCTTATCGAGTTCCTGCATCGGTTGGCAGGAGCCAATGATATTAGTGCGGTTCTCGGCAGTTGCGGCATCATGTTCGGTAACGGGACTGTCAGATTCCGAACGAGAGGAAAGAATATGCTGCACCGAGCTGATCATCTCATCGTGATCAAAAGGCTTAGCAATATAGTCAACAGCACCGAGCTTCATCGCATCAACAGCGGAGCGTAAACTCGCATAACTGGTCATGATCAGTACAGGAACTGATTTCGCCAACGAAATCATGTCTGTGCCAGGTGCGCCCGGCAGACGAAGGTCGCTGATAATCAGGTTGAAGTCGCCAAGGTTGAAACGGCTGGTAGCTTCATCTACAGAAGCGGCGTCGTCGACTTGGAAATGGTTTTTCTCGAGTAGTCTGCGCAGTGCAGACCGGATTATTGTTTCATCTTCTACAATCAGAATTCGGCTCATCGGCTCTCTACCTCTCATCCCACTATCCTGCGCTGTCGGGATCTTCTGTCCACTTTAAGCGCGGGAGCGTTATTACCACTTGAGTGCCTTTGTTCTGCTTGTTGTTGGCTGGGCTTATAATTTCAATATTACCACAATGTTCTTCAATAATATTGTAAACCAAAGATAGGCCTAAACCTGTACCCTGACCAGGGTCTTTTGTGGTAAAGAACGGTTCAAACAGACGTTCTTGGGATTCGGCTGATATACCGCTGCCTTCATCGGTTACTCGAAGCTCTACGGTTTCAATATTTTCATTGGCATGGAGCCAGATGCGCCCGCCTTCAGGTGAAGCATCGCTGGCATTTTGAATCAGGTTTACAAAGATTTGATGAAGTTGTTGTGGATCACCACTCACGCGAAGCTCATCGGGTATCTGATTGATGTACTGTTGTTGTTTGCCATGGCTATCCAAAGACATGAGGTGAATAGCTTCTTCAGCACATTGGGCAAGAGATACCGGCACTTGCTCTCGTTCCGCTTCGGGGCGACCTGCATGGGCGAATCTGACCAGGGACTGCACTATACGGCTGATACGTTTGGTTTGATCGACGATATGATCGCCGGTTTCAAGAATATAGTCGTTATCTGTTTCTAACTTCAGGTTCTGTGCTAGACAAGCGATCCCCGTTACAGGGTTGCCGATCTCGTGGGCAACACCCGCAGCAAAGCGACCGATCGATGCAAGTCGTTCGTTATGGCCGAGCTTGTCCTGCATGATTTTAGTGTCGGTCTCGTCTTCTAGTAGCAATACCATGCCGATATCGCGACGCTCTTTAAGGATCGATTTGTGCAAACTGAACCAATGAGTTTGTTCATTTAAGATCAGTTTTTGGCTCAACTTGTGATCGCTATCCGCGTGGGCAAATTCTTCTAAAATAGTGCTCCAAGTATCGGTATGGCTTTGTAGCGGCGTACCAATAATCTCTTCCGCTTTAATTTGGGTCAGACGCTCCATCTCAATATTCCAGAACAGCACTTGTCCAGAGGTATCGAGGGTACATACACCGACGGGGAGTTTTTGCAGTGTAAGACGGTGGTAACGGCGCATTTCATCAAGTTCGGCAGCAAGACCGGTCAAACGTTCTTGATAGTTTTCCAGCTGGTTTTCAATCAGGTGCGTATTACTGGCTTTGAAGGTAATTGGATCGGAAGGTTGATCCAAAGGCTCAAGTAAAGCAGCGGCTTCTATAGGCCCAAGTAAGCCTGAAAGGTTGGTTTCAAGCGTTGTTCGAAGGCGTAACAGATCGATCGGACGCACGGTCTGCGATTGTATATTCAGACTCTCTAGTGCTTTTTGAACTTCGCGCTCTGCGGTTTTGCGGCCCAATCGGCTAGACAGTAGATCGGTAAAGTCATCGATTCTGGAAACGCGTAGGTGGTTGGAACTTGGCTTTTGCAACGCGTTCATCAAGCAGGATTGTGCGGCCCTACGCTCATCTTCTGATTGAGGGAAGATTAGAGAGACTACGGTCAGAAGAGCAGTGTTCAACATCAGTGACAGAATCGCAATATGGTCCCAATTATCTGTATCTAAATCGAAAGGTACCAATTCGCTGGCCGAGCTATCTAGAAGCGGGACTAACATGGTTAGCAGCCAGATCCCCATGCCAGCGGATAAGCCTATGAGTAGACCCCAGCGGTTAGCTCTGGACCAGAACAGGGTGGATAGTAATCCCGGTAAGAACTGTAGGAAGGCCACTACAGCAACCACGCCCATCTGATGCAGGGCAAAGTCCGTACCTATCTGGCGATAGAAAAGATAGCTGGCAAGTAGCATCGCCATGATCAAACTACGTCTAAGCCATAATAGCCAGGCATAGAAGCGAGGGGTTTTCGGTTTTGGGACTAACGGCAGAATAACGTGGTTCTGAATCATCGAAGCCATAGCTACAGTTGCCACAATCATAATACCGCTGGCTGCTGACAAACCGCCGATAAATGCCAATACCGTTAGCCAAGTAGAGTCTAAGAAAACACCCATGTTCAAAAGGATGAATTGCGCTTCACCGCCTACGCCAAGTGCTTCGCCAGCCCAAAGTATGGGTGGAACTGCAGCTGCAAGCAAAAACAGAAACAGCGGCATCGCCCATGTGGCTTTATAGAGTGTTTCGTCAGAGGAGTTTTCGGTAAACAGCATATGGAACATATGCGGCATCACAATTGCTGCGGTGAAAAATGCCAGTAGTAAGGTTCGCCAAGCATCGCTGTCTACCGGCGCTTCTAAGCGCTTGATCGATTCAGGATGGCTGGTGATAAAGTCATTAACGCCTTCTACTCCACCTAAGACGCCAAAGATGGCAAAGCCAGCGATCACCAGAAGTGCGATCAATTTAATCAGTGATTCAACTGCCATGGCCACCATCAGGCCTTGATGAGTCGTTCGTAAAGAGGCGTGACGTGCACCGAATAAAATCGAAAAGAGTGCGATAACAAAGCAAAAGCCTAAGCCTATCTGGTCAACGCTAAATTGGTCATTTAGCAGATACAGGGCATCGGTCACCGCTTGTATCTGAATTGAAAGCATCGGGAGAGTGGCGATGACGGTGAGTAGGGCTGTAATAGTACCAACCGCCCCGCTGCGAAAACGAAAGGCGAGTAGGTCGGGTAGTGAGCTAAGTTGGTATGTCCTCGAAATCCTGAGGATTGGGATCAGCAGTACCGGGCCTAAGATAAAGGTGACGACAGCACCTAAATAGGAAGCTAAAAAGCTATATCCCGATTCTTGCGCCAGTCCAAAGGCACCATAGAACGTCCATACGCTGGCATATACCCCGATAGAAAGTACATGGGTAAATGGATGGTGCACCAACTGTTTGGGTAATAGTCCTCTCTCGGTAAGGTAGGCTGTACCAAAGAGAAAGAGCAGATAAGCAACTCCGATCAGGATGAGTAATGGAAGACTAAACATCTCTCGGTCTCCGCTCGATCAGAAATGCTAATAAGATAATAAGAAACCAAGCAACGTAAGGAAGATACCAGGGTGTTGTCAGGCTCTGCCAGCTATCAATAATGAGGGGTAATACCATGTATAAACCGGGTATCAATAAAAGTAGGACTCGGTGGAAATACATCTTACGACTCGTTTAGTAGCGGCTTACTGAGTGTTGGTTTTATTTTGCGTATATCCCAGTTTGCAATCGCCCACTCCAGTAGTTCATCTCTACTTGCGTATAGCAGTTCTCGTGGTGGTTCTTGATCTAAGAATTGCAAAGCTTTAAATAAAACTGGAATTGGATCGGTGGTTTCTAGTGCCGGTGCAAAGGTTTGCTTACTCAGCTTTTGACCTTCGGCGTTGGCCGCGACAGGAATATGTGCATAAGCAGGTGTTGGATAGCCTAACAGCTGTTGTAGATGAATCTGTTTAGCCGTTTCATCTAGTAGGTCTGAGCCGCGTACAATATGGGTAATGCCTTGCAGATAATCGTCGATAGTCACGGCGAGTTGGTAGGAATAAAAACCATCACGGCGGAATACAACAAAGTCGCCAGTACTACTTAAATTATAGGCATGGGGGCCTTGGATAATATCGCGAAAACTAATGAGCGTGCCGTTGCTGTTGATCCTAATGGCAACGTTGGCGTCTTGCTCCGGTGGGTGCATTAAACAATGTTGGTCATACACCAGATTATCGCAACGGCTTAGGATCTCTTTGCGTGAACAGGAGCAGGGGTAAGCGTGATGCGCTTCTAGCAGTTCCTGTAGTACTGGGGCATAGAGTTCAAGGCGTTCGCTTTGAAGGCTGAGTTCACCATCCCAATAAAGACCGTAACTTTCCAGTAACAGTGGAAATTGTTCTTTGACGTCTGGCTGTTCGCGAGGAGGATCTAAATCTTCGATGCGTAAAAGCCATTCACCCTCATGGGCACGTGCATCCAAAAAACTGGCGAGTGCAGCAAGGAGTGAACCAAAATGTAATGGCCCAGTAGGGGATGGGGCAAATCGGCCGATATAGGTCACGATAAATGCTTAAAGCTAAGCCAGTTATATTAACTGGCTTAGTTTAGATTTAGCCGCCGACTTGCTTTTCTTTGATCTCCGCCAGCGTTTTGCAATCGATACACAAAGACGCTGTAGGTCGAGCTTCGAGACGTCGAACGCCAATTTCGATACCGCAGGCATCGCAATAACCGTATTCATCTTCGTCGATCAGCTCAAGCGATTCATTGATCTTTTTGATCAATTTACGTTCGCGGTCACGAGTACGTAGCTCAAGGCTGAATTCTTCTTCCTGGCTAGCTCGATCGCTTGGATCTGCAAAATTTGAAGGCTCTTCGCGCAAGTGGTGGATAGTGCTATCCACTTCTTCCATCAGTTCTTGTTTCCAAGCGCCTAGGATTGCACGGAAATGATCCTTCTGCTTCTCATTCATGTATTCCTCACCCTCAACTAGTGGGTAAGGATCAATATGTGTGAAAGATTCGCTCTTGTTTGGCATAAGCGCTGCCTCACTCTCTTTCTTTCGTAAGCCACCTTAAGGGTGACTTCACTTGCCTGTGTTTAGTTATGCAATAAATACATTGATTTAGCATAGAAGGCAGGCAAATTACCAGATGCCTCGCCGTTTCGCTAGCCCTAAATGTATTCTATTGATACTAAAAGACATCTCATTAGGTTTAGTTCACCTTGAAGCGCTTGTAAATAGGCGCTCTAGGCGGGATATTCGTAAATGGTCTGAGGTATACTGCCATTTTTAGTGTTTGATCAGGTATTCGCATGGTATTCCGTCCTTCCCAACGTGTTGCAGAAATTGAGTCTTTTAAAGTGATGGACTTGCTGAAACGGGCTAAGCAACTTGATGATGCTGGATGTGACGTTATCCATATGGAGGTGGGTGAGCCTGATTTTGCAACAGCACCATTGATTGCAGAAGCAGCCAAAGCGGCGATTGATAGCGGCCTGACTCAGTATACGCCTGCCGCGGGTATTCCTGAGTTACGCGAGGCGATCAGTCAGTGGTATGCCACGAAATATGGCTTAGATGTCTCCCCTGATCGGATCGTTGTAACCACCGGCGCTTCCAGCGCTTTGCTGATGGCGTTCTCTTTGCTCGCTGATGCTGGGCAGTCGTTTATGATGGCTGACCCGGGTTACCCATGTAATCGCCAATTCTTGCGCTTTTTAGAAGCTAAATCTCAGTTAGTGCCGACCAATGCAGAAGATAATTTCCAGTTAAACGCTGAGTTGATCGAACAGCATTGGCAAGCTATTACTGCGGGAGTGCTGTTAGCTTCTCCTGCTAATCCGACCGGTATGGTCGTCCATCGAGATGAGTTAACTGATATTGCTGCGACAGTTAAAAAACTAGGTGGTCATCTGGTTGTTGATGAGCTCTATCATGGGCTTACCTACGGAATAGATGCGCCAAGTGTATTGGAAATTGATCAAAATGCTTTTGTAATCAATAGTTTTTCTAAATATTTTGGGATGACAGGTTGGCGTTTAGGTTGGCTGGTGGCGCCTGAGGAGGCTGCCCCAGAATTAGAAAAATTAGCGCAGAATTTGATGATTTCGCCAAACACGGTTTCGCAATATGCAGCACTGGCTGCATTTAAGCCTGAAACGATTTATGAATTGGAGCGTAGACGTTTTGAGTTCCAAAAACGTCGTGATCTTTTGGTGTCTGGTTTAAGAGATTTAGGCTTTGATTTGCCAGTTACCCCTGAGGGGGCATTCTATGTGTATGCAGGTGCTCAACACCTTACCGATAATACCTTCGATTATTGTTGGTCATTGTTGGAAGAGGACCATATAGCGACTACGCCGGGGTTGGATTTTGGTCAGCACCGTAGTCAGGAATTTATTCGATTCTCTTACACCACAGGATTGGATCGCATTCAGTTGATGCTGGAGCGTTTAGGTAAAAGGATTCAAAAATAATGCAATTCGAAGATCTAATCGAAGGGCGTTTGGTCAAGCGTTATAAGCGTTTCCTTGCAGATGTTGTTTTGTCGGATGGTCGAGAAGTTACGATCCACTGCCCGAATACCGGCTCCATGAAAAACTGCGCTGATCCAGATAGCCGTGTTTGGGTGCACGACAGTGGCAATCCTAAACGTAAATACCCATTGGGTTGGGAGCTGGTGGAAGTTGAAGGGCAGTATCTCGCCTGTATTAATACCGGTCGTGCCAATAAACTGATTCGCGAAGGGATTGAGCAAGGGGTGATTGCTCAGCTGCAAGGGTACTCTGATATTCGTCAAGAGGTTAAGTATGGAGAAAACAGCCGTATTGATCTCTTGTTGGAAGATGAAGAGAAAGGTCGAGCATGGGTTGAAGTTAAGAATGTGACTTTGCTTGAATCTGATAACTGGGGAAGCTTTCCAGATGCAGTGACTAAGCGTGGCGCTAAACACTTGCAGGAATTAATGGCGATGGTGGAGCAGGGTAACCGCGCTGTGATGCTGTTTTGTGTGCCTCACACAGGGATTCAACAGGTACGCCCTGCCGATCAGATCGATCCAGAATATGGCCGCTTACTGCGTGAGGCAATAGAGGCTGGGGTAGAAGTAATTGCTTATGCTGCAGATATCTCGCCTGAACAGATCAGTATTCAGCGCGAGATTCCGGTAATTACTTAGCCGAGGATCACTTGGCCGTCATCTAAGGTGAATGGGATGGCGGTCAGGCTATCTTCTACGCAGGGGCCTGAGATGCATTCGCCACTGTCAATTTTGAAGAGCGCGCCATGGGTAGCACACTGGATGAAGGTCTTGTCGTAATCTAGAAACTGATCAGGCTGCCATTCTAGGGGGATGCTGCGATGTGGGCAGCTATTCTCATAGACGTATAACTCACCACGGTATTTTACCGCGAAAAGCTTTTTGCCTTCACACTCAAACCCTTTAGCCTGACCTTCGGTAATCTCATCAATGTGGCATAAGGCTGTCATTAGAAAATTACCTCTTGGATTCGCAGCTGCTCTAATAAACGTACGATTGCTTCATCATCGTCGGTATCGATTGAAAGAGTAAGTGCTCGCTCCTCTTCTGTTAGAGGCTGTGCAAGCTGTTGTTGTTCCAGCATAACCGCAATGTCAGCATCGGATGCATCAGAGCCCTCATTGGAACGGCGCTTCAAACGGGCTTCAATCAGTTTTTGCTCGCATTCGCAGCTGATAATACGAACAGGGATGCCGAGTTTCTCTGCTAGTTCGATATAGTTCTGACGTGTTCTTTGGCGCAAGCAGGTTGCATCAACTACCACTGAATAACCGTTGCGCAGTAGCTCTGCACTGTTATCAAAAAGGTGATTGAAGGTATGGGCGTTCATTTGCGGCCCATATAGATCTATCTTTTCCCCTTTTAAACTCAACTCGCGGAAAAGGCGTTTACGCTCAACATCAGAACGGATACGAATAGTATCGGTTTGATCAACGAGTTGTTGGCTTAAATGGCTCTTGCCACTGCCGGAAATGCCATGCATCAAAAACAGTGCTGGTTTTGGTGCGCGAGCATAGTAATCGGTTAGACGCAGATAGCGGCGCAGGGTTTGTAGATCGTGATGCTCGCCTAGTACTGCAACCTTTGCGCGAACCATGGAGCGGTAAGCTTTATAGAAATTAAGCAGTGGTAGGGCATTGTAATCACCACTGATTTCTAAATAGCGGTTTAAGCAGCGATTGGCCCATCGGAACTCACCGTTGGCTTCCAGATCCATAAGGAGAAAAGCAAGATCACAAATACTATCTATCCAGCGGAACTGTAAGTTAAATTCGATACAGTCAAACAGTCTTAGCTCATCATGGAAAAGAGTGATGTTGGCTAAGTGAAGATCGCCATGGCATTCGCGAATATGACCGGATTGCTTACGTTGTTCAATCAGAGGGGTCAGTTTGCGGAACTGTTGCGCAGTATAATGGGATAGCTTTTGTACTTTGTGCCAGTCATCTAGTTCGTCGATAGCGTCGGTGATATGGCTGAAGTTATCGGAGACAACTTCCCAAATCGTTTCCGCTTCACCCCAAGGGCTGTCTTGCGCCACCATCGGAATACGCTGGTGAAAATCCGCGATTTGTTCGGCTAATGTATCGATCCAGCTAGCTTCAAAACGATGATTAGCTAAAAGGAGATCGAGGCGTTGAGAATGATCAAATTGCTGCATTTGAACAGCATATTCAATGATCTCTTCATCGTCTTCTGGATTGAAAATCGGCTTCTCAGCACTACCGCCAATACTGATGACTTGCTGGTAGATATCAGGCGCTAATCGTTGATTTAGACGTAGCTCTTCCTCACAGAAGTGCTGACGCTTCTCTAGCGTGGTAAAATCCAGAAAACCGAAATCCACTGGCTTTTTAATCTTATAGGCATATTCGCCTGTTAAGATCAGCCAGGAAATGTGGGTTTCTATCACCTCAATCTGGTCGACTGGATGCGGATAGAACGAAGCTTGTTTTAGAGAGTCGATTAGGGTCATAAACGTACTGATATACCTGCTAAGGGAAGGCATTATACTGAGCCAATGGCAAAAAAGAGAGCACCAAAATCGTCAAGTCGTGGCAAAAGCACTAAAAAACCACGCAGTTTCCTGAAAAAGTTTCTTATCTTTCTGTTCAAGCTGTCCCTTTTGGGCATGGTGATTGGCGGAATCGGTTTGATCTATCTGGATGTCCAAGTCAAAAGTAAGTTTGAGGGTAAGCGCTGGGCATTGCCTGCCAAAGTGTATGCGCGGCCTCTCGAGTTGTATCCGGGACAGGTATTAGATCGCCAAGCGTTAAAGGATGAATTGAAAGGCTTGGGCTACCGATTTGTAAATCGTGCGGATAAACCGGGGATGGTGGAATGGGCTTCCAGTCGTGCTCGCGTGTATACCCGTGGGTTTAGTTTTCCTGATGGTGATGAGAGCGCACAACGTTTATTGCTGAGCTTCAGTGGCAATCAGTTAGTTTCGATTAAAGATAGTCGTGGTTCGATCGTTCCGTTAAGTCGTCTAGAGCCGATCCTTATCGGTGGTATTTACCCTCGAGATAATGAAGACCGTGACCTGATTCGTTTGGATCAAGCACCACAACTACTTTTGGACTCATTGATTCAGATAGAGGATCGCGATTATTACAGCCACTTCGGTGTCTCGCCAAAAGGTATCGCGCGTGCAATGTGGGTTAACCTGAAGGCGCGACGCTTTATTCAGGGCGGTAGTACCCTGACACAGCAGTTGATCAAAAACTTCTATCTAACCTCTGATCGAACCTTGGCGCGTAAGCTCATGGAGATCCCTATGGCGGTGCTATTGGATCTTCGCTACAGCAAGGATGAGATTTTAGAGGCCTATCTGAACGAAGTTTACTTGGGACAATCGGGCTCCCGTGCAGTGCATGGTTTTGGTCTGGCGAGTCAGTATTACTTTGCCCAACCTATTAATGAATTGAAACTTCATCAGGTCGCACTATTGGCTGGTATGGTGAAGGGCCCATCTTACTATGACCCAAGACGTCACCCGGAACGTGCTAAAGCGCGTCGTGATCTTGTGTTGAAAGTGCTGCAAGAACAGGGCGTGATCAGTATGAAAGATCGTCTAGATGCTGAGAAACGTGGCTTAGGTGTGGTTAAACAGCGTAGCCTTCATAAAGGTGCTTATCCTGCCTATCTCGATCTTGTAAAACGTCAGTTGCGTGAAGAGTACCCTGAAGATGTGCTTAGCTCAGAAGGTTTGCGAGTATTCACTAGCTTAGATCCAATGGTTCAAGCGAATACTGCAGCGGCTCTGACCAAAACCATAGGCAATTTAAAGAAACGCTTCGGCAAACCGGTCACTGCATTGCAGGGCGGAATTGTAGTCACTGATCCGCAAACCGGTGAAGTATTGGCGCTGGTGGGTGGTAAAAACGCCCGCTATCAAGGCTTTAACCGCGCTTTAGATGCGCGCCGTCCAATCGGTTCTTTGGTGAAACCAGCAGTCTTTTTGGCGGGGTTAGAAGAGGGTTATACCTTGGCTTCCCTTTTGGATGATCAGCCGATTAGTGTGCCGCTTCCTGGTGGTAAGAGTTGGGTGCCGCAGAACTTTGATCGTCAAAGCCACGGTAAAGTGCCGCTTTATCTATCTTTAGCGAAATCCTATAACCAGAGTACTGCCCAATTAGGTATGGATATAGGTTTGCCGAAAGTGATCGATACCTTAGAACGTTTAGGTATCTCTCGTGATCCCAAACCTTACCCCTCGCTTTTGTTGGGCGCGGAGTCGATGAGCCCATTTGAGATTGCGACGGTTTATCAGACGATTGCTGCAAATGGTTTTAGAACGCCGATGCGTGCTATTCGTTTGGTTACGGACTCAGAAGGGCAGGAGCTTTCTCGCTATCCATTTGAAGTGAAACAGGTGGTGACTGCGGAGAATATGCATCTGATTCAATACGCGTTACAAGCGGTTACCCGAGAAGGTACAGGGCGCTATATCTATAGCCGTCTGCCAGGTTCAATTAATGTGGCTGGTAAGACCGGCACTAGTAATGGTCAGCGCGATAGTTGGTTTGCTGGTTTTGCAGGAGATCGCATGGCGGTGGTCTGGTTAGGGCTGGACGACAATGGCAAGCTACCTTTTACCGGTTCGGGAGGTGCATTACGCGTTTGGACCGAGTTAATGGTAAAAGAACGACCTCAGTCACTTATGGCGGTTCAGCCTGAAGAGATTGAGTATCACTGGATTGAAGAAAAAACAGGTTTGATCTCTGCCGAACAATGTCAGGGTGTGCGACAATTGCCGTTCATAAAAGGTACAGCTCCGCAAGATTACGCTGAATGTGCCGGAAATCAGCAACAAGAATCTATGGATTGGTTTGAACGATGGTTCAGATAATTAAGAGATATAAAACAGCTGGAGCACTTTTAACAGCATTGGCTTTGACTGGGTGCGTGAGTGGAACAGGAGTATACCGTCCCCCTGTAGAGGATCGATCAGGACAAGATGGTGTTATTCAGTCAGCCGAATCTGCAACAGGTGTTCAAATCAAACCTACGGTTGTTCGAGAATCGCGAACTGAGAACCCTGTCGCCGTTCCAGTTCCGACGCCTGTGACTGCTCGCGCTCAAAACCCTGCTGTCATTGCTTTGTTAAACAGTGCCAATCAGCAGAAAAATAGAGGGGCGATGCAGGCAGCAGAAAGTAATCTTGAACGTGCACAACGGATCGCTCCTAGGGATCCGGAGATCTATTATCAATGGGCTGATGTACGTCGCCTAGAAGGTCAGTGGGCTCAAGCCGAGCAAATGGCCCTCAAAGGCACAAATATGGCTATTGGTGATGTCGTTATGTTGCGAAGATTGTGGTTGCTAATTGCGGATATTCGTCAAAGTTCAGGTGATCGTTCAGGTGCAAATGCAGCCCGAACTAAAGCGCTGAATTACTAATCGGATAAGCACTAAAAAGCAGCCTAAATGGCTGCTTTTTTATGCGTGAAATAGGCAGGTCGAGATCGTTTAAGGAAGCTTTTCTTTTCCAAGGGCTATGCTCAAAAGTATCAGAGCAACAGCAAGAACTGAATGATACAGAGCTGGGTCGGCCAAATGAGGCATTAGACTTGCTTGACTATAAACAAGGGTCGAAACTGCAATCGCAATTGCGGATGCAGTACCTGCTGCTTTAGTGATTAGCGGTTGCATTCTTAAACAGCTGATTAGCAAAGCAAGTGCAGATAGTACTGCACATGCTTGGCTGTAGGTGACCCCTACCTCGCTTCGGCGGCAGAGTTCAAATAGGGCGAATAATACTAACAACCAGCGCCCCCATGCTGCACGTGACCACTCCTTCTTCCAAGCATAATCAAACATGGCGCTTGCTATTAAAGGGATTGCCGCAAAGTAAGCTAGGTTATCAAGCAGGCGCCTGAACGTGACTGAATCTTGATCTGTTCCTTGTAGCAGGAGTGCGCCAGCACCTGAGCAAGCGATAAATGCAGCAGCAAGGCTAATGACCATACTGGCAGTATGATCATGTTTCTCGCCTACTCTATAACTGCGCCCTGCTAAAAATAGAGCGCTGGCAATCAGAAGCGCATTGCCAGCTATGATAGCTACGGTCATTTTAGATTCGCAAAAACGTGGTCAGCCGCTGCGAGTGTTTTCTCAATATCTTCCTGTGTATGTGCAGCAGATACAAAGCCTGCTTCAAATGCTGAAGGTGCTAGATATACACCTTGTTCAAGCATGCCATGGAAGAATTTAGAGAAACGATCAGCGTCGCACGCCATAGTTTCAGCGAAGCTAGTCACTTGCTCTTGCTCAGTGAAGAATAGACCGAACATGCCACCGACACGGCTAGTGGTAAATGGAATACCATTTGCCATCGCTACAGCTTCTAAACCTTCGGTTAGTAGCTCTACTTTTGCGCTTAGTTGCTCGTAGAAACCTGGTTTTGAAACGGCGTTCAGCATCGCTAGGCCTGCAGCCATTGCGAGTGGGTTACCGGAAAGCGTACCCGCTTGGTAAACAGCGCCTAGCGGAGCGATATGCTCCATAATCTCTTTCTTACCACCAAACGCGCCTACTGGTAGTCCACCGCCAATAACTTTACCTAGCGTCGTTAGGTCAGGTGTTACGTTATAAACAGACTGTGCGCCACCCAGTGCTACACGAAAGCCCGTCATTACTTCGTCAAAGATCAGAACCGTGCCGTATTCATCACATACTTCACGAAGACCTTCTAGGAAGCCAGGAATCGGAGGGATGCAGTTCATGTTGCCGGCTACAGGTTCAACGATGATGCACGCGATCTGATCACCGATCTCGGCGAATGCTTTACGAACGCTGTCGATATCGTTGTGAGTCAAAGTGATGGTGTGTTCAGCAAGAGAGGCAGGAACGCCAGGAGAGCTAGGCTCGCCTAAAGTCAGCATGCCAGAGCCTGCTTTAACCAATAGAGAGTCGGAATGACCGTGGTAGCAGCCTTCAAACTTAACGATTTTATCGCGCTTAGTGTAACCACGTGCCAGACGGATCGCACTCATAGTTGCTTCTGTACCAGAGCTAACCATACGGACCATGTCTAAAGATGGCATGATCTCGCAAACCTTGTTTGCCATCTCGATTTCGATCTCAGTTGGCGCGCCAAAACCTAGACCGTTATCTAAAGAAACGCGTACAGCATCGATTACTTCACTGTTGCAATGACCTAAGATCATTGGTCCCCAAGAGCCAACGTAGTCGATGTATTTGTTACCGTCTTCATCAAACAAGTAAGCGCCTTCGCCTTGTTTGAAGAAGATTGGGGTGCCGCCTACACCTTTAAATGCACGCACAGGAGAGTTAACTCCACCGGGAATGTGAACTTGAGCTGCTTGGAAAAGTTCTTCTGAACGGGACATCTTTATTCTCTCTGAAATCAATTAGTGAAGAGCTGGTGGAACTGTTTTGCTGCTGCAGTCACTTTTTTGTTCGCGTATAGCGCATGTATGACGGCAACCATATCGGCACCTGCTGTTACAATCTGGTCGGCATTATCCACGCTAATGCCTCCAATCGCCACTATTGGCAAGTTAACTTTGTCTTTTACATCTTTAACCAACGAAAGAGGAGCTGGCTTGGCATTGGGTTTAGTTTTCGATGGGAAGAATGCGCCGAATGCTAAATATGAAGCACCGGCTTGTTGTGCTTTTAAGGCTAGCTCCAATGAATCATGGCAGGTTACACCGATGATCGCGTCTTCGCCTAGCATTTCGCGAGCTTCCTCTATTGCGCCATCGCTTTGTCCCAAGTGCACACCTGCGGCACCAATACCTGCAGCTAAGCCCGCATCATCATTGATGATGAGCGGGATTTTGTTCTTTTTACAAATAAGGTTTAAAGCCGATGCTTGCTCAACGCGTTTTCTAAGATCGGATGATTTATCTCGATACTGAATGATCTTCGTGCCGCCCTGTATGCTTTGTTCAACTTTGCGCAGCATTGTTTCAGTATCGGGCATTAGGTCGGAATCAGTAATGCCGTATAGGCCTTTTAAACTGTATGTCATAGATCAGTCTTTGCGGTAGAAGTCTTCAATTTGGCTTCGGGTTAGTAGGCCCGTAATTTTCTTCTGATTATCTAGAACGTATAAAGCTTCGGTACTTTTATTATTCATTCTATCCAGAGCTTCTTGTAGTGTTGCTTTGCTATCGATACTACTAGCATCGAGACGAAGTGCCGGTATCTCTAATAGATCAATATCCTTATGTGGTTCAAAGTTATTTCTAAGGTGAAGATGCAGATCTCCAGGGGAGAGGAAACTGAAGTCATTATCTTTTTCTACCAGAACCCAATCGGGGCTAGTCTCTAAGGCATGTTGAGCGCCTTTTTCGGAGACGATTGCAGTACTTTTTACAAAATTCGTTGTCATGATGCTTTGTACAGCTGAGCCATTAAGTATCTGGGCAATAGGTTTATATCGATAATCCAACCCTTGTAACTGCATACTGATAACAAAGATCGACGGCATTTTGAAAACGTAGCGGGCGATCAAATTTGAAACTACAATGGAAATCATTGCGGGAAAAATAATATTCGGATTGGATGAAAGCTCCAATATCGCTACCAGCGCGGCCATAGGCGCGTTGGCAACAGCGCCCATCATACTGCCCATACCCAATAGGGCATAGAATCCAGAATTTGCTACATCTTGGTCAACGGCACTAGCACCAAAGATACCGAGAATTCCTCCCGCCATAGCGCCTATGAAAAAGGTAGGCCCGATAAGTCCTGCTGGAACACCAAGGCCAAGAACAATCGGTGTCAGAACGCACTTGGCTAGCACTATGCCTATTAGTAAACCAATACCCACTTCGCCATGTAAAACAGAGGTCACTGTGTCGTAGCCCAATCCCATTATTTGTGGATAAAACAGAGCCATTGAGCCAGTGAGAATACCTGCCAATATTAACTTGGATCTATACGTGAAGACGGAATGATCGGACCACTTCATCGTTGCACGCATTAGCGCAATAAATAGAACGGCTAAAAGCCCAATAATAAGGCCTAAAAAGGCCACGTAAGGAATTTCATGCAGAGACACTATATGTAGTTGAGGGACAGTAAGTACTAACTGATTTCCTAGCATTATCTGGACAACTAGCGTGCCTGTTGCTGCAGCAACCATGACTGGCATAAAACCGATGACGGTGTATTCCAGTAATATGACCTCCATGGCAAAGACGACGCCTGCTAATGGGGTGTTAAAGGTAGCGGCAATACCTGCGGCAGCGCCGCAGCCTGCCAGTATTCTTAAAGTATTGTTGGGTAGTTTTAATCTTTGCCCAAGTTGGCTACCACATGCTGCACCTAAGTGAATAGCTGGGCCCTCTTTACCGACAGAGTGACCGCACAGCAGAGCAATTGAAGCAGCGATAAGTTGAACGACAGCGTTCACCAAAGGCAGATTGCTTTGATGGTAAGCCATTCGTTCCAATAAGTGAGCAACACCTACTTTGCGATTAAGTGGGGTGACGCGTGATAAAACCGCTATCAATAATAAGCTGCCGACAATAGGGAGGAAGAAATGATACCAAGAGGAAAGTCCTTCAAAGTTATCACTGTCACCTCCAGGTAAAAAGCTAGAAAGCGGGAGTTCAAGCAATAACCGAAAGCTGCCTAAAACAAGACCGCACAGCAATCCGCAGATTAACCCTAGGATAACCATTTGGGGCAATGCTTCACTGTGAGCAAGGCGATGGCGGAAATGGTCAAGAGAAAAAGTATTTCGCAGCATAAGCTAGATTATTTATTAATAGTCATAAGGGTCTTAGTTTCTGTATTATACGTTACCAGTTTTTCATCCCTTATGAGAGGTTCCTGTGATTAAGGTAGGTATTGTAGGTGGTACCGGTTATACCGGTGTAGAGTTACTTCGTTTGTTGGCAAATCATCCTCAGGCAAAAGTAGAGGTTATTACTTCTCGCTCAGAGGAAGGCGTCAGTGTGGCTGACATGTATCCCAACCTTCGAGGACACCACGATCTGCGCTTTACCGTACCGGACGTGGAAACTCTAAGTGGTTGTGATGTGGTTTTCTTTGCGACGCCTCACGGAGTTGCGATGAATATGGCAGCAGAGCTTGTTGGTAAGGGGGTTAAAGTCATTGATCTAGGTGCCGACTTCAGAATCAAGGATCTGGAGCTTTGGTCTAAGTGGTATGGCATGGAGCATACACAACCAGAGATGGCAGAATTGGCTGTGTATGGTTTGCCAGAGGTTAATCGTGAACAGATCAAAGATGCGCAGTTGATTGCTTGCCCAGGTTGTTATCCAACGGCGACGCAGCTTGCTTATCTGCCTCTATTGGAAAACAAACTGATCGATCACCGTCGTCTAATTGCTGACTGTAAATCGGGTGTAAGTGGTGCTGGTCGTGGTGCGAAGGTTGGTATGTTGTTGTGCGAAGCGAGTGAAAGCATGATGGCTTACGGCGTGCCGGGTCATCGTCACCTGCCTGAGATTAAGCAAGGTCTTGCGTTAGCAGCAGAACGTCCAGTGCATCTGACGTTTGTTCCGCACCTAACGCCGATGATTCGTGGCATTCATTCTACTTGCTACGGCGTGTTAAAAGATCCTGTTGATCACGATCTACAAGCGATCTTTGAAGAACGTTACGCAAATGAGCCATTTGTTGATGTTATGCCTGCAGGTAGTCATCCACAAACAAGAAGTGTTAAAGGTGCGAACGTTTGCCGTATCAGCGTTCATCGTCCTCAAGGTGAAGACACGGTGGTTGTATTATCTGTGATTGATAACCTTGTTAAAGGTGCTGCGGGTCAGGCGGTTCAAAATATGAACATTATGTTTGGTTTTGAAGAGACTGCCGGTCTGAATGTTGTTGGCTTAATGCCTTAATACTTGACTGAATTAGTCGGTTAAGGCGATAATTGTGCTCAGCTTAATTGAGTATGGTCGTTATGATAGAAACAGTTGATCCGATTGCAGAGCCGGAGATGGTATTTACTACTTCTGCCGCTGCTAAAGTAAAATCTCTTATGGAAGAGGAAGAGAATGATAGCCTGAAGTTACGTGTATTTATTACAGGTGGCGGCTGTGCCGGTTTCTCTTACGGCTTCACTTTTGATGAAAATGCTGCAGATGATGACACTGTGATCGAGCGTGATGGTGTGTTCATGGTGGTAGATCCGATGAGCTTCCAATATTTAGTTGGTTCTGAAGTGGACTTTAAAGAAGGTCTTCAAGGTTCTCAGTTTGTGATTAACAACCCGAACGCAACGACAACTTGTGGTTGTGGTTCATCCTTCTCTATCTAGCTGTTTCTGTTCAGCTTAGTCTAAGCTTACATATGATAGTAATAGGTTATCTCTTGTTATGAGGGGGCCTATTACTATATCTTCTACTCTGTCGTAGGTTATTAATTTAAGTCCTCTAGGGGAATAATATGCGTCAGTTGGTTTTTTCTGTTTTCTGTATGCTTTTTTCTGGCTTGCTCATGGCCCAGCCACTGCAGTCGCCTATTTCTCCAGATGTCGCTAATGATCGTTATCTTGCGTTGATTAAGAAACACACGCCTAGTGAAGTTGAAATGCTTTTTCAACGAGCGAGTATGCTCGTCGATGAGGTGGAGAATCTTTCATCCTACGAGCCGATCGTGTTTGTTTTGCATGGTGATGAAGCGCATGCTTTTCGGCATCAGAATATGAATCAGTACAAAAGTTTGTTAGAGCTTGCTGAACGATTAGATTCAAATAATGTGATCGATATTCGTGTATGTGAAACATGGATGCGAGCGAATGGTGTAGAGCGCTCAGAGTTACCTGCGTTTATCGATACGATCCCTCTAGGTCCTGCAGAACAGGTTAGGCTTCGCCAACAAGGCTATCTATACTTTTAGGCTTGATAGATAGCGCCTAGAATCCGATCCCCTTTTGCGCCGGTAACATTTGGATTGTTGCCGGCTTTTCCATCTAAGCAGCGCATAGCTAACCAAGCAAAGGCTGCTGCTTCCATCCAATCTGCATCAATACCGATATCGTCACTGTTACTGACGTTAATGGCTGGCAATAGATCAGATATACGTCGCGTAAGTGCCTGATTGAAACTACCACCACCACAGATATATAGCTCAAATACCTGGCTAGGAATGTGTGCTTTTATAGCATCGGTTATGCTGGTGGCGGTCAATTCAAGCAGAGTGCGTTGTACATCTTCCGCTTTAATCTCTGGAAACGTGGCTAGTGTTTGTTTTAGCCAGGCTAAATTGAACTGTTCCCTGCCAGTGCTTTTAGGTGGAGGTTCGGAAAAATACTCGATAGAGCTTAATTGATCTAAAAGGTCCTCATTAATGGAGCCAGTTAGTGCCCATTCGCCATTTTGATCGAAGGGGAGGTCTCGACAGTGTTTGATCCATGCATCTAATAAAGCGTTACCCGGACCTGTATCAAAGCCAAGAATACTGTGTTCTTCGGATTTTGGAAGGAAAGTAAGGTTAGCCATCCCACCAATATTCAGCAGAATGCGATTACTTTCATTAGAGTGCAGCATTGCATGATGAAACGCGGGAACCAAAGGGGCGCCTTGACCATTAGCCGCCATATCACGACGTCGAAAATCTGCCACAGTGGTGATACCGGTTAGTTCAGCAATTTGGTTTGCATCACCTATTTGCAAAGTGAAGCCGAATTCTGGACGGTGACGGATGGTTTGACCGTGGCTGCCGATTGCTGAAACTTGCTCGGCAGATAAGCCGTTTTTGCTTAAAAGATCATTTACGGTTTTGGCGAAGAGCTTGCCTAAAGATCTATCTACCTTGCCCATTAAGTCAATTTCATGATCGCCGGGCTGGGTCAGTATCAAAATATCATTCTTTAAAGTTGCTGGAATCTCTTCAGCGTGCGTGGCTACCATTTCAAAATTTGGCTTAAATCTAACGGCAACTGCGTCGATACCATCCAGACTGGTACCTGACATTAACCCAATAAATAGATCCTTCTGACTCATGCTTAACGATTGCTCTGTGCAAGTGTGGTGGCTTGGTGAGTTTCAAGCTGGGCTAATAAGCTACTCGCCGTTTCCGTGAAGGTGCTTCGCTCAGCTTTGGCGATAGGAGACGCTTGTGGCAATTTAACTGTCAGAGGGTTCTTGTGAACGCCATTGACGCGAAACTCGTAATGAAGGTGAGGGCCACTCGCAAGGCCTGTTTGACCAACAAAACCAATCACTTGGCCTTGCTTAACGCGAGTGCCGACACGTTGTCCACGTTTAAAATTGCTCATATGGGCATAAAGGGTGGTGATATTGCTACCGTGTTGGACGATTACAACATTGCCAAATCCGCCTTTTCTACCACGGAATGTGATTTTTCCTTCGCCAGCAGCTTTAATTGGAGTGCCTGTTCGAGCAGCATAATCCACACCCTTGTGAGCGCGAATGCGATTGAGTACAGGGTGTTTGCGGTTTAGGCTAAAGCGAGAGCTGATACGGGCGAAATCTACCGGTGAGCGAAGAAAGGCTTTGCGCATACTATAGCCTTCAGGTGTGTAGTAGCTGCTATCGCCTTGGGTATTTGTATAACGAAGAGCGGTGAATTTATTGCCTCTGTTAGTAAATTGAGCGGCAATAATAGGGCCTTCGCCAATTTTCTCGCCATCTAGATAATGTTCTTCATAAATAAGACTGAAATCGTCGTTTTTACGAATATCTAGGACGAAGTCTACGTCCCAGCCAAAAATGCTGGCGAGCTCCATTATCTTCTTGCTGGAAAGTCCAGCTTCTTCGCCTGCTAAAAAAAGCGAGTCTTTGATTGTACCGGCTGTGAATTGCTGTCTGACTTCGGGCGTTCTGATAACAGAATTAATCTGGAAGGCGCCGTTAGGGGCGGTATGCAGCAGGGTGTATTTAAGTTTGGATTCAATATGTTTGAGCTTGCTTAACTTACCGTTCTCAATGACGAAGCTTAATGTTTGACCTGGGAATAGGCGGGTGAATGCTTTGGTTTCTTTACCAGCAGCAGCTACATGGTAAACATCGCGTGGTGTTAGTCCTGCCTTTTTAAACATGGACGTTAAATTGTCACCATTGCCTACAGTGTATTCGACCCAGTTATTTTCAGGTATAGAAGGGGTTGCAGCAGCTGTTTGGACTGGATTGGTTTCGATAACTGTTTCGGCTGATGTCGTTTCTGCGCTAGAAGTGGTTGATTCAGGAGATATAAGCGGCGCAGTAGGTGGAGTGGTTGATAGGTCGCCTCGAGTCGCTTCAACTTCTTGTGATGGAAGCAGTAAAAGAGTCAGGCCTAAAATAAGAACGCAGGCACTGACAGCCACTAAGTGAACCGTGGGAAAATTTCCACGGAACTGTTTAACGCGATTTAGCACCCTATACCCCTTCATTATTATATTGGGTTGCTGAAAATTGAGCGTTGCATTATGCCACTGTCATTAAAGAAAGTCGGCTTAGTTGAATAAAACTTAAGGATTGCTTAACGATAACTCAGAAAAATTGCTGAGAACTTATTTGTTTGCAGGCTTAGCAAGGGCTAAAATAGCCGCTTCGAATTTTTAGCCGTAATTTAAAGGGCAAGCAAAAGCAATGAGTGAAGCACTATTAAACGACCTACAAGCGCGCGGGCTAGTGGCGCAGATGACAAGCGAAGAAGATTTGGCAAAGCATCTTGCTGAAGGCAGTGTGACTCTTTATTGCGGCTTCGACCCTACAGCAGATAGCTTGCATATTGGTAGTCTAGTACCACTACTAACATTAAAGCGTTTCCAAGAGTTTGGTCACAAACCGCTTGCACTTGTGGGTGGGGCGACTGGCCTAATCGGTGACCCGAGCTTTAAAGCGCAAGAGCGTAAGTTAAATGATGATTCAACAGTAGCTGGTTGGGTTGAGAAGCTTAAAGCGCAGGTTAGTGCGTTTGTAGATTTCGACTGTGGTGCTAATAGTGCTGAAGTTGTGAATAACCTAGATTGGACGCAAAACGTAAATGTACTAACTTTCTTGCGTGATATTGGTAAACACTTCTCTGTTAACCAGATGATAGCTAAAGAGTCAGTGAAGCAACGTATTGATCGTGAAGGTGAAGGCATCTCTTTCACTGAATTCACGTACATGATTTTGCAATCGTATGACTTCCAGCAGTTAAATGCTACTCATGGTTGTACTCTACAGATCGGTGGTTCTGATCAGTGGGGTAATATTACAGGCGGTACTGAACTGACTCGTCGTATGAATGGCAATCAAGCATTTGGTTTGACGCTACCGCTTATTACTAAGTCAGACGGTACCAAATTTGGTAAAACTGAGTCGGGCACTATATGGCTAGATGCAAACAAAACATCTCCATATGCTTTCTACCAGTTCTGGCTACAAACAGCAGATGCAGATGTATACCGATTCCTAAAATATTTCACGTTCTTGCCTGTAGTAGAGATTGAAGCGCTAGAAAAAGAAGATGCAGAGCGTCAAGGTCGTCCAGAAGGTCAACGTGTTCTTGCTGAAGAAGTAACGCGCCTTGTCCATGGTGACGAAGGATTGGCTGCGGCTAAGCGTATTACAGAAGCGTTGTTCTCCGGTGAAACATCTGAATTAAGCGAACAAGATTATGCGCAACTAGCTCAAGACGGTTTGCCATCATCTGTAATTAACCCAGCAGAAGTGGCTGAAACACCTTTAACTACTATCTTGTCAGAAGCGGGTATGGCGCCAGGCGGCAAGCAAGTTAAAGATGCTCTACAGCGAAATGCGGTTATTGTTAACGGCAACGCACACGGCTTTGAAGATAATATGAAAGCGACAGAAGTGTTCGCCGAGTCAAATGCGCGTTTTGGCAAGTACTTCTTAGTTAAGCTAGGCAAAAAGAAACATCATCTATTCTCTCTATAAGTCATAAGAGGGAAAATAAAGAAGGCGTTGAGGTAAAACTCAGCGCCTTTTTTGTATCTGTTGACTACTATTTATACTCCGTTGATTAATGCTTGATCGATTTGCGGATTTGTAAGTTTTTTTCAACTTTTTGCACTTTTTTTAAGATTGGGTGTTGACCCTTTTTCAGATGTCTGTAGAATTCGCCGTCCTTGCTTAGGGAGGCCGCTTTTAAAGGGGCTGCAGAGCTGAGTGAGGTGCTTAGTAAGTGATTGAAAACATTGGTTTTTAAGATTTCTTACGGAGCAGGATTCAAAGTCCGGTTGCTGAGTAAAAGCTTTTTACAAAATTGCAAAATAAACGGTTGACTTTGAATGAGCGCACAGTAGAATATGCGCCTCGCTTGAGACGAAACGCTGAGTCAGCGGAGAGTCAAAAAAGCAACGCTCTTTAACAATTTGATCAGATAATTCGTGTGGGCGCTTGTTGAGAAGAAGCAAACTTTTTCTAGACAAGCAACCAAGTGAATTCATTTAAAGCGATTTACAAAGGTTTAACGTTCTTAAGAATGTTATCCGGTTGTTTAGTACTAGAGCCCGTTACCACATTCCTGGTAACACAAATGATTTAAACTGAAGAGTTTGATCATGGCTCAGATTGAACGCTGGCGGCAGGCCTAACACATGCAAGTCGAACGGTAACATGACTAGCTTGCTAGTTGATGACGAGTGGCGGACGGGTGAGTAACGCGTAGGAATCTACCCAGTAGCGGGGGATAAGCCAGAGAAATTTGGTCTAATACCGCATACGCCCTACGGGGGAAAGCAGGGGATCTTCGGACCTTGCACTATTGGATGAGCCTGCGTGAGATTAGCTAGTTGGTGAGGTAATGGCTCACCAAGGCGACGATCTCTAGCTGGTCTGAGAGGATGATCAGCCACACTGGAACTGAGACACGGTCCAGACTCCTACGGGAGGCAGCAGTGGGGAATATTGCACAATGGGCGCAAGCCTGATGCAGCCATGCCGCGTGTGTGAAGAAGGCCCTAGGGTTGTAAAGCACTTTCAGCAGTGAGGAAAGGTTAGTAGTTAATACCTGCTAGCTGTGACGTTAACTGCAGAAGAAGCACCGGCTAACTCCGTGCCAGCAGCCGCGGTAATACGGAGGGTGCGAGCGTTAATCGGAATTACTGGGCGTAAAGCGCGCGTAGGTGGATTGGTCAGTCAGATGTGAAAGCCCAGGGCTCAACCTTGGAACTGCACCTGATACTGCCAATCTAGAGTACGGTAGAGGGTAGTGGAATTTCCTGTGTAGCGGTGAAATGCGTAGATATAGGAAGGAACACCAGTGGCGAAGGCGACTACCTGGACCGATACTGACACTGAGGTGCGAAAGCGTGGGGAGCAAACAGGATTAGATACCCTGGTAGTCCACGCCGTAAACGATGTCTACTAGCCGTTGGGAGACTTGATCTTTTAGTGGCGCAGCTAACGCGATAAGTAGACCGCCTGGGGAGTACGGCCGCAAGGTTAAAACTCAAATGAATTGACGGGGGCCCGCACAAGCGGTGGAGCATGTGGTTTAATTCGACGCAACGCGAAGAACCTTACCAACTCTTGACATCCAGAGAAGTTACTAGAGATAGTTTCGTGCCTTCGGGAACTCTGAGACAGGTGCTGCATGGCTGTCGTCAGCTCGTGTTGTGAAATGTTGGGTTAAGTCCCGTAACGAGCGCAACCCTTGTCCTTATTTGCCAGCACTTCGGGTGGGAACTCTAAGGAGACTGCCGGTGACAAACCGGAGGAAGGTGGGGACGACGTCAAGTCATCATGGCCCTTACGAGTTGGGCTACACACGTGCTACAATGGCCGGTACAGAGGGCCGCGAACCTGCGAGGGTAAGCTAATCTCAGAAAACCGGTCGTAGTCCGGATTGGAGTCTGCAACTCGACTCCATGAAGTCGGAATCGCTAGTAATCGCGAATCAGAATGTCGCGGTGAATACGTTCCCGGGCCTTGTACACACCGCCCGTCACACCATGGGAGTGGATTGCACCAGAAGTAGCTAGCTTAACCTTCGGGAGGGCGGTTACCACGGTGTGGTTCATGACTGGGGTGAAGTCGTAACAAGGTAGCCCTAGGGGAACCTGGGGCTGGATCACCTCCTTAAACGAAAGCCGATTCTCGGCAAGCGTTCACACGAATTATCTGATCAGAGAAGTTAAGAGCAACGGTGTAGGCTTGTAGCTCAGCTGGTTAGAGCGCACCCCTGATAAGGGTGAGGTCGGTGGTTCAAGTCCACTCAGGCCTACCAATAATAGCCTTACTGTTTTCTTTGGGGCTATAGCTCAGCTGGGAGAGCGCCTGCTTTGCACGCAGGAGGTCTGCGGTTCGATCCCGCATAGCTCCACCATCATCCTAAGGATGAGAAGGAAGAGTTTTAAAACATATTGTCGGTTAAGACATTATCTTTTAAAGCTTTTTTGCTTTAAACGCTCTTTAACAATTTGGATTTGATTCATTTGATTTAGATTTAAGACATGTAGTTTTACTGCATGCGCCAATTCGGCGAAATCTATCGTTACTAGCAATACAAGTTACTGTGATTCCAGACGCCTTCGGGTTATATGGTCAAGTGACTAAGCGTGCACGGTGGATGCCTTGGCAGTCAGAGGCGATGAAGGACGTTGTAACCTGCGATAAGGTTCGGGGAGGTGGTAAACAACCTTTGATCCGGACATTTCCGAATGGGGAAACCCACCTATTTATAGGTATCTTTTAACTGAATACATAGGTTATTAGAGGCGAACCTGGGGAACTGAAACATCTAAGTACCCAGAGGAAAAGAAATCAACCGAGATTCCCTAAGTAGCGGCGAGCGAACGGGGACCAGCCCTTAAGCTTTATTAGATTTAACAGAACACTCTGGAAAGTGTGGCCATAGTGGGTGATAGCCCCGTATGTGAAAGGTCTTTTAAAGTGAAATCGAGTAGGACGGCACACGTGAAACGCTGTCTGAATATGGGGGGACCATCCTCCAAGGCTAAATACTCCTGACTGACCGATAGTGAACCAGTACCGTGAGGGAAAGGCGAAAAGAACCCCTGTGAGGGGAGTGAAATAGACCCTGAAACCGTGTACGTACAAGCAGTGGGAGCCGTTTTCGGACGGTGACTGCGTACCTTTTGTATAATGGGTCAGCGACTTACTTTTAGTGGCAAGGTTAAGCATTTGCGGAGCCGTAGGGAAACCGAGTCTTAATAGGGCGTCCAGTCGCTAGGAGTAGACCCGAAACCGAGTGATCTATCCATGGGCAGGTTGAAGATGCAGTAACATGCATTGGAGGACCGAACCGACTGTCGTTGAAAAGCCAGCGGATGACTTGTGGATAGGAGTGAAAGGCTAATCAAACTCGGAGATAGCTGGTTCTCCTCGAAAACTATTTAGGTAGTGCCTCGTGTCTAACCATGGGGGTAGAGCACTGTTTCGGCTAGGGGGTCATCCCGACTTACCAACCCGATGCAAACTCCGAATACCCATGAGTTCAATCACGGGAGACACACGGCGGGTGCTAACGTCCGTCGTGGAAAGGGAAACAACCCAGACCGTCAGCTAAGGTCCCAAAGTTTATGCTAAGTGGGAAACGATGTGGGAAGGCTTAGACAGCTAGGAGGTTGGCTTAGAAGCAGCCACCCTTTAAAGAAAGCGTAATAGCTCACTAGTCGAGTCGGCCCGCGCGGAAGATATAACGGGGCTAAGCATAACACCGAAGCTACGGATGCACTTTGTGCATGGTAGAGGAGCGTTCTGTAAGCTGTTGAAGCGGAAGCTGTAAGGCACCGTGGAGGTATCAGAAGTGCGAATGCTGACATGAGTAACGATAAGGGAGGTGAAAACCCTCCCCGCCGGAAGACCAAGGGTTCCTATCCAACGCTATTCGAGGTAGGGTGAGTCGGCCCCTAAGGAGAGGCTGAAGAGCGTATCCGATGGGAAACAGGTTAATATTCCTGTACTGCTCATAACTGCGATGGGGGGACGGAGAAGGCTAGGCTAGCGCGGCGTTGGTTGTCCGCGTTTAAGGTAGTAGGTTGAGGACTTAGGCAAATCCGGGTCCTTAAGACCGAGAACCGATGACGAGGTCCTTTATGGACTGAAGTAGTTGATGCCATGCTTCCAGGAAAATCCTCTAAGCTTCAGGTTATGACTAACCGTACCCTAAACCGACACAGGTGGTCAGGTAGAGAATACTAAGGCGTATGAGAAAACTCGGGTGAAGGAACTAGGCAAAATGGCACCGTAACTTCGGGAGAAGGTGCGCCGCTGACGGTGATGAGACTTGCTCTCTAAGCTGTTGGCGGTCGAAGATACCAGGTGGCTGCGACTGTTTATTAAAAACATAGCACTCTGCAAACTCGAAAGAGGACGTATAGGGTGTGACGCCTGCCCGGTGCCGGAAGGTTAATTGATGGGGTTAGCGTATGCGAAGCTCTTGATCGAAGCCCCGGTAAACGGCGGCCGTAACTATAACGGTCCTAAGGTAGCGAAATTCCTTGTCGGGTAAGTTCCGACCTGCACGAATGGCGTAACGATGGCCACACTGTCTCCACCCGAGACTCAGTGAAATTGAAATAGCTGTTAAGATGCAGTTTACCCGCGGCTAGACGGAAAGACCCCGTGAACCTTTACTACAGCTTCACAGTGGACTTTGACATTACTTGTGTAGAATAGCTGGGAGGCTTTGAAACTTGGACGCCAGTTCAGGTGGAGCCACCTTTGAAATACCAGCCTGGTAATGTTGAGGTTCTAACCCAGTTCCCTAAGCGGGATCGGGGACATTGTGTGGTGGGTAGTTTGACTGGGGCGGTCTCCTCCCAAAGAGTAACGGAGGAGCACGAAGGTACCCTCAGCATGGTCGGAAATCATGCAATGAGCGCAAGAGTAGAAGGGTGCTTGACTGCGAGACAGACACGTCGAGCAGGTACGAAAGTAGGTTCTAGTGATCCGGTGGTTCTGTATGGAAGGGCCATCGCTCAACGGATAAAAGGTACTCCGGGGATAACAGGCTGATACCGCCCAAGAGTTCACATCGACGGCGGTGTTTGGCACCTCGATGTCGGCTCATCACATCCTGGGGCTGAAGCCGGTCCCAAGGGTATGGCTGTTCGCCATTTAAAGTGGTACGCGAGCTGGGTTTAGAACGTCGTGAGACAGTTCGGTCCCTATCTGCCGTGGGCGTTTGAGATTTGAGAAGAGTTGCTCCTAGTACGAGAGGACCGGAGTGAACGAACCTCTGGTGTACCGGTTGTGATGCCAATTGCATTGCCGGGTAGCTACGTTCGGACGGGATAACCGCTGAAAGCATCTAAGCGGGAAGCCTCCTTCAAGATGAGATCTCACTGGGAACTTGATTCCCCTAAAGGGCCGTTGAAGACTACGACGTTGATAGGTTGGGTGTGGAAGCGCTGTGAGGCGTTGAGCTAACCAATACTAATTGCCCGTGAGGCTTGACCATATAACGCCCAAGGCGTTTGGCAAGTGACTTGTAAGATATGTAAGACGATAGAGAGTAACGAATTAGCGCGTAGTTAAGCTACAGTCGATAAACTATCTAGATCAAATAAAAGAAGAATCAGATCTAAGTTGTAACAGTTTTGCTTGGCGACCATAGAGTTGTGGAACCACCTGAATCCATCCCGAACTCAGACGTGAAACGCAACATCGCCGATGGTAGTGTGGGGCTTCCCCATGTGAGAGTAGGTCATCGCCAAGCATTTAATTAAGAGAAAACCCCGGTCACGCTGTGATCGGGGTTTTTTCGTTGTGGGCAATAAAATACGGTTAAGAGCGGATAGGCGCTGCTTGGAGCGGATAAAAACAAGTAAAAGCAGATAAGTCCGTAAGGGTGAGTTGTCTTAATTAATCCTAATACTAAACTGAACAGCTGTCCTTCGCTGTCCTTCGCTGTCCTTCGCTGTCCTTCGCTGTTCTCTAAGTTATTAATCCTTTTAATGGGATTTTGCGTATATTTCCCCTAAACTTCGCATTCGTATTTTTTGGTTTAATAGCGTCCAATAGTTATTGGTTCTAAGGTTGTTTGTATGTCTGACTCTCTAATTTATACATTAATTGCTATCTGTTTAGTTGTCTGTGCTGTAGCCATTTACTTCATTAAGCGTCATTACACACAGATTAAACAAGTTAAGGCTGATCATGCATTACAGGCTGAAAAAATCAGTAAACGTTATAATGAGAGAAGGGCTTATTTAATTGAGAGTGTTCAAGTTATCTCTAGAGCGGTAGGTAATGATGAGAAGTTAACTACGACAGAAGCGTGTATTCGCTTGTCTACACTGCTTGAATCTCTCGCTCCTCAGTTATTACAGCATGCTGATTATTCTGTAATCTATGAGGTATTTAAACGCACGGAACATATTCCAATTAAGGATCAGTGGAAAGCGTTATCTAAGCAAGCTAAGTGGTCTTTTCAGAAGGAGATGTCACAAATTGATTCTGAGCTGGGTGACAAAGTAAAGCAAGCTGCTGCTAAATTGGCTAATTATGATTTTGATGAGAGTCTCCATTAATGTATGGAATTTTTACTCGTATTTGTAATTAGTTTCATAGTTCTTGTTGGTGTTGCCTTGGCATTTGCTTTAGGGAAACCGCCTACTTACCGCCCTTCAAGAGCTGAGGTAATGGCTCTACTCGTTGATCTGATGGAAAAGCGTTTAGAGGTTGCACGATGGGAAATGTTTTTATCTCTCCCCATCCTACACGACCCTGAATTAGAAAATATTAGAAAGGGGTGTTTGGTAGTTGCTTTCGGTGATAATGAGCATCCGCCTGCAGGTGAAGGGCTAAGTGGAGCTATTTATGATCGTGACGGGATTCAGCGTATCAGAGTGTTAGCGGTTAAATTAGATCATTTGATTAAATCTGAGCCTAGTTCAAAGCTCTTCTGATAGATCGTACTGTTCGTTTTCAATTATTCTCTTGAGCTGCCAAAGCTCCTTCCAGATGGTTTTGTACTTTTGCTCTATCAGGGCGTCATGTAATTTGTTGCCACTTACTTCTAATTCAGGAATCTGGAACAACCCCGCTAAACCTAATAATTGATGGCTATGATTTCTCATCATCGAAATATCTTTGCTTTCGAAACCGTTCATTATTCCTTGTAGTTGTTTTTTAACTTCCGCGGATAGCTCGTGTTTACCTAAGTCATATTTCTCTATATCGGTTACTTCATTTTGCGGAGTCGGTGTTAGCGGTTCATCATTTTTTGAGAACGAAAGAAATTGGTTTATAGAGTGGCAAAGGTCGCCATCATTGATAGGTTTCAATAAAACATGGCTGATGCCAGATTCAATCAACTTCTGGTGTTCACTGGCGATGACGTTTGCGGTCAAAGCAAGGATTGGCAAGCTAGGTTGTGTAAGTCGGATCTGTTTTGTTGCTTCTATACCATCCATTTCTGGCATGTGTACATCCATCAATACCAAATCTGGCTGATGTTTAAGTGTTTGCTGCAGTGCTTCGCTGCCGGTTCTTGCCTCTAATACTTTAGCGCCTGCTTGGACAAGAATCTTTCTAACTAACAAACGGTTAAAGTCATTGTCTTCTGCAATCAATATGGTTGGTGTGTTAAGGATTTGTAATACGTTCGCTGTCTCATATTCAGGCAGTTTGTAAGAATCAGGGGATAATGCGTTTAGCAGTAATTGTGTCCGTGCAGGTTTACGTAGCTGGATAACTCGATAGTTATTGATAATAGATACAGGTGTACTACTTAAGATAATCAACCTGCCGCTTGAATTTTCTAAGATTCGGTTAATTTGATCTATGGTGTTTTTCTGTGTGTATTTAGGGGGTAGGCCCCAGACGATAGTGCTTTCTTGTAATTCTGCACTTAACGACAACAGTTCTGCATACGAAGAAGCCTCAATGATTTTGGTCTGCATGTTGCTCAGTTGATGTTTTAAGCCTTGGCTACATAGTGGATTAACGTCAAATAAAAGAATATTTTTACTCTTATAAGTGTGCTGAGCTCTTTGGCTCTGTCGTGCAGAAAATGGAATTTTAAGTGTTACTTCAGTACCTTGGTTTTCTCTACTTGCTAAAGATATAGAGCCGGCCATAAGTTCAGTTAGACGTTTGGCAATAACGAGCCCTAAGCCGGATCCCCCGAACTTTCTTGTGATAGATGTATCTGCTTGGCTGAATGCCTGAAATAGATTAGTGATTCTATCTTCTGGTATACCAATACCGGTGTCTTTGATAACGATTTCAAGTTCGGTCTGTACAGGATCACTCTTGTGGGTTGTAACATGCAAACAGACATAACCAGCTGATGTGAACTTTACGGCATTACTAATTAGGTTTGATAGGATCTGTCGTAACCTGATAGGGTCTCCAATGATGAATTTCGGCGTATCAGATTCGATTATTGGAATTAGTTCTATGCCTTTCTCATTGGCAGAAGCTGCTTGCATCTCCATTACATCTATAACGCAGCTTTCAAATTCAAAAGAGATCTCTTCTAATTCTATGGCGTTTGATTCAAGTTTCGAATAATCCAAAATATCATCAATGATTGATAACAGCAGGTCAGAGGTTAGATTAATAATCCTAGTGTATTCTTGCTGTTCCATCTGCAGTTCGGTTTGATCTAAGAGGCGGGCAAAACCTGAAACTGATGTTAAAGGCGTACGTAGCTCATGGCTCATACGTGCAAGAAATTCATCTTTTGCTACGTTAGCTTTGTCTGCTCTTTTACGCGATTTATCGAGTGCTTGGTTCTGTTTCTCTAGATGTACAAGCGTTGACCTTAAACGTTTAGTTGCTTTGTCTACACGGCTTTCAAGCGTCTGGTTTGATTCTTGTACCCGTTGAGCTAGACGGTTAATCCCTTGTGCCAGAGATCGGAGTTCACCTGTACTAGAAAGGCTAGCTCGAGTTTCAAGATGGCCATGTTGAAGCATCTCAATTACATGAGTAAGGCCTAGAATTGGGTTGGTAATTCTTTGTCCAAAGCGTGATGCGATTAGTAAGGTGGTCAATAAACCTATGATCGCAAGAATGACCCCTTTCGTTAAAATCTCAAATTGCCGTAGCTGAGTAGGTTTTTCAGATAGAGCGATTACTACCCAGCCAATAAATTCTGGTTCTGTTTCCTTGCTTGCAGTTTCATCAGTATCTAAGAAATCTACACCCGTCGCTACGACAGGATGTAGGAAGTAAACCTGATTGTTTTTATATAGAGGGTAACCCGCATCTTTATCTAGTGGAGGTGCATTAGGATTACCTTGAGCAATTACATCAAATGCCGGTGATAAGAATATTACGTCGTCTACTTCTTCTGCTTTTGTTGCGGATCTAATGAGGCCCTGAAGAATCTCTTTATTCCCAATCAATAGACCGAATTCGGCTGAGGTCGACATCATGCGTGTCATTGTCTGGCCTTTTTCGATCAGTGCATCTCGAGCATCATCCAACCGGGTATTAATAAAATAGCCGCCTAAGAGCAAAGTGATCATGCACAGTGGAAGCAAAGTGATGATTAAGACCCGTTGTCGAATACCTAATGTGAATTGACGTTTCATCGCTCTAACTCCATTAATTGTTGGGTAAGAGCATCATCTGAAGGTATTTTGATATTCAGGGAGTTAGCTGCTTTTTTATTAGTAACTACAGAAAAGTATTTAGGGTGCTGCGCATCTGGTAATCGACTACCCGAGATCGCTTTTTGGATCATTTCCGCTGTTTGTTTACCTATTTGCTCTGGTGTTGAATAAACTGCGGTTAATGCACCAGCTTCTACATACTTTTGTGAAAAACCTATTAAAGGGATTCGCTGACGAAAGGAAATGTATAAAATCCACTTGGCGGTTGTGCGGTTGAAAACTGATTTATCTGGAAGAGATAAAAAGAGATCAGCATTTCGAATAAGTGGCTGTAGTTTATGGATTGGGTTATCGCTCTCCTGTAAAACGGTTGAGCTAAGTTGCAGCTGTTGCTTTTGTGCCGCAGCCTCTAATAACGGTAGATCATTCTTCGAATTTGGACCAAGTGCTGTTGCTACAGTCTTTGCATCCGGAGCGATTAGTCTTGCCAATCGAAGTTGCCGTGCATAGGGTTGATCTAGATAGATCGCAGTTATAGTTCCATTCTCAATCCGAGTTTGGTCTTTCTTTCTTGCCAATAAAGCTTGATACGTTAGGCGAGGCAAGAAGCTTGCGTAAAGCTTTTGTGATGGTGTTATCCGATTATAAAGTCGATCCGCTGCTCGTGAACCTACAGCAACAATATGTTCAAAACCTTCGGTATTAAAGTTGTTATCTTGCAAATCTTGTAAGGTAACCACTTTGGTATGTGAAGAAATATTGACTTGAATGCTATCCGCAACTTTTTGGTATGAGTCTGATTGGCGGCTTAAAACAACTAAATTTTCGGCCGCTACAGGGGATGCTAATAAAATTAGAGCAAACAAAGGACTTAGCAGCGGAAAAATCCGCCACTTTGTTTTGTGAAGTGTGGTCGAGCTCTTAATCAACACATCTACAATCCATTGCAGTTTATTGGTTTAGAACGTTAGCCCCATTTGCAGGTAGGTCCGACGCTCAAATATATTGTTTGAATAGAATTCTGCATACTCTTTATCGAATAGATTCTGAACGATCAGGGATAGTTCCAGTTCAGAATTCATATCTAATTGAAAAGTATTCGAGACTTTCATATCAGTTCGAGTGTAATTCGTACGTCCACTGTTTTTGTCGCTGAAACCCTCAATCCATTCTACGTGATCCATATAATAGTGGGATAATGATATTAAGCTGCTATCAGTAGGTTTTGTTGATAACAACAGTGATGCAGTGTGCAAAGGTGAAGCAGCATTAAGCGGGACTAGCCTTGGATCGGCTTCTGGGTATGCACCGCGGTTCCAAATGCCTCTAGTTTGGTTGTAACTATAGTTAAATATCACCGTATTTTTATGTGGTGATAACGATGTGTATTTGAACTGGGCCTCAGCGCCTTGATTGATCCACTCTGAGTTATTCTGGCCAATATCATAATGATCATTATTTGCATCATCGACATCAGAATCTATTCTTGTACTCCTGACGGCCGCATTACTTATATCTTCATAGAAAAGTCTGAGATCAAAATGACTGCCGTGTTCAGGCCAGGTATGAAAGAACCCTAATTCAAAGGTGTTGATCTCTTCAGAATCGAGAGGTCCGGGTAGGTTAAGTAAATCGATTGTTCCAGGGCCAAATAAAACACTGTAATCGATCACGGCACGGCGATTTGTTTCTAGTAATGATGGCATTCGGTGAGCATGAGAAAATGCCGTCCTTATTGTGGAGAAGTCACTTAATGCATAGTTTAGTGCGGTTCTGTATGAAGTTGCGCCGCCGACATAAGTGCTTTCTTCAAACATAGCGCCGGCATTCAGAGTTACTTTTTCTGTTGCTTTATACTGAAGGTTACCGAAAATTTGCCAGCGATTCCCATGAATCCAATCTTTATCTGGGTATTGAAGTAATACGTTGCTTTTAACTCGTTCGTGAATAAGGTCGCTACCTAGAACCGCTTTTATCCGCTCATTAGGATTGGTTGTGTATAAAAAGCCAATTTCATGGGTTTGTACCGTTCCACGTTCTGTATCTTTAGCAGCAGCGCCTCCAAAATTATCAGCAAGTAATGCTTCTGCTAACTCTACAGTCGGAATTCCTTCGTTAATTACGAGCTCTTCTGCTGTCCAATTTTCTGTATCTAGCTTTAAAAAATTGTGTGTGTAACGCAGTTGGAGTTCTGACTGGTCTTCTAAAACTCGGTTCCAACGAATATCTTGGAAACTGGATAGGTGATCTCTAGGGGTAAAGCCTGCTTTATCAAGATCAGTTTTATCAGAATCCCCGCGATAGGCGTAACCCTTGGTTGCGCCGATATCAAAATGGATAGTGTCGGATAGATTAGGTGTTATAGATCCAGATAGGGTAATAAACTTATTTTGCGCACCATCCTTATAATAATCGCTACCATCATTTTCTTCTCTACCAGCAGATAGGGTGTAACTGATATTTGAAAGGGTGTCTGAGTGGCGTGCAGTAATATTTTTTGTGCCAAGGGCGCCAGTCGTGGTTCTAACAGCCGTACCAGATTCGGCAATTGGAGATTTAGTAATAATATTGATGGCACCCAGAAACGCATTCGAACCATGGGTAGGTACGTTGGAGCCTCGTACGACTTCAATATGGTCAATATCATCCACAGTAATGCCTACGGTTTCCCAAACTACAGTGGAAAGTAGAGGTATATAGATCGATCGACCATTAATCATCACTTCCATGCGTGATGGAAAATCATCTGACATGCCGTGATAAGTAACACCCATTTTATTTGTGTTTACGTGGAATACTTGCATTCCAGGCACTAAGCGAAATAGGTCTGGAATATTGATGGCACCTGAAGCTTCGATCATATCTTGATCAATGATGGTGATGGCAGCAGGTGCTTCAGTTAGTTTCTGAGGAAAGTGTGTCGCAGAAATTACCTGGGGAATATCTATAAAAATATCTTCTTCGGTGAATTCGGGTAACTCAGATTGATCTTGAGCGAAAACATTTAAAGTGGTGGCAAGCACAACCGGACTTATTAAATATTTTGATTGTTTCGTTATTTTGCCATCAATCATGCGAGTACATCCTATAAAAGCGTATGTGCTTAAGTTTCGAAACTAACGGAGGAAATAAGGTCTGGGATTAGATTTTAAGCCCAACATACACAATAATTATTCCCATAATAATAGCCTCTATGATGAAGCCATTGTTTTCCAGTATCCAACTCATTGTTAACTAATGCAGCCAAACTTAATGGGTTATCTATGATAACTTTATGTGTGTAGCAATTAAACCAGAGGGATGAGAGTTGAAATCCGTTTTTAGGTCCTTTTTATGTATCTTTTCCCTTACATTGGTGTCGGTTGTTTCAATTGCAGGAGAGCAAGCGGACAAAGCGATTGAAAGTGTAAAAACGTTGGTAGCACAAGGAAGTATAGCACCTGACTCAGTCATTCGTTTGGTCGCAAAGCAGGGGAATATTGCCAATTTTTTAGGTCAAAATCACGATTTGAAAAATCGATGGGAGGACGCTACAGGTATACTAATTGATGCTAAAACAATGCCTCAGCAAGCATCAATTGATTATATCCAGAATCAGACAGATATAGATCTAACCGTTGCGCGAAATAGAGAATATGCTGATCTATTTCACAATAACTTGATTGTTGATCTCTCTCCTTTTATTGAGTGGTTTGGTTTTGACTTGGTTGATGTGCAAAAAAGTCCTTTTTTAATGCCGAAAAAGCAAGCTTTCTATGCTGGGATTCCTGTTGCTATACCTGCTGATGGGGATATCGCTTTGCTATATCTTCGCAAAGATCTGTTGGAAAACTCTGATAATCAAAGGTCTTATCAAGCGCAGTTTAATGAACCCTTACAAGCGCCTAAAACATGGCTAGAGTATCAGCAGCAGGTGGCTTTCTTTCATCGATCAGAGTCCGGTTTTTATGGCTCTGTAGAGCAGCGTGATGAAGCTTCTGGGTGGATGTTCTGGATGCCTAGATACGTTTCGCAAGCGTATCCAAATCAATACTTATTTGATGACACTATGAAACCATTGATCGATAGTGAAGCTGGCATTGCTGCTACAGATAGTTATTTAGCGACCTTACCTTATTCCCCACCTGATATTCTTAATCACTCCAGCAACTACACTTATACCCTGCCAATTTTTATGAGTGGCAAAGGCTATTCGACCATTATTACCTTAGCAGGGGCGAAAATTTTTAATTCTCCTCATTCTAAAGTAAGAGGGAAATATATAGCTGTATCAATGCCAGGAACCCAAGTTGGAAATATAGTTAACCGTCGAACTACGCTTATCTATGGCAATAACTTAGTGATACCTAGTACTGCTGAGAATAAAGAATTAGCATTTTTATTTGCAATGTGGCTGACTGACCCCGATATATCTGAACTTGCTCTATCGGAGAAAGGAGGATTTGCTGATCCTTACCGAGTTAGTCACTTTCAGTCTGAAACTATTCAGGCTACGTATGGTAAAGATGTATTAGACGTGGCTCTTAAAGAAGTCTCTGTGACTGTGCCTGCTGGTACGGGACTACCTGGAGATCGAGAATATATTGCTGCGCTTAATAAGAATCTTTTTCTTGCCGCAAAAGGGGAGCAGTCGGCGCAAGAGGCTATGCGTGCCACAGCTAAAGAGTGGGATCAGATTACAGAACAATATGGTCGAGAACAGCAGATTAAATATTGGCTTAAAATGAAAGCGTTATTTCCAACTGTTCATTAAGGATTATTTTGGCTCTTTTTGATAGTAAAAAGCATCAACTAACTATTCAGCGTAAATTACTGTTTGGTGCCATTCTTATGGCGCTATTTGTCGGAGTTTTGTTGTCTGTAGCTCAGCAGATTGCTCAGCAATCTACTCAGCAGCAGGCGGAAATACAGAACCAAGCCGTCAGGCCTTTAGTTCAGGTCAATGCACTTCAATCCTTAATTTATCGTATCCGAGTCACTGAAGTTAATTTACATGTTGAGAGTGATTTCTTCGCTCTTACAGCTGCAACTGAAAAATTGTCTGCAGATATCCAGTTATTTGAACATAGTTGGCGCGCGTTCATTGACGAATTTGGTGATGGGCATGATAGGCAGGTTCGATCAATTGATGATAATTGGCAGCGACTGAAATCTAGTATCAATAAAGTTATTCAGTCTGCCGTTGATGGGCAGATAGCGGAAGCTTTTCGATTGTCTCAATTTGAATCTCAACCCCGATTTAATGTCATCGCAAAGGACTTAGAGATTCTTGTAACCCAGATCGAGATCTCAACAGATGGATTTATAATCGAAGCGGTTGCAGAATTAGAGTCGCAACAACAACGTTTCTTGCTGATTTCCCTCGTTGGAATGCTGATTGCGATCATCTTAATGATTTGGTTTTCTCGCTATTTCGTTTTGCGTTTAAACCGAATGCGTCAGGCATTTTTTAGAATTGCCAATGGCGATCTTGAGCATAAAGTTGATGTTGTTGGGCATGATGAGTTAACGGCTTTGGCGCGATCTTTTAACGCTATGCAGGAGAAACTAGCTGATCGACAAACTGCGCTAACTCAAGCTCGCTTATTATTGGAAGAGCGGGTTAAAGAGCGAACAAAAGAGCTAAAAGAGTCTAATCTCAAGCTTCGTGAAGAGGTTGTTGAGCGAGCAAAAATACAGCAAGAACTAAAAGTACTTTCTCTTGCGGTATCGCAAACCCCTGTCAGTATCATCATTTCCGATGCTAGAGGAATGATCGAGTATGTGAATGATGCTGCTATTCAGGCCTCAGGCTTTGTTGAAGAGGATCTGCTGGGCAAAAGTGCCATCTCTTTAATTGATCAACAACAGACAAAGAAAGCCTCATTTATTGATTTTACTCAGGCTTTAAATAATGACCAAGAGTGGGCAGGCGAACTATGTGCTACTCGACGGTCGGGTCAGAGTTGTTGGGAAGCAGTGCACTTATCTCCGGTGACAACCACCGAATCAGAAATTACCCATTATCTGATTATTAAGGAAGATATTACCGAACGACGTGAACAGGAGCAGAAGCTACTTTATCAGGCTAGTTATGACGCACTGACTGAATTGCCCAATAGAACGCTTGGGATGGAGCGTTTAGCACAGGGGGTAATTAATGCTCGGCGATTGCAGCATAAATTGGCGGTTATGTTTATCGATCTTGATGGCTTTAAGAATGTTAATGACTCATTGGGTCATGATATTGGTGATCAGCTTTTAATTAAGGCGGCTTCTCGGCTGCTGAATACCGTCCGAGAATCAGATGTAGTTGCGCGCTTAGGTGGGGATGAGTTCTTGATTATTATGCCCGCAATTTCAGAGCAATCCGATTGCTTCCCTGTGTTAGATAAGATTAAGCATGCCTTTTCGGAGACGTTTCAATTGGCAGGCCATAGTTTAGCAGTTACCCCTAGCATTGGATTATCTATCTTTCCTGAAGACGGTGAGGATGGGGCTATTCTGTTACGCAATGCTGATTTGGCTATGTATCAAGCTAAAGAGGCCGGTCGCAATACATATAGGTTTTTCAATCACCAGATACATGAAAACCTGACGATGAGAATGCAGGTGGAAACCCAGTTGAAGTCTGCATTGGAGAAGCAAGAGTTATCGTTATCCTATCAACCGATAGTTGAAGCTCAGACCAGAAAATTGGTTGGGGTCGAGGCTTTGTTGCGCTGGAATAATGAATTGTTAGGTCCTGTGTCGCCAGATCAGTTTATCGGTATAGCTGAGCAAACGGGTTTGATTGTGCCAATAGGAAATTGGGTAATACAAACTGCGTGTATGCAGATTGCTGATTGGAGAACTCAAGGCCTGCGTGACCTGAGTTTAGCAATCAATGTTTCTCCTCGACAGTTACATGGGGATGGATTGGGGGCAGTGATTGATCAAGCGTTAGGGGCAGCGAATCTTAATCCGGAGAGTTTAATCTTGGAGGTAACGGAAGGATTGTTGATCAGGAATCCTACGGAAGCTAAACGAACGCTAGAGGCGCTAAAGGAACTTGGTATTGGAATCGCGATGGATGATTTTGGCACGGGTTACTCATCCCTCAGTAATTTGAAGAATTATCCATTTGATATCTTGAAAATAGATAGGACTTTTGTGCGCGATATAGCTTCAGATCCCGAAGATTGCGCACTTATTTCAGCCGCAATTAGCATGAGTGCTGGTTTGGGTTTGCCCGTTGTTGCTGAGGGTGTTGAAACAGAGCAACAATTGAATATATTAGCGGATATGAACTGTGATCGCGTTCAGGGCTATTACTTTAGCAAGCCGTTAGCGCCAGAGGAGTTCTTGCTCTGGGTCAAAGATTATCAAAGTTCCGATATTTCCTCGACTAATGAATGACGTCTTTTACTACTTAGTTCCGTTGGTTCGCTAGCTGTGTTGACGTATATTGTGTAGCGAACGTTAATTAATTTTAGGAATGCTAGTATGTGGTCTGTAGACGGGCGCCAGGTTGTGCATCAGTCGGGTCTTTCTATTGAAGTTTTGGACGGTAGCTTCAGCAATCCGCTTGATCTGTCCATCAGGGGTGACAAAGGTTTTTCTGCGCCAGAACTGGCTTTAATGATTCGAGAAGGGATGGAGTACGCAGCTAAAAACGGCGCTAAAGCAACAGTTCGGGCAGTAAGGCCTAACGCAACTGATAAGCCTAAACGTCCTATTTTGAAACTTAAAAAGTAGTTTATTGATGGCGGCTGATTAATTTAGTTAATTCTTCTTGCGGTAAAGGCTTGCTGTAAAAATATCCCTGAATATAGTTACATGCTTTTGCCGCTAAATAGTCCCTCTGAGACTGTGTTTCTACCCCCTCTGCAATGACTTTTACTCCGAGTGCATGTGCCATAGCAATGGTTGCATCTATTAGCGCTGGGGCTGTTTTATCATCTTCAAAATTTTGCATAAAACTACGATCGATTTTTAGGGTGTTGAACTGGTATTGGCGAAGGTAGTTTAAAGAAGAGTAGCCTGTGCCAAAGTCATCCATTGAGATAAGAATGCCTAATTGGGCGAATTCCTCAAACGCTTTTATGATGTAAGTTTGATTGCCTAATAGCACACCTTCCGTTATCTCCAAATGTAAGCTGTCGCCCGATAGCTGATTTGTATTGAGGTATTTTTTGATCTTGGTGAGCAGTGTTGGTGCTTTAAATTGCAGCGGTGATAAGTTGACTGCAATTTTGAAATTGGAGTTATGTTGTTCAGTCCAAGTTTTAGTGGCTTTCAATGCTTCTTTTAATACAAAGTAACCAATCGGAATGATTAAGCCTGTTTGTTCGGCAATCGGTATAAATTCGTCGGGAGGTACGTGGCCTAGAACTGGGTTGCTCCAGCGAAGTAGGGCTTCAGCACCTACAATACGTTCCGATTGAGTGTCAAATACGGGTTGGTAGTTTAGATAGAATTCGTTACGTGCTAATGCGCCATGCATCTGCTCTTCTATCAGTAAGCGGCGTTCTATACCGGCATTCATATCCTCGGTGAAAAAGTGGTAGGCATTTCGACCTTCGCTTTTGGAGTGGTACATAGCGGAATCAGCATTTCGCAGCAGCTGATCCGGTTGGCTGCCATCATCTGGATAAAGGGATATACCAATACTCGTCGTAAGAAGCAGTTCTCTATTTTTGACTTTAAAAACATCGCGGAAGCTTTTGAGTAGGTTTTCTGCAATGGGGCGTACCTCAAGGGAATCTTCGAGGTTGTTAATGAGAACGATAAATTCATCACCGCCCAAACGGCCTATGGTATCGCTGGCGCGAATCATCGAGCGTAATTTATCTGCTGCTTGAATGAGTAATTCATCGCCTAGTGCATGACCAAGCGTATCGTTTACTTTCTTAAAATCGTCTAGATCGATAAAGAGGACTGCAAGCTTTTTGTTGTTTCGGTCAGCTTCTTGAATCAGCAAATTGAGCCGGTCGAGAGCTAAGAAACGATTTGGTAATCCTGTGAGGTTATCGAAATGTGCTTGATGAATGATTTTCTCTTCTTGGATTTTCTGGCTGGTTATATCTTGCAGGGTTTCTATCGCTCCAATGGTTTGACCATCTTCATCCTGAAGAGGAGCTGCTGTGAAATATAACCAGCGACCATCATGCATTTTAGGAAAGTAGTCTTGGGCTTCTACTGCACCTGGGATGAGCTCTGATGGCTGGAATTTATGACCGTAGTGTTTTTCTATATCTTTGGCTATGGCGCCATTAAGAACTAAATCGGCCATCACTGGGCGCGGATGACCATAAAAGCCACGCCAAGAGTCTTTTGTGCCAATCACTGCTGCAGCAGGTATGCCTGTGAGTATTTCGCAGGCTTTATTCCAGTGTGTGATAACGTGATCTTCATTGATAACGAAGCTGGCAATGGGGTTGCCAATAATCATCTGGGACAGCTGTTGCTGGGTTTTTTTAAATGCTTTCCGTGCTAAGTAAAGATCGGTGATATTGGAAGCTATGCCTCGATAACCTGAAAAATTCCCCTCAATATCAAAGGTTGGAGCACCACTGACGGTATAGCGCTGTAATTGCCCTTCATCATTAAAAATATCGTACTGGAAATCATAGAAGGGCTCGTGTTGCTTACATAGAGCTTTGTGTTCCTGCATTGCAGAATAAGAGTCGGGGCTAATTGGCATTTCCCAGCGGCAACGACCAATAAAATCGATCTGGTTGCGACTCATTCGGCTGATCCCGGTCCCTGAGAAGCTGATGAATCGAAACTCTTTATCCTGCTCCCAAAACCAATCGGACGATAGCGCAGCAAAATCGTTAAGGCGTTCTATCTCCTGCTGCAATTGTGCAACCTGAGCTTCGAAATCAGTCTGTTTAATGGCTTTGTTACTCATATGGATAGCTACTGCAGTTCTGCTGTTCCAGAGTTAAATGATCATCTTATAAGTATAGATGTTGAATTGTATTTCAATAAACAGGTTTAAGTAATTCTAAATGTACTTTTAATTCGCTAGCTTGCTATTGTGCGGATGACTTTGATTGAGTTTGGGGTAATTTAATAATAGGAAATGTATAAAAACTTAATTTCTTTTCAAATATACTCTAAAAAATATAACGCTTTAATTCTATGTATGTTAATAACTACTAAATTAATTGTCTTGAATTAAGTGCTTTGGGTTTGTGTAGTGTAATATTGCTCATCACGTTGAAATGTAAAAATCTGCATCCTGATAGAAACCGATCCTGTTGCAGAGCGGGCTTAAAAAGAGAGGAGCTAAATAAGGTGTCTATTGTGCACAAAAGTGTAAGAAAGATTGTAACAGCTGCATGCCTTTCTGGGTGTATGATTAGCCTATCAGCTAATGCCGAAGATTTAATTGATGTTTACAAATTAGCGTTGGAAAATGACCCTACCTATCAGGCGGGTTTTCATGAGCACGAAGCGTCTAAAGAAATATATTCTCAAGCCAAAGCCGCGTTACTTCCTACTATCAAATTTGATTATTCTCAGACAGAAACAACGCAAGATATTGTTAGTTCTGATAATCAGGTTTTTTCCAGCGGGAGCACCTCTTACCCAACCACTGAGATGACTCTATCTCTTACCCAATCTATCTATAGCTACAGTAATTGGGCTTACTTTAAACAAGCGAAAGAAGATGTGAAGAGGGTAGCGTCTGAGTTGGAGGATGTTCGCCAAGATCTGATGATGCGTACCGCCGAAAACTATTTTTCTGCGCTACGAGAATACGATAATTACACTTCTGTTAAGTCTGAAGTTGCTTCCCTAGAAAAACACTATGAGCTGGTACGTCAGCAGCGCGAAGATGGTCTGGCACGTGTTACCGATGAACTGGATGCTCAGGCGCGTTATATGCAAGCTAAAGCGCGTGAAGTGGAAATTCGCAATACACTAAAGGATGCGCTTCAAAGTTTGAAAGAGATGACAGGGCAATTACCCCAGTCATTGGTTTCTCTTGGTCTTGATATGGACTTGGTTGAGCCAACGCCAGCAATGCCTCAAGAGTGGGTTGAGAAAAGCCGAAACAACAATCCTAATGTTCTCGCTAAGCGTTATGCGACTTCAGTAGCTTGGCAGGAAGTTCGCCGACAAAAGGGTGGACATTATCCAACATTAGATTTTGTTTTTTCGCAGAACAATAGAGAGACAGAAGGGTCACTATTTGGTGGTGGCTCTGAAGTTGAGACTCAAGACATGATGGTTAAATTAACTGTGCCCATTTACGCAGGTGGTGCAGTGTCTTCTAAAGTCAGAGAGTCTATTGAACTGCATAATAAAGCTCAGGATGAATTAGAAGTTGAGTGGCGTGCAACAGAACGTGAGACGTATGCTGCATTTGACGGTGTTGTTGGCTCTATTGCTAAAGTTGAAGCGTTGCAGCGTTCAGTGGATGCTTATGAGCTTGGTGTAGAAGCAAAACGTACCGCTTATGAGTCTGGTTTGACATCGAGCTTAAGTGTATTGGATGCAGAGCGTGATTTGTTCTTTGCTAGAACTGAGTTTTCTAGTGCTCGATATGACTATCTTATAAATACGTTGCGCCTAAAGCGTGCTGTTGGCCTCTTAGGAGATACTGATTTGGAGCAGGTTAACGCCATGCTTTCTGGTGAAGAGCAAGCGTTTGAGATTACGGCATCGGTAATGGATAGCCGTACTTATCGAAGTTCTGAGCAGGCTCGTCGTTAGGTCTCAAATGCAGCCGCAAGCTGTATTGCTATCTGCCTTTTCCTCTTTGGCAGTGCCATTTGGTTATGAGCGTTCTTGTAAATTAACGGCGGGAACTCTCAATCAAACCCGATTTCTACTTACTCAACACAAAAACTGTTTTGGGACCGATCCGCTGGCTTCGCTTTTGGAGTTAGCGGTTGATCTTAAAATGCCTGACGAAGGCTTGGGATGGATTCAGAATCGACTTGATAAAGCTGAGCTTGTTCATCTAGGGTATGAGGATGAGCGTGGTGAGCCGCTGTTTAAACTTTATCTTGAGTATCCTTATTCTGTTGCCGAAGGTGGCGAGCTAAATGACTCGAAGGGGTTTTTGCTGCATCAGGCAATTAAATGGAATCCAAATAGCAATCGTCATTTAATCACAAACTATCGATGTTTACCCTCCTTATCCAAGGAGCATTATTTTTCATTTATTGAACAATGCTTAGGCTCTTCTGGGCGGGGACAGTCTTTGTGGGTTACAGCATTATTGGAGCAGGTTTGTAAATCAAAGTTGCCAATGATGCTTGATGTATCTGAGCCTGAGAGTGTGCGTAGGTCTTTTGATATCAATTTATATGATTTCTCTCTCCAAATAGGTGAGTTGCCTTCTTTACTGAAAAGGCTTTTTAAAAGCTTTTCAATTTCGTCTACTTCTGTGGAACAATTTTTAGAACAAAATGCGGGTCGTGTTTTAGGTCATGTATCTGGCGGAATAAATCGAGCTGGAGAGCCTTTTGTTACGCTGTATTTTGGAGTGGAAGAACGCTGTGGAAAATAGGAATGAGCTAGAGCTGTTTTTTAAAAAATGTGGCCCCAAAGCGCAGTTGTCGGATTATTGTCTTTGGTCGTACCCCCCTCTGGCAGCTACTGATGGTAAACAGCATTCTGTTAACCTTCTATTAAATAGCTTTTCTGTAGCGGGCGTCGGAGTTAACGGCGTTAAGTTGATAAACGAAATTCAGAAATTGATGGGAGAGGGACAGACAGTTTGGGGGGTAAAGCTTGTTGACGGAAAAATTAGTTGGGAACTGTATTTTTACGACTATAAACGCCTTGAGAGAATAAACTCCTTTTCTCGTTTAAAGCGACTGATGCCTGATTATTTATCGACTGCTTTGGATGTATCGGATGATGTACCTTACTTTATGTTTTCGATAGATCTGGGTGTCGAAGAGTTGAATGAATGTCGTTTAAATTTAAGCGAAGCGAATATCTATATTGGGAATGACGGTAGTAATGTGTCTTCAGGAATTAGTTATCTCTTGTCTGAAGACGGTCTTTCCTTAAGCAATCTTTATTACTTCTATAACTCGGTTAAAGAGAAAGAAGGTATTTTGGCAAAGATAGCAAGTTCTGCGCATTTGAACCTGCGGAAGTTAGATTTCAATAAAATTCTTTTTCCTGAACTTCGTGATTGTGAAACGACCGTAGTTGCTAATAAAAAACAAAATGAAGGGATCTACTTCTCTCGTATTAAAATAGAACAGCTTATTTGGTTCTTAGAAGTCATGAGGTATCCAGAGCCGATTCTGGGTTATGTAAAGGCTTCTATGAATGAATTAGATCATATGCTCTATGATGTCGGCGTAGATTACAAAATGTTGCCTGATGGCCAGATAGAAGTTTTGAAGACGAGTTATTACGGAATTTTTTGATGCTTTCTATAGAACAGCGCTTCGATCACAGTGTCTACGTCTCTATGACAATGGAATTTCGCTGTAACTTAAAATGCGTTCACTGCATGATCGAAGGAACTATGGATTATCTTGAACCGCAGAGTCGACAAAAGTTTGATGAGCTGCTTGCTTATAATCGAGAACACCAAAAGTGGTCTGGGCTAATTCTTACCGGCTCAGAAATTACCTTGCACAGAAATTTGCCTGAACTGGCTAAAGCCGCAAAGCAGTCTGGCTTTCAGCATGTTCGAATTCAGAGTCATGGTATGCATCTTGGCAAGTTAGATTATTGTGCCCAGCTCATTGACTCTGGGGTTGACGAATTTTTCATTAGCGTTGCTGCTGCAGATGCTCAGTCGCATGATGCAATAACCCAAGTTCAAGGTTCATTTAATAAAACCCTTCAGGGAATGGAAAATATAGATCGTTGGGAGCATACGATCAGTATTACTAATACAGTCGTAACAAAAAAAAGTTATAAGCAGTTACCGCAAGTTGTAGATGCATTAGCGCATTTAAAAAACTTAGCGCAAATGGAATTTTGGTTTTATTGGCCGATGTCAGGCAAGGATGAAAAGACTTTGCTTGCACCTCATTTGGAAATGTTGCCCTATTTGAAAGAGGCTGTGATAAAAGCACAGGCGCTAGGTCGGCGTGTGGAAATTAAAAATTTCCCACAATGTTTGTTGGGAGAATTTAAGCATTTATTGGTAAATGGACAGCCGCAACTTTTTATTGATCCTGTATTTTGGCGGGAATTTGAAAAAAACGGTTTTTATCAATGTAAGCATCGAGAAAGCTGTCAGTCCACGGAATGCCTAGGGTTAAATAGTGCATATATTAAGAATTTTGGTTGGGAAGAAGAAATACTTACTCCACAGGCCAATAGTTAAGTTGCAGAAGGGGTGTCTTCTTATCTAAGATGGATCCTTTAGACTGCAATAAATATTAGAAATAGCTAAGGAAAACAACGTGACAACACAGTTACTGATTTACGGAGATGTTCAGCCAATCAATAAGCAGCGTCATGCAGATTGGTCAGTAAAAGCGGGTAGTCAATATGGCTTTGCTCAAGCGGTTAACTCAGTACCGTTAATGGCTGTTGAGTTTCCTAATGCGGCTGAAGAATATTGTGTAGTGTTTGCGGGCGAAGGTGAAAATCTTCTACCGGTAGTTCTAATGGGTGTTAGAGAGCAGGAAAATCTTTACGTAAATGAAGATGGTAGTTGGAAAGCTAAATATATCCCAGCTTTCATCCGTCGTTACCCATTTGTTTTTTCTAGTGCTGATGATGGTTCGACCCTAACGCTTTGTGTAGATGAGGGGTTCGAAGGTTGCAATCAGGAAGGGCGTGGCGAAAAGCTATTTGATGCTGATGGTGAGCAAACTCAGTATCTAAGTTCTGTATTGGATTTCCTAAAAGAGTATCAAGTGCATTATCAGCGCACTAAGGCTTTTGCTAAAAAGCTCCAGGAACTAGATTTGCTTGAGCCTATGGGAGCGCAGTTTACTACGCCAGCTGGCGAGAAACGTACTGTGACTGGTTTCCAAGCAGTTAATCGTGAAAAACTAAAAGGTTTAGCTCCTGAAACGTTTGCTGAGCTAGCTCAAACTGATGAGCTAGAACTGATTTATGTGCATCTGCAGTCTATGCGTAATTTTACTAAGATGCTTGAAAAAGTTTCTGGTAGCGCGGCTGTATCTGCAGATGAAGAGACGACAGAAGAAGTAACGCATTAAATTAAATGGGGTGGTGGGAACTACCCCGTTGTTTTATAAGAAGTATTTAGAACCGGATTGGTGTGGCAGCGTCGATCCGGTTTTTCAGCATTTATAGAATGGTCTTCGGCAGGACCGATTAGAGGGTGATTTGTATGGCGATTAAAAGGAATGAAACGGCAAAAAGTAGGCTTTGGAATGCAGTTAATAGAGCCAATCTCGGAGTGCCAAACGAAGGGTCGCAAAGACCTTCTACCGCCAAACATGCATTGAGAAATGATCGCTTCAGGCTCGAATCGTTAGAGCCTAGATTACTCTTATCCGCCGATCCTGTTTTTGCAGCAGCTGCTAATGCTGATCTAACAGTTCGTTTACTTCAAGAAGATGACATTACCCTTGTTCAGATTCTTGATAATACTGCCGACTCTGAAGATTCTGCCGTGCTTCAGGAATACACACTGATTGACGATACAGGTGCAACAGTTCTTGATAGCCTGACAATTGAGGGTGTTGATGACTCAGATGAATCTCTTACCCTCGAGAATAGTCTGCTAGATGACACTACCGGACTTGTGGTTAATTTTAATGGTGGTACAGGTAATGACACCGTTGTAGGCACAAGTGCTGATACGCAATGGAGCTTAACGGGTTCTGGCAGCGGTAGCGCAGATAAAGGAAATCTTAATTTTACCGGTGTCGCGAACATCGAAGGCGGTGACGGTGATGATTCTGTTGCCAACGGTTCTGCTACAGCATCTTGGTCATTGACTGATACATACTCAGGTTCTGTGAATAGTGTCAGTTTTACGGGGGTTGAAAATCTAACCGGTGCCGCTGGTGATACCTTAGATTATTCTTCTTATGGTATTGGTGTAACAGTCGATTTAGCTGGTGGCTATGCGACCGGTTTTGCCTCTGTTGCTGGTTTCGATAACGTTACAGGTTCAAGCCACGCAGATACTATTGCTGGTAATGACAACGCCAACACTTTGATCGGTGGAGGCGGAGACGATACGTTGGTTGTTAATCGTGATGCAAATATCACATTAACTGATACGGAAGTTCGCTTTGATGGCGAGCTGGCAGGTTCTGGCGAAGACTCTATCTCTGGCTTCGAAGCCGCTTCGCTAACTGGTGGTGATGGCGACAACACGATCGATGCTTCGGCATTTACGGGCGTTAATGGCGTCAGTATTGATGGTGGTGCAGGCGCTGATACATTGACAGGTACCGGTGTTGCGGACCGCATTATTGGCGGTGAAGGTGATGATACCATCTATGGTGGTGCGGGCGCAGATGTTTATGTTGCATCAACTGACCAAGATATGCTTATTGCTGCAGGTGGTCCTGGTGATGCTGAGTTTAAAGCCGGTGCCATGAATGCAGGGGGGCAAATTAGCTCTCCGAATGATAAAGATACCTTGTACAGCATTGAATCTGCGGAGCTTACCGGCGGTGATTCGGCAAATACTATTGATGCAAGTGGGTTTGCTGGAAGTGTAACCATTGATGGTGGTGCCGGTGACGATAATATCACTGGCTCAGCGCAAGCAGATATTCTAACAGGTGGTTTAGGTGCCGATAGTATCGAAGGTCTTGGCGGTGTTGATACCTTGGTGGAAAGCAGCAACGGCCATTTTGCATTGGTTGGTACTGCTGCTAGCTCGACTTTAACGTCTAGCAAAAACGAAACTGCGCTGATTACTCTAACTGGTGTAACTTCAGGTACTTTTACCCTGACCTTTGCTGGTCAGACAACCGCCGCTATTGCATATAACGCCTCAGCTGCTGAAATTAAAGCGGCCCTTCGTAGCTTATCTAATGTTGGTGAACAAGATGTCACTGTAGCACTGGGTGACATGGATGCTTCTACTGATCCTGTAGATGGAACAACTGAGTGGACGATCTCATTTACGGGCGATCTTGCTGATAGCAATGTGGCAGATCTAACCCTAGATGATACTAATTTGACTGGAGGATCTGCATCAGTAGCAGTGACTCAGCATTTTACTGAAGACGACACGATCACCAACGTTGAGGAAGCTGAACTTACTACAGGACAGGGCGCTAATATTCTGGATGCTTCTGGATTCTCTGGTTCTGTAACACTGGACGCGGGTTCAGGCGACGATATTCTGCGTGGCGGTTCTGCTGCGGATATTCTTAAAGGCGGCTCCGGTAGCGATATTCTTTCCGGTGGTGCAGGTGAAGATACGATTGATGGTGGAACAGGCAATGATATTTTGTCGGAATCCGGTGATCGTAACTTTTATCTTACCTCTACAGCGCTTCTAAATGCGGCAGATGCAGCGACCAGTACAGAAGACGATACATTGTCTGGTATCGAAGGCGCAGAGCTGACAGGTGGCGCGAGTGCTAATACGATTGATGCGTCAGGGTTTAGCAATGTTGATGCGACGACTCAGCTTTATTACCTAAATAATGGCTTTGGCGTAGGTACTGGCCAGGGCAATGACCTCCTAGTTAAGCTTGGTTCCACCGATATTGAGATAGATCTTAGTACGGCAAATACTATTCAGGACGTGCTTGATCTAATCACGGCTGCTGATGCCGCGCTTACCGCTGTACTAGATGGTATCGCGATTCAAATCACCAGTTCTGGTGCTGCTATTACGGAAATTAGTTCTCTAAATAGCTCTACAACGGCTGAAGATTTAGGACTTTCCTTCACGGGTAGTTTGGCTACAGTACTAGGGGATACCTTAGGTACAGGCAGTGTCACACTTTCTGGCGGCGCTGGTGCTGATACGCTAGTAGGCTCTGGTGGTGCTGATGTTTTAATTGGCGGCAGCGGTGCTGATGCAATTGATGGGCAGGGTGGTATAGACCATCTTACCGAGACATTTGATCTGAACATGACTCTCTCCGATGCAACGGCTGCAACTCATGACGCAGAGCTCGTCATTGGTGCAGATGCTGCGGATAAGTTAACAAATATTGAGAAAATCACGCTGACGGGTGGGGCCAGTGCAAATACCTTAGATGCATCAGCCTATAGCTTGACATCGGTTACCTTAGCTACTGGTGGCGGCGCCGACACCTTGAAAGGCGGTTCGCAAAGCGACATTTTTATTCTTGATGTCGAAGGTCTTACGGCTGGAGTTGATACAGTCACCATCAATGTAGGTGGCGGTAGTGCTAACGAAGTTGTTGTTCTGGATACCGATGGTTTAGTTACTCAGGATGACTTCGGCTGGGTGACTTGGGATGGTACAGCTGCGGGTACACAAACCCTTAAAGGCAATGATGACAGCGACGGTAACAAAAATAAGCTTGTTGTTAGCGAGAATATCACGCTGTCAGGAACAAACCTAAAACTCTTAGCTGACACAATAGAAATCAAAGGCTTCACCATCGATACTAGTGTAAATGGTGGAGTGTCAGGTGATATTTATCTTGAAGGTATCAACATCACAATTGATGAAGGTGCCCAATTAATCGCTAAGGACGATAATGCTGGTACTGCCGGTGATATCACGATCTATGGTCTGGATGACCGTCTAGACTGGACTTCCGGTTTCGCCAATATCGACTTTATTGAGTCGATTGTAACTATCGGGCAGACCGAAGGTGCTGGTGGCGAACATACCATTATCAAAGGTGGCGATGTTGTTGTTTATGCTCGTGCGAATGCCCAGCACTACATCAAAGATACTGATCACTGGGATTTTGCCCTAGATGACTACTTAGCTTTCGGTTTAGAAGGTATTGCTGAAGCTGCAGAAGGTTTTGCTCTGTTTGCTGCTGTGTCTTATGCGAAAGGTAATGCTCAAGTTAAAATTGGTAAAGAAACTGAGATCGAAGCTGAAGACTTTATTGCTGATGCGACTTCGATTGTTAACGTTTCAGCCTCTCCAACAGGTTGGGCGTTTGCTGGCGCAGCGGGTGTAATCGATAACACTGCAAAAGTAGAGATCGACGGTAAGATCACAACGACCGATGATCTGATAGTTCGTACGAATGTGGATAACACCACCAACGTACTTGCCGACCCAACTGCGGCAGGCACCATTGCGACCAGTGTCGCTATAAGTGTAACTAACTCTGAATCTACTGCGCATGTGCAGGATAACGCTATCCTAAATGTTGGTGGTGATTTAACGGTTGATGCTAATACGGTTGATAAAAACCGCACGATGGCGCGTTCAATCTCCGGTGATACAGGAGCCTTAGGTGTAGCACTGGCATTTAGCTATGAAGATGGCAATACCAATGCTTACCTAGACGGAACCGTAAATAGTTCTAATAGCATTTCTGTGACGGCTGAAATGGAAAAAGCTGCCATTGAAGCGTCAGAAATGATCTTTGTGCCTACCATCGTCAATGGTGTACAAGCCGTTTCTGCAACAGGCTCTGATTCTAAAGGCAACTTGCTTGAAGATACCGAAGCTACAGCTAAAGAGAAAATGACCGCAGGGGTGGATAGTCTGACCGGTGGTTTCATTACTAAGGTTTCTAAAGCTATTGCGGGTAAACTAAGTTCTGATCCTCCAGGCGATCCTTGGAAGTTTGATGCTAGTTTCAGTACTGCTGTTGTTATCGATAAAAACAAAGCAGATGCTCGCATTGGTGATGGCGCTTCAGATGGTGATACCGACAGTGGCGATATTACCTCTTCTGGTGATATTACGGTTAAAGCTGTTGTTTCTTCGCGTCCTGATGTAACTGCATCATCTAGTGCTGATGATGAGAATAAAGATGACTCATCCAAAGGCCCTCAAGCAAATACTGGCGGTTCCGTTGCGATGGTCGTTGGTATTTTCGAGAACGATGCTGATGCACTGATTAATAGCGGCGCTAAGGTTGATACCGAAGGTACGCTAACTGTCGATGCGCAGGCACTGAATCAGATCGATCCATTAGGTTTATGGGGCGCAAACCTAATAGCGCCACTTGTGTCTGGTGATAGCATTGAAGCAGATTATGATACGACGCAAGACTATGATCAGCCGATCAAACTTGAAGGTGTTGTTGAGGTTAAACAGGGCCACACAGCTGGTGGTAATGTTGGTTCTTTCTATGAATATACTGGCACTCATGAGCAGACCTTCGACCTTTCTGAGGTCAATTTCACTTCCGGTGATTGGAAGGAAGTAAATCCATTTGCAGAAAAATCATCAGGCTTTATTGGTCAGCTTACAACTTACCTTGATGATAATTTAGGTTTAGATAACAACCTGATCGATAGCTGGTCAGTCGCGACTGCTGAAGGGCAGAAACTGTCGTTGGCTGGTGCCGGTACTGCGATGTTTATCGAGCAGGATTCGGATGCGCGAATTAAATCTGGTGCTGAGATCAATCAACGTTTAGCTTCATCGGGTACACCGGGTGATGTCGTTGTTACCGCAAATAGCATCAACCACTTAGCTGCCTTGGGTGGTAACTTTAAAACCCCAGGCATCTCTTCGGGTAATACAACAGGTTCAGGTGAGAATAAACAGCGTACGTGGAAGCCTTCCTGGGAGAGTGGTGGTGCTGGATCATCTTCTGCAGATGGTGGAAGTGCTGCAGGTTTGACCGTTCTTTATCATGGCTTTACGGGTAATTCGACTGCCAAGATTGAAGATGGTGTTCTGCTTGATGCAGATGCTCTGAAGGTCGTCGCTGATAACGAAACTGTAGGTGTCACCTTTGGTGCGTCCGGTGGCCAGTCTGACAATATCGCCTTCAATGGCGCGGTTATTATCAATGAAATTGATAACAGCACGATTGCGCAGATCGCTGAAGGTGCGACAATTAATGTAGGCAGTGGTGATATCGGCGGTAGCGGCCCATCTTTGCAAGTTAAAGCTAAAGATGATGCCTATCTAATTACTGTTGCAGGTGGTATCGCTGCATCTGAACATGTAGGTGTAGGTGCCGCTGTATCTGGCAACATTGTCGATCGTGAAACTGAAGCACTCATTGGTGCTCGCGATGGCGAAGATGTTGCGACAACGAAAGGTTCTGTAACTGTAGCTGGCGATCTAACCGTTGAAGCCGATCACGAAGGCTTTATCGGTTCTCTTGCGATCTCTGGTGCGAAAACATCCAGTAGCTCTACGCCCGAATCTGGTGGTACAGGTGTCAGTCAGAATAATTCGGATGGCTCAAAGAGCGAAACAGATGACCCGGGTAAACTGCCGAATAACCAGAAAAATTACGACAACGTTATTGCAGAGCTGAAAGCACGCTTTGGCGAAACGGATAGTTCGTCCGGTTCTTCAGGTAGTTCTACAGCGAGTGAAAATGCGGGCAAATCGGGCATTGGTATTTCTGGCTCAGTAACCATCAATTATGTTGAAGATGATGTTTGGGCTTATATCGACTCAAGTGGTGACGTCACTACAACCGATATTGATAGCACGATTACGATTAAGTCAGATGATTCGACTGCGATAGGCTCTCTTGCAGGTTCTGCTGCTATCTCCTCAGCTAGCGCAGGAAAGTCCGCTACCGGCATTGCTGGTGCTATTGGTATCAACCTGATTGGCGGTAAGAGTGCGGCATTTATTGATAATGCTGGCACTATTACTACGCCGCGTTTAGATATGGATGCGACCCGTACAGGCTGGGTTGTTTCCATCAATGTCGGTGTTGCTGGTGCAACAGGTCAACAAGGCACTGCCGTCGGCGGTTCCGTAGCTGTCACACGTATTACATATTCCACTGAAACAAGTATTACTAACACGCCTACCGTTGTCGTGAACGGTCATCTGTCTATGCATGCAGATGATTCTAGTAATCTTATTCTTGTCGCGGGTGCTGCTGGCTTTGGCGGTAAGTCCGGCGCAGGTGTTTCTGTTGCTTTCTCTGAGATTGAAAACTCTGTTACTTCGAAGATTGATAATGTTGATAGTCTGAAATACACATCAGGTTTAGATGTAAATGCTAAGGCAGATGGCCTTCTCGTAGCAGTAACGGGTACTGTAGGTGTATCGACTAGCAGTTCAGGTGGTCTTAGTTTAGCGGGCACCCTATCTATCAACATGGTTGATACCGATGTTGATGCGGCTATTTTAAATACCACCACGACAGCAGATTCTGCTGGCGACGTTACTGTTTCAGCTTTAGATGACTCTTCAATTTTCTCGTTTGCAGGTGGTTTTGCAGCGGGTGGTAAAGCTGGTTTGGGTGCTGCGTTAGCACTTAACTTTATGACCAATACGGTGAAAGCTCGTGTTGAAGGTTCGACGATCAGAACTGATGGCAATGTTACGGTTAAGGCGCTTGAAAGCAGTTCATTAATTGGTATCGCACTTGGTGGTGCTGGCACTAACAAGTTGGCTATTGCTGCATCTGTTTCCGCAAATCAAACCGCTAACACCGTATCTGCAAAAGTACTTGATAGTGCGATTGAAGGTCGAGGTGATAACACTTCGTCCTCTGTTATAGCGCAAGATTCTTCAACTAGTGTAGGTATTGCAGGTGCAGGTGCAGGAGCGGGGAAAGTCGCTCTGGGTGCAAGTATTGGTGTTAACTTGATTGGTAATACGATCACGTCACAGGTGGATGATTCACTTATCCACATGACTGGTTTGAACTCCAATATCAATGTTACAGCGATAGCAGAAGAAGTTTTGGTCAGCGTTGCTATTGGTGGCGCAGGAGCAAATACTTTTGCACTAGGTGGATCTGTTTCGGTTAATGAAGTTACTAATACTGTAGAAGCTAAAGTAACTAATAGTTTGGATACATCTTCATCTGGAACGCCAAATAAAGGCCTTCATGCGACAGGTGATATCTCTGTATCTGCTGCTGATAGCACAACAATGGTTGTTGTTGCTGGTGCGGGAGCCGGTGCAGGTACTGCAGCAATTGGTGCTGCAGTTTCCACAACGGATGTTGGCAATACCATCAAGGCCTCTATCGATGGTTCTACGGTTAATTCATCTGCTGGCAATGTTTCTGTTACTGCAGGTTTTGCTGCGCCTACGACGGCAGCTGATCTTGGTAGTCTGGGTGTTGATACGGCTGACCTTCCAGATGAAACCGATACCAGTTCGCAAATCATCAATGTCACTGTAGCTGGTGCCGGTGCTAATACCTTTGCTGCAGGCGCCGCTATATCTTTAAATTGGTTACATAACAGTGTTCAGGCCTATATCAGCGGTGGTGCTGATGTAGATGCAATGGGCGATATTAAAGTTAATGCCCGTGATGACGCAGATATGATCAGTGTTGCTGTAGGAGCTGCAGGCGCAGGTACGACAGCAATCGGTGCTGCATTGGCTTATAACTATATTGGTGGTACGCCTGAGGACCCTAGCCGCACAGTTGATAGTAGCCGACTGACTGATGATGCCGGACAGGTACTTGCGTACATCGATAATTCACAAGTTGATTCATCCGCTGCGGGCGTCGAAGTGGCAGCCCATGCTGATTCGAGCATTATTAATGTAACTATTGGTGCAGCGGGTGCAGGCACTGTTGCTGTCGCAGGTTCAGTTTCCATCAACTTTATGCGCAATATTGTGAGTGCCCAGATTAAAGGTGGGGCTGATGTATCCGCGCATACTGATGTTGATGTTAGTGCGACTGTTACACCTATTATGATTATTGTTGCGGGTGGTGGCTCCGGTGCGGGCACTGCAGCTGCTTCTATTGCTTCTGCTACGAATGATATGCGTAGCAGCATTAGCGCAAGTATCGAAGGCTCTGGTACAACAGCAACGGCGACTACGGGTGATGTGAATGTTGCAGCAGAAGTACTAAATACTAATCAGTTACCTACAGTAGGTGATGCTTCTAATCAGGCTGATACTTATGCAGCGAATGCTGCTGACCCAGACGAAAATCCAGATCCTATTTTAGATGCTCAGATTTGGAGTTTTGCTGTTAGTGGCTCTGGTGCAGGTACTGCAGCTGGCGCAGGAGCATTGAGCCTTAACTGGATTCGTAATGAGGTCGAAGCATACATTGCGGATAGCGCGACAGTTACAGCCAATGCCGGAGGTGTCAGTTTACGTGCATCTGATCAAGCAACTTTAAATTCTCTATCTGCGGGTCTAACAGGTGCTGGTACAGGCGCTGTTGGTGCTGCGGTCGCTTATAACTATATTGGCGGTGACCCTGACGATCCAACGTCTGATCGTAAGAATTTTGCGAAAGTTTATATTGATAATGCCACAGTGAATGCTGGCAGTTTGGCGATGAATGCTATTGCTAATGCCAACATTAATTCGCTTGCAGTCGGCGCATCAGGCGCAGGTACTTTTGCTGGCTCTGGCGCTTTATCGCTTAACTGGATTAAGAAAAATGTTGAAGCGTTGATCACCAACGGCGCTAAAGTAACGACAACCAGTGATATCACTGTTCGTGCTTCAGATAGTTCAACTATTCGTTCCGGCGCTGTTGTGATTGCAGGCTCAGGCACTGCTGCTGTAGGTGGTGCGGTTGCTTATAACGAAATAGCTAACACTATTTCTGCAGGTATCTCAGGTTCAGGAACAACGGTTACTATCACCGCGGGTAATAGCAGAGATATCGTGATCGAATCCCTGTCTGATTCTACTGTGAAAACTTTAGTAGCCAGCGTAGCTGGTTCAGGTACTGCGAGTGTTGCAGGTTCAGCAGGTGCGAACCTACTGGAAAGCCAAGTGAACGCTTTCATTGATACAGCAACTGTAACAACAGATGGCAGTATCTCTGTTTATGCGGAATCTAAAGATACATCCGAAGGTATTGTTGGCGCTATTGGTGCGTCTGGAACGGCAGGTATTGGTGGTGCCGTAACTGTAAATCAGTTGGATAATGGTACTTATGCTTTCATCGATAATGCGACTGTTGTAGCTAAAGGTCTGGGTGATGGCGTTGAGGTTAAACCTTCAGCAAATGCGGGTTCTACCGATACGGTCAATGGCGTATCCGTTCGTTCAAATGTTGCCACTAACTTAGAATCTTATGCTGGTGCAGGTGGTATATCAGGAACAGTTGGTCTCGCTGCTAACGTACTGGTTAACCGTGTTGCAAATACATCTGAAGCACGTGTTAAAAACTCCACAATCAATAACTCCACGGATCGTGGTAAGCATCTAAAAGTTAATGCTCATCAGGAAACTGATTTTGTCAGTGGTGGTGGCGCTGCGGGTGTAGGTCTTGCAGGAGGTGGAGCCGCAGCGACGGTAGATACTAACTTTATCAACAATACTACTCGCGCCTACATTGATGGAAATAGTAACAGTAAAGATATTTATGCAGCTGATGGCATAAGTGTTTCTGCAGTTTCAGATGAAGACCTGAGTACAGTCGCGGTCAGTGTTGGTGGCGGCCTCTATGTCGGCGCGTCCGGCACCGCTTCAGCCTTTAAGTCCAGTTCACTTACAGAAACTTATGTGAATGCAGCTGATCTTAATTCTTACGGTGATATCACAATCAGTGCTGATTCTGATGTTGATATGAGCTTCGATGATGTGTCGCTGGCATTAGGTTCTGTTGGTGCTGGTGCTTCTGTAAGCGTTGCTCTATTTGAGGGTACTACTAAGGCGTATACATCAGGCAGTAGTTCTCTAGTCTCGGAATCAGATGGTGTTGGCGGAATAGGCGGTACTGTTTCTGTCACTGCTAATGCTAAGGAAAGCTCTGATGCTCTTGTCGCTGCAGGTGGAGCGGGTATTGGTGCAGCAGCTGCTTCAGTAGGAGTATTGAGTAGCACTTCACAAACTTCCGCATATCTCGGTAGCTCTACGACAGTGACAGCGCTGCAAGGTGTCACGGTTACAGCAGATCATGTTATTGATGTAAACAAAGAGAGTGCGAGCGCAATAGGCTCTGTATCTGTTGGCGGTGGTGGTATTGGTGCTTCAGTTGACGTAATCACCATTAATAACACAGTCGATGCACATATTGGTGCGGGATCAGTTCTTACAACTGTAGGTGCTGTCCGTGTAGAAGCGACAGCGACTAAGAATGTTGAATCTAATGTATTGGCTTTTGCTGGTGGCGCAACAGCTGGGATCAGCGGGGCGGTGTCATATATCTCAATAGGCACTGGCCCAGATGGTGATAATGATAATGAACTCTCAGCTTCACAATCTAGCGTAGCTTCCGGCTTTGGCAGTAGCACTGTTAGTGGTTTAGGCAGTGACGGCTCTGCACAGAGAGCACAAGCGAAAGGTGATAGCACGCTAAGTAGCGGCTCATTCTCAACCTTAGATATTCAAGCTGATAATAGTAATCCATATAGCACACGTGCCTATATTGGTGACGCCGTTACCATTCAGGGTGTTGATGGTGTTAATCCAGTAGATGGTAGCAGTGTACGGGTGTCTACCGCATCAGTGACGGTTAAAGCGGATGAGAACATTAATGTTGATGTTCTAACTGGCGGCGCTGCTGTGGGTGGTAGCGTTAGTGTAGGAGGAACGGTATCTGTTACATCTCTAGGCGGGAACACAACCGCATGGATTGGCAATGCTGGATCTATTGAGACAACTGGTGCGGTCACGGTTGATGCCGATTACACGACCGATGTTGATATCGAAGTTTATGGTGGTTCTGCAGGCACTGTTGGTCTTGGTGCTCAGGTTGCAGTGCTAAACGATAGCAGCAATCAGTCCGCTTACATTGAAAATGGCACGAGTGATGCTGATGGCGCGCAAATTGTTAAGGCGAGTTCGCTAGATATTAACGCGGCAGCGAATCGTGATATAAACATTGATATTGTTGGCGTATCTGCGGGTGTTGCTGCGGCAGGGGCCGCGATTGGTGATGTGTCTGTTTCTGGTTCCACTACCTCATATTTAGGTGATTATGCTCAGGTTGGGCAAAGCGGCACTTCTGGCTTCACGGTTACAGATGTCAATGTAACGGCGGTTAATAATCTGAATGTGGATCTAGACGTTACTGCAGTTGCAGCAGGCTTAGGCGCAGGAGCTGGTAATGATGCGAATATCTCATACTCTCCAACGGTATCTGCTCGTATAGGTAAAGGCTCTGATATTGATGTAACAGGAACTGTTACTGTCTCTGCGGTTGCTACTCCAGAGATTGAAACCGATATGCTTGGTGTCTCTGCTGGTGGTTTAACCGTTGGTGTCTCTCTGACCGATGTTGATGTTAATGCTAATGTTTCTGCAACTCTAGGATCTGCTGACGGTACTGAGGGAAGTATCAATCTTGATGCCGCAGCCCTTAATGTATTGGCTGCCACAGATGTAAAAGATGGCGGCAATGGCATTAGTGCTGAATCTACCGGCTCTTCAGGTTCGCTAGTTGGTGTGAACGCAACCCTAAGTGAAGTCTCAACGACAAGTGTGGTTGAGAGCATCATAGGGGCAAACTCTAATTTGGTTGTTGCAGGTGCCGTAACTATTGCGGCGGTTACTGAAACTCGTCAGAAAGCGAACTCCGATAGCAATACCGGCGGTATTGTGGCTGCGGGTGCGAGTACCGCGACTGTCTCTTCTAACACGACAACCACAGCGCGTATTGCGTCTGATGTTGATATCGATGGCGGTAGCTTAAATCTAGTTGCTACAGGTAATGATGATAACTTCGCTGTAGCTGATGCTGGTAGTGGCGGTGTGCTAGCTGGAGCTGGTGCAGCAGTGACAACGAATAACACCAGCAATACTCAAGCGATCATTGATGGCGGCCATACGTCTGGTCGTAGCATTGATCTGGACGATGCCTCTAATGGCGCGGTAATGATCACAGCGGATCATACAGCTAAGTTCAATGGTGAAATCAGTACTGTAGGCGGTGGTGCCCTAGCGGGTAGCGGCGCTGAAGCAGATCACGATGTTAATGCCACCGTTAGTGTCTCTATTGGAGCGAATACCGATATGGATGCTCGCTCTATGGATATCTCAGCTACCAACGCTTTGAGTAAAAATCAGACGGGTATTGATGGTACTGTGGGCGGTGCTCTTGCGGGAGCTGGCGCAGATAGCGATATCGATCTGAACATTAACACTACGGTGGATGTTGGCGCTGACGCTAAGTTAGATGTAGTTGGGTCTGCGTTTGATCCGGGTAATCTATCTATTGCGGCGCTAAATAAACTGGATGTTAAGGATAAGATTACTCTAACGTCTGCAGGCCTTGCATCGGGCGTAGGTGCTAATGCAAATATCTCTACCAGTCAGGATTTAAGCCAAGTATCCATTGGCAGTGGCGCTCAGTTAAGCAGTGTTGGTGATGTGACTTTCTCTGCACGTGGTCAGGGTACTGTTTCTGCACAAGTAAATATGGATACTTACGGTGCAGCGACTGTAGGTATCGCGGACGCTACTGTAAATATCCAGCCGGTTAACCAAGTGAATGTTGGTACCAATGTTCAAATCGAAGCGGCTGGTGATCTGAACTTGTTAGCGGGTATTGGTACTGATAAAACACGTGACCAATATACTATCGAAGCACGCACAGATAGCTTTGCAGGAAGTGCAATCCCAATTGATGACGTTAATGCTTCCTCTACGTTGGTGCAGACTAACTCAATTACGGTGGATACAGGCGCTCATCTTAAGACAGCTCGTGATGCCAACCTATATGCTGAAGACTTCGGTCTGGCGCACATGACCGGTAAAGCAAAAGCGGTTAACTGGGCAAGTGCTGCAGGTGATGCAATTAATAGCGTTACAGGCGGCGGCGGTGCTGAACAGTATGATGGTTATATTCATTCAGATGCGACGGGTACGGTAACTGTTAACGGTACGATTGAGACAGGTATTAACCGTCATCAAGAATTAATCGTTTCAGGGATGGATGCCTTCGGCAATCCAATCATTTCATCTATTTCTGACGGTATTGAGTACACCGTTACATCTCAGGCACTCGAATCAACTTTGAGTGCAGAGTTGGCTGAAGCGCGTAAAGCTTATGCGCAGTATCAATACAGTAATGCAGAGCTGAAAGCTTATTACGAAACTGAAATTACCCGCATCGAGAATGAGATGTTGGCGAAGGGGCTGTTGGAAGTTGTTACAAACTCTGACGGTAGTATCAGTAAAAACCGTATTGACCAATCAGTTATTACAATTGAAGTAGCACCAGTTTGGGCCGAAGCGGGCATTATCAATGTACGAAGTGACTTCCTGTTGGGTAGTGGTACTTTTGATGCTCCAGGCGACGCTAGCATCACTATTACCAATAATTCGCCCGCCTTCCTCAAAATTCATGGTGCAACAATTCCTGAATCAACAGGTGGCTTGTTCCACAATGGTATTGAGGTAACAGAAGCGACGAAAACAGATGGCTACACGCTAATCAATGTTGCAGCTTCTGGCGATCCTGAAATTAATATCATCAACTATTATGAGCCAGGCCCAGGCGTTTCTGCGCCTACGCCAGAAATTCAGATCGTTGGCGATATTGAGAACCTAAACGGCCTCGTTAATATCCAAAATGATGTTAGCGGTGGTGATATTAAGATTACTGCAGAGATCCGTTCTAAGGATCTAAACATTGTTGCCGGCGGTAGCGTCTTCATTACTGGTTTGACAGATATCAGCACCGGCGGTGAGCCATATTCGCTTTGGAGTGAGTACTCTCCTGGTGAAAATCTCACCATGCAGGTAGAGGAAACTTACACCTACGAAATCTTTGGCATCACTCTAGAAGGCACACGTACCGTTACTAAGAACGTTGATTTTGGTAAGGGCCAAGGTGTTGGTGAAGTAAGCAGCAGTGATGTTACGGCGATTCTGAACCAGTCACCTGATGAAAACTCGATGATTTATGGTGATCGTGTTTATATCGATGCCGAATATATCAACCTCAACGGTATTGTTCAGAGTGGTCAGCAAGATATAACCCTTAACCTGACTCAGGCGAACATTGAAGCGGCCAAAATCAGTAGCAATGTTACTGCTAGTTCTGTAGGTCTGGTTAAACTAACAGATCTTTCTAACCGCTTCTTCGGTGTTTACTGGGATACCCAAAACCAACGTATATTGATCGATGAGGTGCGTGCTAGCGGCGGTGATATTGAACTTCGCGGCCATCTATTGAATACAGGTAAAGGCGAAGTACGTCTATTGAGTGGTTACAGCGCGATCAATGTAGCCAACTCCTCCAGCTATGATATTGAGATCTTAGGCTTAGATGTATCGCAACGCGGTGCAGGTACTTTGATCATGGCTGACAAAGCTAAAGGCAGCAGTAGTGACCCTCAGGTGACTATGTATGAGAAAACAGCCTTTGGTGATGCAACCACTACAGGTGCTGAATCTGTTATTGATCAGCTGAAATCTGCAGGTCATGAAGTGGGTGTTACGACCCTACTGTATATGGGTAACCAGTCTTCAATTACTGAAGCAGATGGTACGGTATTTACTAAGACCGCTTCTGGGGCAACGATTACGACATCAACCGGTCAGGTAGTGACTATTAGTAGCTCCGCGATTGCTAGCCAAACTAGCTATGAAGTGGGTAACTCTGCAAATGGTGTATGGCGTGCTGGTTGGTCTATTGATGTAGATAAGTCTATCTACCGTGAAACTATTCTATCCTCCTCATCTCTATGGGGAATCGACTTCCTATGGCCTGATCCAGCAGATATTAGCTGGGATCATGAGCGCGTTGATAGCCAGCCAGTATTGGCGGATGAAGGTATCTACTATTATCTGGATACCTCTGCGAATAAGTTTAATGACTACAACTACGAGAAAACGACGACTTCTCTATCTTCAGATGAGTATGAGAAGGATCACTGGACGACAAGTACTTGGTACGGCAAGAAAACTTACTACTCTCACTACGTACAGGAAGAGAAAGTTGCCGAAACTCACACTCATGATATCCGCGCTGATAATGATATTACTATCAAGTTCCAGGGTTACACTGAGGGGCAAATTAACTTAAGTACTTCCGGTAGCGGTTCTGATCTATTACTAAAAGGTCCGTTGGCTAACACGACTGGTACAACCAATGTAACGGCGTCGCAGGGTGGCATTTACATACTATCAAGCGAAGCTTATGTTGGTGGCAAAAACATCAACATGTATGCCCGCGATGATATCGGTAGCGCAGTGTTGATGATGGCCTTGAATCAGACTGATGATGCTTCTTCATCATTCAGTGCTACTACTGTTTCTGGTGATATCTATCTGGATCAATTTACTGGTAGTTTGGCAATCGACACGATTACAGCGGGTAACCGTTCTGATGTCATTATCCAAGCTCAGCAAAGTATCACTGTAGCTGCAGGCGGTTCTGGTTTGATTACAGCAGGGGCTGTAACCTTAACGGCTGAAGGTGGTTCTGTAGGTAATAGCTCGTCAAACAAACTAAAACTTGATTCAGGTACCGAACTGCGTGATGCGGTTGAAGTATGGGCCAAGCAAAATATCTATTTAGCTGAAACTAGCGGTGATATGCACTTGTTTAAAGCAACGGCTGAAACAGGCGATGTGTATATCAGTGTGTTGGCTGGTTCTCTGCTTGATGCTAACAGTTCCGTGGAACGTGATGATCGTACACGAGAAGAGTTGATTAACTCTGTTTGGGCTGAATTGCAGCTGACAGATGGTACTGGTGCAAACGATAAGATCCAACAAGCTAAAGATGTCTATGCGGCAGGTAAAGAGAGTGAGTACCAATCTTACTGGCAGATTAGAAATGAGCAGTTTGGTGGTGTGTATGATTCGAATGATGCCGTTAGCCTGACCTCAGAAGAGGAATCTTATTACCGCACATTCTACGCAGAGCAAGGTAATACAGCTGCGGAAATTGATGCGGCTATAGCCACCCTTGAAGCGAAGAAATCATCTCAGTACCACACTTTGCACTCCGAGTATGGTGCAGGCGCTTATGATGCAAATTACAGCTATACCCTGACCGCTGATGAAATTGATGCGATTGAAGGTAGCATTAAAGTTTGGACTGAAGACGAACTGATGAATCTAATTAGTGCCGGCTTACTGAAACCAGTAACCAGCACAACTGATAATGAAGATTCAAACGTTGTTGCTGGTGGCACAATTAACCTAAGTGCATCTGCAGGTGTCGGTGCAGCAGTTGGCGGCGTTACGATCGAAACCGATGGTGACTACACAGACGATGAAAAGTTTGCCCTAGCTGCAGCTGAGCGTTCAGATATCGCTTTCCTTACCAGCATTGAAAGTAAGAATGTTGAGGTGGATATCGATTCATCTGGCACAATTACCCGCGGTTCTGGTTCTTGGCTCGATGATGGATTTACTGCAGGTATGCAGATCCGCATGATTGGTGATAGTGCAAATGCGACAGAAGGAAGTGAATTCTTCGAAATCACCTCTGTTACAGCGAATACCATCACACTAAGTTCTGGATTTGATAGCAGCGAAGTAGCTCAAACTGTGACGGTTACGCAGGTGCTGGCTTCTCCAACGAATCAGACAATTATCGCTGCATCTGAAGATTGGAACAGCAGCTTTGTCGTCGGCGATGTGATTACTCTTGATGGAGTAAATTACCTGATTGACCGTTTAACGTCCGATCTGATCGAAGCCTCTCTGGCTGATGATAGTGTTGATCAAACTGGTGCGGTTGTTGTTGATAGCAGCCGTTATACAACGTCTACAATTACTCATGTTGCAATCGATCAGCGCGAAGATATTAACGTTGACGATGCCCAATTAGGCGGCACGCAAACTCTAACAGTCAACGCTGGCACTAACTTGTACATTGGCTCTCAAGGCAAGTTGGATCTAACAAGTATTACTGCAGGCGGTAATGCAGATGATGCAGTACGCATCAAAGTTAAAGATGGTATTACCTCGAGCCAAGGTTCGGATACAACAGTTATCCGTGGTGGCCATCTGATCCTAGAAGGCGGTCAAGGTGGAATCTATACCGGCAGTGATGATTCTCCAGAAACACTGCGTATCGATCTCAATGATGGTGCTACGCTCACCGCTCGCGCTTCCCAGGGTGTCTACCTGAAAGAAGCCAGCGGTGATATGAATGTTGCGGGTATTTATGCAGCTAGCGATAAGGTTTACCTAGAAACCGAAAGCGGTTCAATGCTGGATGCGCTGGATAACGAGTATGAAAATATTCGCGCAAACCGTGTAGAGCTAGTTGTTGCAGGTGGTTCCGTCGGTGAAGCTGATAACGCCCTAGATGTTAATATCGTTGCAGCGCCTACTGCTGCAACCGGTACGGTCAATGTATTGGCTTCTGGTGATATCAATCTTGCAGAAAGCGATGGCAACCTAAACATTGATCACGTCAAATCAACAGGCGGCGATGTTCGCCTACAAGCTCATCAATCTATTATCGATGCGCTTGATAATGGCCTAGTTGACGGTGCGCTTCCGCAAGTGGATGTTGAAGGTGCAAGCATTACCTTAGTGACGATTCTGGGCACGATCGGTGAGGCCGATAATGATCTGGATATCGATACAGGTTCTGTTGAGGGTACGACCTTAACAACGTCGAGTTATGGCCATAGTTACATCACCGAAACCTTAGGTGATCTATACCTGAATACCCTTGAAGCTAAAAACGGTAATACTGCGTTTATAGCGGCTCCAGATGGCAGTATCTTAAATGGCCGAGCATCGGGTAGTAACGTCGCATCCGGTAAAGTTTATCTTGCAGCAGCTAACAATATTGGTGCTGTGGATAAATCTATTAAGACTGAAGTTGGTGGCGTAGAAGCTGAAGCGATCCTTGGTAGTGTTTGGTTAGATAATACTGGCGCGTTGACCGTTGGTGGTGTTCTAGATGTCAACAAGCCGGGTATTAGTGCTGGTGGCGCTATCCGAGTTGTAACTCACAGCCCGATTACACAGGATGAAGATATTACTGCTGTAGGCAATATCGAACTGATTGCTACAGACAGCACCGATCTGACAGCTGACTTCTTAACTATTAAGTCGGGCGTGACATTGACGACTGAAGCAGACGTTATCCTCTATGCAGGTGATGATCTGTTGATTGAAGATGGTGCGACCGTTCACGGTACCAATGTTTATATCTTGGCAGATAGCATTGATGTGAGTGGCGATGCGTTCACCTTATCTGAAGCGTTAACGAGCGTTGCTGATACAGGTGGTAGCACTATTACCATCTCTGGTTTGGTTACAGCTGATAATGCTATTCATACCCGCGGTGACGCTGAGAACGACACGATTATTGTTAGTGCTACCGGTGTGATGATCGCTGATGTTGAAATGAGCTTCAACGGTGGTTTTGGCGATGACAATATTCAGTTCTACGGAACGGTTTCTGCTGATGCTGCTGAAACTCACGCTGGTGTTGATGTTCTTATCGATGGTAACGAAGGCGAAGACACCGTCTTGATCGATGCCCTTCAGTTGGTTGGTGATACCCGTATTGAGGGCGGTGCTGATAACGATGCGATTACAATCAACGAACTACATAGCCGTACGGAACAGCTAGTTCTGGATGGTGAGTCCGGTACGGACAGCTACACTATCAATCGCACAGGTAACGATGCCGATTATGTGATTGATGTTGAAGATACCGGTGCTCGTGATAGTGGTGCTGATACCCTAACCATCAATGGTACCGCTGATAACGATACCTTCTTACTTCGTGCCAACTTTGTTGCGGCCCTTCATGGTGATCTGGACGCGGGCTTTACGAACAATGTAGAGCGTATCACTTACAACGAAAACATTAACGCTCGTCTGACTATTAATGGTCATGCCGGTGATGATGGTTTCTACAGTGATGACAACAGCAGTATCACCACGCTGGATGGTGGCGCAGGTGATGATACCTTCCAGATTGGTCAGCTTTACGGTGCTGATCGTCAAGCTCCGTATGTCGCTGTCGGTGACGAGATTGAAACGACAGAAACAACACTAGGCTTCTTGAGTAACGGTAACAGTTTACCAATGGTTGTATATGGCGGTGATGGTGAAGATCAGATCACGGTATACAGCAACAAGGCATTGACCAAACTGTACGGTGAAAATGACGACGATACCTTTGTTGTTCGTGCCTTCCTTAAGAAAGGAACCACAGAAACAGCAGGTGGTGGTGAAACTGAACTATTTGGCGGTGATGGTGCTGATAACATCCAATACAGCATCAATGCCCCACTTAAGATCGACGGTGGTGCAGGCAATGACACCTTAGTTGTGCTTGGTACTGAAGCTGATGATAACTTCATGATCACTGAAGATGGTATTTTCGGTGCAGGCCTTAATATCGGCTTTGAAGGTATCGAGTTTGCAGAAGTTGATGGTCTAGAAGGCGATGATAACTTCTTTATTCTGAGTACTAGCGAAGATGTTGAAACAACGATTATCGGCGGTTTAGGTAGCGATACCTTTAATGTTGCCGGCGATGTAACTGAAGATATTGTTTCGTACTCCGTAGAAGGTCGCAGTGGCTTTATTAACCACAGTGTTTGGAGTGATGATCCTCGCTTTAACGGTATCTTCGTTGATGGCGTATCCCTGAATGTTGCAGATGATGAAACAGGCAAAATTCAGGTTGATATGGTTGATGGCAGTCTGGTCGTTGATGAAAACGGCCTGTTAGATGACTTCTACGAAGTTTCTCTAACAGCGGCTAAACCAACAGCAGCTACGATTGCATATGTAACTGTATCTGCAGCACGCGCTTCTAGCAGTGATAAAGAACTACCAACGATTGGCGGAGGCGATCCTGCTGATAGCATCTTAGTATCCGTTGATGGTGTTAACTACTATGAATCATTAGTGCTGAACTTTGATTCTACTGCAGCAGATGGCTCCGTGGATGACTGGCTACGTAAGCAAAAAATCTACGTTAAAGGTGTGGACGACGGAGCGATTGAAGGTGAACGTACAGTTGTTATCAATCACAGTGTATTGAGTGATAACCCTGACTTTAATCACCTAGATATAAACAACGTTGAAGTGACTGTTTACGATAATGATCAAGCCGATCTGATCATTACTCAGTCCGATGTTGATTCCCGTGTGGTTGAAGGGGCTGCTTCTGGAGATACCTTCACTGTAGCGTTGACTCAAGCACCGGCTGATGGCGAAACCGTCACCGTTGTTCTTGCAGAGAAGAATGCCGCAGGCGAAATCGACTTTGATAAGACTGTCCTAACCTTCGATAAGGATAACTGGGATGATGCTCAAACAGTAACGGTAACGGCAGTTGACGATACTGATGTTGAGAATGTCTTCCGTTCGGCAGTTACTTTCACAACCACAACGGACCTTGCGGTAGGTTCTGAATTTGATGCGGTAGTGACTGATGAATTGCGTGTTAGCGTTGTCGATAATGACACGGGCACCGTAATAGTGACGCCGACTAATGGTTCTACCATTGTGAGTAACAGTGAGACGGATAACTACAGTTTGGTGCTCAGTACCGAACCTACAGATCCGGTAACTGTTAATGTACTGACTGATGGTCAAACTATCGTAAGTAGCGTAGATCCTCGCTTTAACGCAACTGATGGCACAGTGACCTTTACTGCATCTGATTGGGATTCTCCAGTTGAGATTGTTGTTGCGGTGAATCCTGATTATGTACCAGATGCTTCAAATCAGCCTGTACAAAATCCTCCGTTGCAGCCTCATACCTTGGATCAGATTCGCGGTAAATTGATCATTGAAGGTTCTGTTCCTGAGGGCAAAGAGCGTGCGCTATCTAAAGCGGTGATGCTACCTACTGAAACAGATGAAGCGTTGCCAACTGTTGATATCAATACTGATGAAGCGGCTCAAACAGATACGTTGTATATGTTCAACGATGGCAGCCGATCTGATGATACTGGTTTCCTAACGGATTCTACGATTACCGGTTTAGGCATGGGTGCAGGTGGCGTTCAGTACAATGACGTTGAAGTTGTTGAAGTGTTGAATGGTCAAGGTGACGATACCTTTACAGTCCAAAGCACAGCAGAAGGTGTAATCACCGTTATCCATGGTGGTGGCGGTGATGATGAGATCTATGTGACTGGCGGTGGCGGCGCATCAGCTCCGTTAATCTTGTTGGGTGACTCTGTACAGGATGGCTCTACCTACACATCGACCTCTGATGCGAAGACGACTAAAGGCCGTGAATTTGCCAATGCGGGTAATGACACGATTGATGCTTCCGGTGCGACAGGTTCCGTGGTTATTTACGGTGGTCAGGGTAACGATATCCTGACAGGTAGTAACTACGGTGATCATATTGCCGGTGGTTCTGGTAATGATGAAATTTATGGCCTAGGTGGTGACGACCATATCTATGGTGATGCCGGCTTTAACTTAGATCTAACTCAGCGCTTGAGCCTATCGACTCAGATTCTAACGGTTGTTAATACGCCAGATGGTGTTAATGATAACCCTGAAACCGCAGATACGTTGACGGTTGGTTCTGACACGATTGATGGCGGTGATGGCAACGATATTATCTTTGGTGACAAAGGTGTTGTTAATCAAGTTGCGGGTACAAATCGTATCCTAACCACGGCAGAAGTGGTTAGCATTACCACAACAAACCGTGACGAAGCAGCGAATGACATTCTGAAAGGTGGTGCTGATAACGATGTCATCATGGGTGGCCATGGTCAGGATGATATTGAAGGTGGCAGCGGTCACGATATCCTCATCGGGGACCATGCCGTTGTAGATTACAACGACGGTGATACTGATATTACAACGTTGGATTCTGTGACAACCGTTGAGTTGGTGAACGGCGATAACGATACCATCAAAGGTAATGAGGGCGATGACCTAATTATGGGTGGTATCGGCGCTGATAATCTATTTGGTGGTAATGGCGATGGTGGCGACGCTATCACCGTAAGTGATGACGACATTATCTTCGGTGATCATGCGACTGCATTATTGGCTGGAAATAGCTTTGTTCGTCTACTAACGAAAGAACAAACTGAAGGTGTAGCTGACCTTATCAAAGGTAATGAAGGTTCCGATCGTATCTTCGGTGGCGCTGGTGCCGATACCATCGAGGGTAATGCCGGTGGTGACTGGATCATGGGCGACTTCGGTGAGATGAAGCTCTACAGTAACGGTAACGTTGCGACCTTCTTCTCTGTCGATGAAGCTGGGGATGCGACTGCAGGTGATATCATCGATGGTGGCGAAGGTAATAACCGTGTGATCGCTGGCCTAGGTGAAGACAATATTACTACCGGTGGCGGTGATGACCATATCATCGGTGATAACGGTGTCCTTAACTACGGTGAGGATGAAGTAATTACTGAGGCATATACCGTTGAGCATGAGTTAGGTGACGATGACACCATCGAGTCTGGTGCAGGTGATGATATTGTCCTAGGTGGTAACGGCAATGACACTATTAGTGTAAGCGCCGGTAATGACAGCGTTATCGGTGATAACGGCTCGATTACCTTCAATCTTGGGATCCGCGATGTCCTACAAAGCACTGATACAACCAATGCTACAGGTGGTGATGACACTATCTCCTTAGGCTCGGGTGATGACCAAGCAATCGCAGGTGTAGGTAACGATACGGTTACTAATGAATCTGGTGAGACAATCATCATTGGTGATGATGGCTACATCAAAAACGATGGTAATGGCCGTTATCTAAATGCTTACACGGATAACTTCCGACTTGGTGGCGATGATAAGCTAACGGGTGGTGAAGACCGCGATATTATCTTCGGTGGTTTTGGCAAGGATGAGCTAGATGGTGGAGCTGGTGATGATCTAATGACCGGTGATGCCGGTATGGTCACGCGTAACACCGATACGATCGTACTTGAGTCTAAAGACTTGGAAGTGATCGACAATCTAGATGGCGATGATGACATTTTACGCGGCGGTGCTGGTCTTGATCGCATGATTGGCGGTGCAGGTGGTGATCTGTTCTACGGTAGCTTCACAGAAGATGTGATGGTGGGTGAATACGCTCGTTATACATTTGCTGCTGATGCAGAAACATCCGGTGAGCAGGCAACCTTCGTTATCACACTAGCTCAAGGCGCACTTGACTTAATCCGTTCATCACAAATTGGTTTGTATAAGAGCATTGCTCAGCAGATCTTCGATGCTTCAGATCTAGGTGAGGTAGCACGAAGCCGTACGGCCGTTGCTACAGAGCTAAGTGATGATGCTATCGCTGCTTTGGGACGTTTGGGTGATCTGCAAAACTTCAGTGGTTCTGCTGCACCGGGCGTTGATGTTGTTATTCAGTTTGACCCAACTGCAGCTGGTGAAAGCTCGGAAGAGCAACTACCAGAAGGGGCTATTGCTGAAGAGGGTGAGCTACCTGAAGATGCTCAACAACAAGAGTGCGAGCCTGGAGATGTTGAAACTGTTGAGGGTGAAGTGGTTGAAGGCGAAGAGGGCGCTGCCCCAGTTGAATGTGCTGTACCTGAAGCAGAGCAAGTAGAATCTGAAGAGGTTAAGGACGAGCAAGGCGAAGACTCCGAAGTCAAAGCTACTGAAGAAACTTCAGTACAAGCTGAAGACAATGAAGAGTCAGCGGGCATTGCTGCCAACCTAGAAGCTGCACTAGCAGGTTTCAGTGGCTGGGCCGTAATGAAAGCGAATAAAGCCAATACGAAGAAGGAAAGTTCTAAACTTGATAGCGAATCATTAACGCAGCTAAAAGCCAGAAATAAGAAATCTGGTTACGTTAGCTGGGAAGATATTCGTAAGTAATTAGGATAGACTTTTCATAAGGGGCTGCTGCAGCTTATCTGCATGCAGCCCTTTTCGTTTTTAGTAACAGGCCTGCTCAGCCATGGACAATCAGTCAGACACAAAACATCCACAAGATTCTTCTAGTTCGCTAGAAACGTCGCAAAGTACATCTGTTACATTGGATGCCTATTCGCAACAATCCGACAGTTTTTATCAGGATTGGTTGGATTCTCAGTGTTCCCTAATTGATGGGGCACAATCTGCTTTAGTTCTAGCGCCATTAGATGAAGATGATAATACCTACCACCCTATGGCTCTCTGGCCTCAGGATTCAGGAGTACTATCGGATCTGCATGGATTAGCAGAAGAGATTATTACTAATCGTTCAGCACTCGTAACCGCTTTACCTGCTAGCGTTCCTGGGCATGAGGTTTTTGCGATTGGCTATCCAATTATTTTGGATGATGAACTGATTGCAGTGGCGACCGTTGCTGTCGCCGTATCATCAGAGCAGCAACTAAAACGTGCGATGCAGCTTTTGGAGCTTGGCGGCTCGGCTTTAGAAGTTTTGAAACTACGCCTAGAAAAGCTACAACGCTCAACCAAAGGCGATAGTTTAGAAAGAAGTATCGATTTCTTAGCCAGTGTTCAATCCGAACCTGATTACGCTAGTTCCGCAATGCGTTTGGTAACAGAGCTAGCTGTAATGCTGAACTGCGATCGTGTGTCTCTAGGTAACTATCAAAAAGGCCACTCTAAGGTTTTACACCTATCCCATAGCACTCAATTTGGTAAGCGGATGAACCTAATTCGCTGTATTGAAGAGGTGATGGATGAGGCGATAGACCAGCAGCAGTCAGTGGTATATCCAAACCCTGATTTAGAAAGCAGTTCGGTTGTGATTGCCCATTCAAAACTTTCGCAGCAGCAGGGGGATGCAGTTGTACTCAGTGTACCTCTATATGTGGCTAACAATATTGTTGGCGCGCTGACCTTTGAAAGAAATCCCGATATTCCATTTACCGCGCAGGAAGTGGCTCTGTGCGAGAGTATTGCTGCGTTGGTGATTCCTGCTCTAGAGGACAAGCGCTTGAATGATAGAGCGCTGTTACTGAAAGTTTGGGACTCTGGAAAAACTCAATTTTCCAGGCTGTTTGGTGCAGGTTACTTAGGCCGTAAGTTACTCTTTATTCTAAGTGCAGTTTTGATCATTTTTTTCTCTGTTGCTCAAGGTAGTTACCGCTTGTCAGCAGATGCAAAGTTGGATAGCTATATTCAGCGTGTTATCGCAGCGCCTTATGATGGTTATATCCACTCAGCCGTTCATCGAGCAGGCGATGTGGTTAAGAAAGACCAGATGTTAGTACAGCTGGATGATCGAGACTTACATCTTGAGCGCCTTAAATGGCTAAGTGAAGAAGCCAAGCTTAATCGACAGTATCAAGAGGCGTTAGCGTTCCACGATCGCGCTAAGCTCAATATTATTAACGCGCAGCAAACTCAGATTAAAGCCCAGTTAGACCTGGTAAATAGTCAATTAGAGCGTGCAAAGCTCCTGTCACCATTTGATGGTCTGATTGTCAGTGGCGACCTCAGTCAGAGGTTAGGTGGGGCTGTTCAGAAAGGTGAAGTGCTTTTTGAAGTGTCGCCTCTGCACTTTTACCGTATTAATCTTTTGGTGAAAGAGAGTCGAATTGCTGATGTCCTGATCGGCCAAGATGGCACATTGCACCTATCTGCTTTACCTGAAACGCCATTTGAATTTGTAGTGACGAAGATTACGCCCCTAACTGAAGCCAAAGATGGAGCGACGTTCTTTGTGGTAGAGGCGTCATTACAAGGTGAATCTCTGCAGTTGCAACCCGGTATGGAAGGTGTGGGTAAAATCTACATCGATGAGCGTAACTTGTTATCAATTTGGACGCGAGAGATGCAGGAATGGATGCGTCTTAAAGTTTGGTCTTGGTGGGGCTAGCGGGAGGCATAGTGTCCGTTTCTCTGTTTAGTGCCTCATGGTACCGCGTAGCCGAACTTAAGATCCGTATGCGAAAGCATGCGGATATTCATCGGCATCAGTACCGAGGTAAAACGTGGTATGTGCTTCAAGACCATGTGACGGGTCAATTCCAACGGTTCTCTCCTGAGGCTTACCAAATCATCGGTTTGATGGATGGCCGTAGAACACTGCAACAGATCTGGGATGTGGCGTGTAAACGCTTAGGCGATGGCATGCCTACTCAGGATGAAGTCATTCAGTTGGTGGCGCAGCTAAATCGCGCGAATGTTATCCAATCAGATATTCTGCCAGATATTGAAGAGCTACAAGTTCGAAGACGAGAACAAGCGCAGAAGAAAATTATTCAGCAACTAAAATCCCCATTGAGTGTCCGTATTCCCATGATGGACCCAGAGGGGTTCTTGTCCTCGACCATGTGGTTAGTTCGGCCATTTTATTCCTGGTTTGGTTTATTTCTTTGGGCTGCGATCGTGTTGTTTGGATTAACGCTCTCGATTGTCCATTGGGGGGCGCTAACCGAGAATATTAGTGACCGAGTCTTAGCCGTCGAAAACCTTTTGCTGATTGCCTTGGTATATCCCTTTGTAAAAGTAATTCATGAACTTGGCCACGCCTACGCTGTGAAGCGTTGGGGGGGCGAAGTACATGAAGTAGGGGTGATGCTACTGGTGCTGTTTCCCGTACCTTATGTAGATGCCAGTGCGGCGACGGCATTTAGGAATAAATATCAGCGTATGCTGGTGGGCGCGATCGGTATTATGGTCGAGTTGATGGTTGCTGCAATCGCGATGATGGTATGGGTTTTGGCCGAACCGGGTATCGTTCGAGCGGTCGCGTTTAATACCATGCTGATCGGCGGATTTTCTACTTTGCTCTTTAACGGTAATCCACTGCTTCGATTTGATGCTTACTACGTGCTTGCTGATTTTTTGGAAATACCTAATTTAGCGTCTAGAGGTAATAGTCAGGTAGCTTATCTAACTAAAAAGTACCTATATGGCGTCAAGAAACTCACTGCGCCTGCTAACTCAACCAGTGAAGGGGCTTGGCTAGCTTGCTATGCTTCTGCCGCATATATTTACCGATTGTTTGTTATGGTTGCGATTGCCTTGTTTGTCGCAACGCAATACTTTGTGATTGGTAGTCTTCTCGCGTTTTGGTCAATTTGGGCAACCCTCCTTATGCCAGTACTTAAGACAATTACTAAACCTGCAACGGATCCTGAACTAAGAAGTAAGAAGGGACGAGTGCTTACCATTTCTGCGCTGATTATCGCTACGGTGGTGGCGTTGATAGGCTTTTTACCTGTGCCATATAAAACTCAGACCGAAGGTGTTTTATGGGTACCGCAGGATGCTTATGTGCGCTCGCAAGTTTCAGGCTTTGTCGAATCTTTAGAGGTGCCTTCAGGCAAGCCTGTGGTCGAAGGGAAGTTGTTACTTAAGCTCTCAGCACCTGATCTCGAAGCCAAAGTAAACGTGCTTAAAGCCCAGATAGCTGAAGCTGAAATTAGACTCGAAGCGAGCCTAAGAGATCGCGCGGCCAGTGAAATTTTACGAGAAGAATTGCGTTTTATTCAGCGTGAATATCAAAGGGCGCTAGAACGGCTTAAAGGTGTGAATCTCTATAGCTCTGCTTCCGGCGAATTTGTTGTCCCTGATGCTCATCGAATTCTGGGACGCTATGTCCACCGTGGTGAATTGATTGGATACGTCGTAGATTATAATCAGTTGTCCTTAGTCGCGATGGTTTCTGAGGATGAGATAGATCAGGTGCGCACCCAGAACCGTTCAGTTGAGCTACGATTCGCCTCTAATCCAAATGAAACCTATAAAGGTGAAATTGTTCGAGCACTGCCTGCTACAACTCAGCAACTGCCGAGTAAGGTGTTAAGTACTGATGGTGGTGGACGAATTGCACCTGACCCGAAAAGTGAAGATGGTTTGAAGAGTTTCCGTAGCCATTTTCGAATCGACTTATCTGTTATTGATGCGCCAAAGAATCGTTATGATGAGCGCGTCTATGTACTGATAGAGCATGATCCTGAGCCTCTGATCTATCGTTGGTATCGTGCGGTAAGGCGTGTGTTCTTGAGGCAGTTTGATGTATAAACGGCCTCAGCGACTGCCGCAAACCGTTTTAGAGCGTCCTCAGCTTTTTATCCACAAGCAGGATCGGATGGAGCGCTGGTCACATAGCCTATCTGCTTATCTAAATCGTCCGTTCCGAGCGTCCCTTAAGGCTTATAAGCGTTTTTTGCCGTCCATCCATAAAGAAGCTCGAAAGCTTGAAGTCCTATCCGATGAGCAATTAGATAATCATATCACTGAGATTAGGCAGGCTTTGTTTAAACAGGGCATAACGTCTGCACTAATGGTTAAAAGCTTTGCTTTGGTGCGTGAGGTTGCGGGTAGAACCCTGGGGATGAAACATTTTGATAGCCAGTTACTGGGTGGCTTGGCGATGTTTCACGGCAATATTGCAGAGATGCAAACGGGGGAGGGTAAGACCCTAACCGCCACACTTTCTGCAGCTACAGCGGCTTTTGCTGGAGTGCCTGTCCATGTAGTGACTGTAAACGATTATCTTACTGCTCGTGATGCTGAGGAAATGACGCCAGTTTATACCCGATTGGGTCTTGATGTTGGTGTTATTGTCCATGGTCTTTCTCCCATGGAGAGGCGTGATATCTATGCTAAAGATGTCGTTTACTGTACCAACAAAGAGTTGGTGTTCGATTATCTAAAAGACTGCATCGTTCTAGAGGGCAAGCAGCATAAGCTGAATTTGCATGCCGAGCGTTTAAAGGGTAATCAACAGATGCTCGATGGCTTAATGCTTCGTGGGCTCCATTTCGCTATTGTCGATGAGGCAGACAGTGTTTTATTAGATGAAGCTAGAACGCCGCTGATTATTTCAGGCCCTGAGATTGAGCAAGAGGAGCAGCAAGAGGTCTATCAGCAAGCGATGGCAATCGCTTCTGAACTAGCGCTAGATAAGCATTACGAGGTCAACCTCAGAGAGCGACGTGTTGCTTTTACAGATGAAGGCGAAATGCATGTACTGCAGTTAACCGATGGACTGGGGCCTTTTTGGGTAGGGCGAGTACGTTGCCTTGAATTAGTTTTTCAGGCACTCACGGCACTGCATCTGTTTATTCGTGATAAACATTATCTCGTTAAAGAAGGCAAAATTCTTATTGTTGATGAGCATACTGGCCGAGTAATGGAAGATCGAAGTTGGGAACGAGGGTTGCACCAACTGATCGAAATTAAAGAGGACTGTGAACTCAGTAACCCTCGGGAGACGCTAGCACGCATCAGTTTTCAGAACTTCTTCCGTTTTTATCATCATCTCGGTGGTATGACTGGTACTGCAAAAGAGGTGGCCTCAGAGTTATGGCAAGTTTATGGCTTGCCTGTGGTGTTTATCCCAACCAATAAACCAAGCCGTAGAAAGAAACTCGGGGCAAATGTCTACATAGACGAGAGTGATAAGTGGCACAAGGTTGCCGAACAGATCAAAGTTCTGCATAAAGCACAGCGCCCCTCACTGGTTGGAACGCACTCCGTCGCTGCTTCGGAATTACTAAGCCAAAATCTGCAAGCGATGGATGTGCAGCATCAGTTATTAAATGCTAAACAAGATCAGTTAGAAGCCGAAATAGTTGCGAATGCGGGTGAACCAGGTTGTGTTACTATTGCGACCAATATGGCTGGGCGCGGTACCGATATAAAGCTAAATGATGAAGTCGAGTCAGCGGGTGGGCTACATGTGATTTTAACCGAGTTACATGAAGCGTCACGAATCGACCGGCAGTTAGAAGGTCGCTGTGCGCGTCAGGGCGATCAGGGGAGCTTTGAAGTTATCTTGTCTTTGGATGACTCGATATTGTCTGAGCAGTTCTCTAATTATTTAAAGCGCGCCTTTAAATGGCCGCTTCCAAAAGGGTTTAAAAACTGGCTGCTGTTGAAATTAATGCGCAGGGCCCAAAAGCAACTCGAGGCAGATCATGCGCGTATGCGTGCCGATTTGTTAAAGCAAGACGAACGTCAGCGCGAAATATTGTCTTTTACTAGCAGCAAAGTTTAGGTTGTTTGATATGAAATACATTTCTCCACTATTGGTTCTACTTCTCGGTGTTTCGCCGTTGGTCAGTGCGGTTGAACATAATCAATTAAGCGATGGCCAATTGAGCTGTCTGTTAGAGCCGAGTAAAGAGATTGAGCTGAGTAGTGAAGTATCAGGTGTTATTAGCGAATTGAGTTTAGGTCGTGGCGATAAAGTTAAAAAAGACCAAGTCGTCATGAAACTTAACTCTCGTCTAGAGCGAGCTGCTTTAGCGACAGCCCGAGCACGCGTAGATTTTGCTAAGCGTAAAGTTAAACGTAATGAGGTCTTGTATAAAAAAGGCCTGCTGTCTGATCATGAACGAGATGAGATGCTTACAGAGCAGCGTTTGGCCGAGCTTACAGCTAGCGAATCTTATGTACGTTTATCTCTACGCCAAACGAAAAGCCCAATCAATGGCGTTGTGGTTGAACGGTTACTCGAACCAGGTGAACTTGTTGATGATCAGCCATTCTTAAAAATTGTCTCGCTTGATCCTCTTCACGCAGAAGTGATTATGCGTTCGCAATATTATGGTCAGATCAAGAAAGACATGCCTATCACTTTGTATGCTGAAGGGCGCCCAGAACAGGCTTATGAAGGTAAAGTGAATCGAGTGGATCCTCTTATTGATGCTGCAAGTAGTACGTTTGCTATCAGTGTGGAAATCCCGAATAAAGATCAATTACTGCCTGCCGGTTTGAAATGTAGAGTTGAGTTTAGCCCAGCCCAGTCTGCTTCTGAGTGATAATGAATAGGCCCTGTAATCTGGCTTTGTTATAATCGCCAGCAATTAAAGATTCCTTTGGAACCCTTTCGATGAAAGAGATTATTTTGCTCAATATTTCCGGTGAAGATAAGCCGGGAGTGACTTCAGCGATCACAAATATTTTGGCGGAATTCGAGATCAATATTTTGGATATTGGTCAGGCGGTGATCCACGATACCTTGTCTTTAGGTATCTTGATTGAAGTGCCTAAATCGGCCGAGTCTTCACCATTGCTAAGAGATATTCTTTTTAAAGCGCACGAGTTGAACATGAATATCCGCTTCCAGCCTGTGGAAGAAGAGAACTATGAACAGTGGGTTGAAGGGCAAGGTAAATCTCGTCATATCATTACGCTACTGTCTCGTAAATTGAGCTCTAAACATATCGCGCGCGTGACCGAAATCGCAGCGAACCATGGGCTTAACATCGATAATATCAACCGTCTCTCAGGCCGTATAAGTTTGGATGAAACCTCTGACCAGACCAAAGCATGCGTGGAGTTTTCTGTGCGTGGTGCGCCTGCTGATGCTGAGAAACTAAAGGCTGAATTCCTCAATGCTGCTAGTGATCTCGATGTAGATATCGCTTTCCAAGAAGATAACATCTATCGCCGTAATCGCCGTTTAGTAGTATTTGATATGGACTCTACGCTGATTGAAGCGGAAGTGATTGATGAGCTTGCTAAAGAAGCAGGTGTGGGTGATCAGGTATCAGAGATCACTGAAGCGGCTATGCGTGGTGAGATCGACTTTAACGAAAGCTTTAAGCGTAGAATGGCTCTACTAAAAGGCTTAGATGTTTCAGTGCTGGATCAAATTGCTGAACGCCTACCGATGACTGAAGGTGCGGAAGAGTTAGTGTCTAACTTGAAAGCGCTTGGTTTTAAAACGGCTATCTTATCGGGCGGTTTTAACTATTTTGCTTCTCATCTGCAAAAGAAACTTGGCTTTGACTATGTCTATGCCAACGAACTTGATATCGATGCTGATGGCAAAGTGACAGGTGAAGTTAAAGGCACAGTGGTTAATGGTGAGCGTAAAGCAGAACTGTTACGCGAGATTGCTGAAAAAGAAGGTGTGAGCTTAGAACAGACGATTGCCGTTGGTGATGGCGCTAATGACCTACCTATGCTTTCGATTGCTGGATTAGGCATCGCATTCCGCGCTAAACCATTGGTTCGTGAAAGTGCGAAACAGGCTATTTCTACCTTGGGTCTTGACGGAATTTTGTATCTGATAGGTTTTAGAGATCGAGATACAGTGAAATAGCAAAATAAAAAAGCCGCTGTTTAGCGGCTTTTTTATTATTCGGCAAAGAAGTCGTAATCCATCTTTTCTCTAGGAGGTTGCAGATAGTAGCCTTGTACATAGTCGATACCTGCTTTCCAGAGATTGGCCATCGTCTTTGTGTTTTCTACTAGGGGGGCAATGGATATTTTATCCAAGCTTCTGAGTTGTTGTACTACACTGCAAAACTCTTCATCTTGCACAGAGTCGGATCCTAAATCTTGGATGTATGAACCATCCATTTTGATAAAATCTGAGTGGATCATCGATAAAACGTGTTGGGAATTTGGAACGCTGCCAAAGTGTTTTATACAGATACGGCTGTGCATACTTGTAAGCTTATCTATGAAGTTTTGCGCTTGTTTAGGGGCTATTATGGATATGTCAGATTCACTTATTTGGAATACAAGCCTTTCTGCAGGAATGTTATTTTTCCGGAGTTTAGCTGCTAGCCAAGTTAAGAGCTCTTGATCACCTAAAGTGTGAGCGGATAAATTGATGAAAATAACATTCTTATGCTCTTGGTCTAATGTAGTCTTTAGCTGCTGAATGCTTTGCTCAATCACCCAGCGATCGACTTTGATAGCAGTTTCGGAATTGCTTACAGCGCTCATAAAATCATTAGGAGATAGTTCATCTTTATTGTCATTTACTAGACGAAGCAAGGCTTCATAATGATGATGGATTTTATCTTCTGCCGTTAGATTAACGATTGGTTGGAAAAGAAGCTTAAATTGATTGTTGTCCACAGCTTTTCGTAATTGATCAAATTCCTCTTCTGCCTGTTCTGATAGTGCGGCTTCAGGGATATAAACTGTTACTCCGTTACCTTGTGGAGTGACTTCACGTAATGTGAAAATAGCCGCCTTAGCACGATTGATCAGTTCTATCGGAGGAGGAGTGCTATCGGTAATTGCTACTAAGCCAATAGAACAGGTCGATTGAACATCAATCCCAGTTATATGGGAATGAACATTAGCTACCTTTTTGCGAAGTTGATTAGCAAATTTCTCAGCTGTTTTTATATTTGAGTCATTAAAGATGATACTGAAAGCGTTTTCTGCAGGGTGCGTTAGAATATGAGCTTTATTGACAGTTTTACTTAGTAAGGTAGATATATCTCGAATAAGTTGGTCACTACCTTCATGACCAAACTTATTCTTGATCTGATCTAGCTGGTCTAGTTCTATATAGATGAGACAGCGATCATTGCCTCCGCGAAGAGCTTTTTGGGTAATTTGTTCTAGCTGTCTATATAGGTATTCTTTGTTGAATAAACCGGAAACAAAATCTAAGTCTTCACTGAGAAGGTGTTGGTTGCTGCTTTCGTCTACATGAAATAGAGCACGTGTAATTATGGAGCCGTTATAGTCTGAGCGAGAAAATTCCATATTGGCGATGAATTCTGAATGATCAGTACGTTGAGCTGTGAACTGAAGAATAAGATCGCCGCTGGTCGTTTCTTCAAGCGAATTAAGTTGTTCGGTTATTTCGGTCCGATCATCAAGTGTAAAGAAATCAGTTAAAGGTTTGTTAATGACTTTATTCTTAGAATCCAATCCAAAATGCTCAAGGAAGCTATCATTGCAATAGATGATTTTGTGATGGTCACAGCATGCAATTGGATTACGTGAGCTGTCCATTAACTGTTGTGAGCGTTTTTCTGCTTCGGCTAAAGCAGCTTCAACTCTTCGTAATCGTCTACGATAATCGAGCTGGTCAAGCTCTCGACGAATGTTAATTAAGACAAGTTCTTTCTCATCTAGAGGAACAACGGCTTGAATATGGTTTTTAAGGCCTTGTAGTAATAGTTGACTGTCTGAACTTGGAATTATCTGGATAACAGGGATATCTTTGTCTAAGCGCTTTAAATGGCTGACAGCAAGCTTTGAAGTGAATTCACCTCTGTCTATAGTGCAAAGAATAAGATCCCATGAGCGCTCACCAAGAGCTTCTAAGAACTCTTGCTCAGTGCTGACCTGCCTACCGCGAGGTGAAATACGTGATGTTCTTAGAAGCGTGATTAGAGGAGCAGTTTCTTCGGTGCTTAGGCCAAGGAATAAAAGCTGAATATTTTTTCTCAGGCGTTGTTTACGAGTCTGCTGCCCAGTACCGTATTTTTCTAAAAGGGCGTTTCCGTCAATATCAATAACTTCAGACATGCCTGACCTGTCTCCTGCTAGCTAAATCCTTATAGACAGAGAATATATGAATTCAATTGAATATATAACTTAAAAAATTGCATTAATGAGGTGTTGCTTGATATCCAAGCAACGTTCGTTACTGTTGAATGTTAATTATAGAAGATAAAAGTGATCAGAATGAAGGCGAGACTAATTTTGAGCTTAGCTAAAATGAATGCTCAGCTTTAATCAAGGAAATCCAAAAGGTATGGATAATGCTCTGAAAAGGATGTCGTAAGGATAGCTCGATCAATACCCAAAAGGGGATTGTTTGTACTATGGAGAAATAAGAAAGTGGCTGGGGTAGGAGGATTCGAACCTCCGCATGACGAGATCAAAACCCGTTGCCTTACCGCTTGGCGATACCCCAACTAAGATTTGAGCACACTTTCTTTTTAGAGCATGGTGGCAATAGCGGGACTCGAACCTGCGACCCTCGCATTATGAATGCGATGCTCTAACCAACTGAGCTATATTGCCACTCAGATTAACTCGGAGAGTTAAGCTCAATAGTGGCTGGGGTAGGAGGATTCGAACCTCCGCATGACGAGATCAAAACCCGTTGCCTTACCGCTTGGCGATACCCCAGCATAGACTGAAACATGGTGGCAATAGCGGGACTCGAACCTGCGACCCTCGCATTATGAATGCGATGCTCTAACCAACTGAGCTATATTGCCACGTCTCAGAGGCGCGCATTATTCTACTTTCGGGCGGGGGTGTCAATAGATTACTGCATGAAATTTCAGGAATTTTTGAATAAAAAAAACCGGCTATAAAAGCCGGTTTTTTTTTGTACAGTTGTCTGCTTAAACGTTGAAGCGGAAATGTACTACATCGCCGTCTTGAACGATGTAATCTTTACCTTCAAGTCTCCAACGGCCAGCGTCTTTAGCGCCGTTTTCACCATTATGCTCAACAAAATCATCGTAGCTTACAACTTCAGCACGGATGAAGCCTTTCTCAAAGTCAGTGTGGATAACACCGGCTGCTTGAGGGGCTGTTGCGCCGACTTTAACTGTCCAAGCACGCACTTCCTGCACGCCAGCAGTAAAGTATGTTTGTAGGCCAAGTAATTCGTAACCTGCGCGGATAACGCGGTCTAAGCCAGGCTCTTCCATACCTAAATCAGCTAGGAATTCATCACGCTCTTCATCATCTAGTTCAGAGATCTCAGCTTCTAGCTTGTTGCATACCACTACTACACCGGCATTTTCCGATGCGGCTAGCTCTTTCACTGTATCTAGGTGAGCGTTGTCTTCAAAACCATCTTCATCAACGTTGGCAATGTACATGGTTGGTTTCACGGTAAGAAGGTGGAAGCCTTTAACGATTTTCATCTCATCTTCATCAAGACCTAAACCACGAACTGGTTTGCCTTCTTCTAGATGAGGGATAACTCTCTCTAGCATTGCTTTTTGAGCTACGGCTTCTTTATCGCCACCTTTTGCAAGCTTTTGGATACGCTGAAGCTGTTTTTCACAGGATTCTAAATCAGCAAGTGCTAGCTCAAGGTTGATTGTTTCGATATCAGATAGCGGATCAATCTTGTTGGCAACGTGGATTACGTTTTCATCTTCGAAGCAACGAACTACATGCGCAATTGCGTCTGTTTCGCGGATGTTTGCCAAGAATTTATTACCAAGGCCTTCACCTTTAGAAGCGCCTGCAACAAGACCAGCAATATCTACGAACTCCATCGCTGTTGGAATTGTGCGTTCTGGATTAACAATCGCTGTAAGTTTGTCTAAACGCGGGTCAGGCATAGATACTGTGCCTGCATTCGGCTCAATGGTGCAGAATGGAAAGTTCTCTGCCGCAATGCCGTTTTTTGTTAGCGCATTGAAAAGAGTCGATTTACCTACGTTAGGTAGGCCTACAATACCGCATTTAAAACCCATGATTGAATCCTGTGAGTAATCTAGCTAGCTGAAAAACTGTGTAACTGGTTCATCGCTTTGTTCCAGTCACCGGCAATAGCAAGCTCCAAATAACGTTCAGCTTCATCGATAGCTGCCATTGTGGCATCACGTTCTTTAGCTGGAGCTTTTTTCAGAACAAAACCGCTTACTTGGCTGCTGTGGCCTGGGTGGCCAATGCCAAGACGTAAACGGTAGAAATTTTTGTTGTTACCTAGTTTGCTGATGATGTCGCGCAAACCATTATGACCACCATGACCGCCACCTTGCTTGAATTTCGCAATACCTGGTGGAATATCGAGCTCATCATGAGCGACTAAGATCGCTTCGGGTGGTATCTTGTAGAAGCTTGCCAGTGCTGCAACAGCCTGGCCGCTCAGATTCATAAATGTGGTAGGAACCAAAAGATGAATAACTTGGTTTCCAATCTGAGCTTTAGAGTAGAGCCCGTGGTACTTCTTTTCGGGCTTTAGGGGAGCGAGATGTCGAGCAGCAAGCTGCTCGACAAACTCAGCACCAGCATTGTGACGAGTTTGTGCGTATTTATCACCCGGGTTGCCGAGTCCGACAATAAGCTGGATCTTGTCTTTCATGCCAGTGCTATTTAGCTAAATTAGCTAGCTTTCGCGCCACGAGGAGCGTAAACGTAACCGATACCCTGGTCGTGATCTTCACCGCGACGTAGAGAAACGATTTCAACACCTTCTGGAAGAGTGATGTCAGATAGGTGAAGAACCTGGTCTGAAGCACAAGCAGAAAGGTCAACAACTAGAGTTTCTGGCAAGTTTGCTGGTAGGCAAAGAATCTCAACAGTGTTTTTCTCTGCTGCGAACTTGCAAGCTGCTTTAGATGCTGGAGACTTCTCGAAGTTAGCAAATTCAACAGGAACAGTGATCTTGATCTTGTTGGATTTAGTAATGCGCTGGAAGTCAGCGTGCAGTACTACAGGCTTAGCTGGGTGACGCTGTAGATCTTTGATGATTACTTGCTCTTCTTTACCGTCCAAAGACAGAGTAAGGATAGAAGAGAAGAAAGTCTGATCTTCGATCATTTTAACTAGTTCGTTGTTAGGAACAGAGATAGAAGCAGGCTTCTTACGCTTGTCACCACCGAAAACGATACCAGGAACTAGACCTTCGCGACGTAGGCGGCGGCTCGCACCTTTCCCTTCGTCAGCACGTGCTACTGCATTAACTACAAAGTTAGACATTTTTAATACCTTTAAATAAATAAGCTGCAAAACCTTGCGACCAGGCTTTGCAGCAATCACCCGAGGGTGGAAAAACTTACTCGTTATTGAGTAAGTTGCTTTACCAGCGAGTTGTCCTTAACGGAACATCGCGCTGATGGATTCTTCATTGCAAACACGGCGCACAGCTTCAGCTAGAAGCGGAGCAAGTGTTAGCTGACGAATTTTGTCGCACTTAGATGCGGATTCAGACAGTGGAATCGTATCTGTAACAACAAATTCATCTAGATCAGAATTAGTGATGTTGCTTACTGCAGGGCCAGAAAGTACGGCGTGAGTCGCGTAAGCTACAACGCGTGCTGCACCGTTATCTTTAAGTGCTTTAGCTGCTTTACAAAGCGTACCGGCAGTATCACACATGTCATCAACCAATACGCAAGTACGGCCTTCAACATCACCAATGATATTCATAACTTGAGATTCGTTAGCACGCTCACGACGCTTGTCGATGATTGCTAGGTCGCAATCAAGTTGCTTAGCAACTGCGCGGGCACGAACTACACCACCAACGTCTGGAGAAACAACTAAGATGTTGTCGTATTCCTGATCAACGATGTCGTCGAGTAGAACAGGTGAACCGTAAACGTTATCTACAGGTACAGAGAAGAAGCCCTGAATCTGGTCAGCGTGTAGGTCAACTGTCAGTACGCGGTCGATGCCGATAGCATCCATCATATCTGCAACTACTTTTGCAGTGATAGGTACACGAGCAGAACGTGGACGTCGATCCTGACGTGCATAGCCGAAGTAAGGTACAACAGCTGTGATACGTGAAGCAGAAGCGCGACGAAGAGCGTCGGCTAGTACAATCAGCTCCATCAAGTTGTCGTTAGTTGGCGCGCAAGTAGACTGGATAATAAATACGTCTTTACCACGTACGTTTTCCTGAATCTCAACGCTTACTTCGCCATCACTAAAACGACCAACATTCGCTTTACCCATAGGAATATCTAGGCGATCAACTACTTTTCTCGCCAGATCAGGGTTAGCGTTGCCGGTGAAGACCATCATCTTGGACACGGCGTGCACCTTTTCGATTGTAATTTGTTCGGAATCTGTAGATCGGGAACCGTTCATAGGCATTTGGCTGGGGTAGGAGGATTCGAACCTCCGCATACTGGAATCAGAATCCAGTGCCTTACCGCTTGGCGATACCCCAACATTATTCCTCTTGGAGGACCGGCCTCCCGTTGAAAGAGGCGCAGATTATCCAAGACTCGTGGTTAAAAGTCAAACTAAAGCAGGGGGAGGGGCTACTAGTATTCAGAGCGTAATTGCGGGCTTTCTGTGATGGCTACGCGAGAATGAAATTAATGTTGGGGTGATTCCCGCTGACTATAGTTTTATCCACGTTTTAATCACAATGGTGACTTTCAAATCACGGTACTGCAGACGCATTTTAGTAGGTAGGGCAGGTGTTTGTTGGTTATAGCGAAGATACTCAATTTTCCAATCTTGTTGGGTTAATCGTGCAAGTCTTTCATCGACGATTGTTTGGTCGTATTGCGAGTGAGGCGAAGGTAGCCCCCTGATCCACCAAAAAATATCACTGACAGGCAGTGCCCAGCCCCACTGTTGATGGAGGATTTGTTCCGGATTTGTACCGGTAAAGGTTCCTTCGCCGGCAATATCAACGGTAACTTCTTGTGGGTTGCCCGCAATAGATGCGCCACCTTGCCCCCAAGGCCCGCGGATATCTATCTGATAATCAGAACCTTCTTGTAGCCATTTTAAACTGGCTGATTGGCTGTCCTCAGGTGTACGGATGCCTATCTTGCCGCTAGCTTCCCAATCAGAGATGTCTTTAAGCAGACTTTGCCGAGTTTCCCAAGAAATATCGCTAGGTGCTGGTAGCTGAGTTTTTTGTAAGCTACAACCGGCTAAGAATAGGCACAGCAACGCTCCAAGGTACTTTTTTAACATCTACTTTTATTACTCTGCGTTAATTAGCTGTGCTGCTTCTTCTAAGAAGGGGTCGCCCGGATTATCTTTTTGGCTTCTTTGTAGCAGTGAACGAGCTTTCTCTTTTTGATCTATTGCCCAATACACCTGAATTAGGTGGCTAGAGACTTCAGGGTCGGAATATAAAGCATGAGCCTTTTCTAAATAAGTCACGGCTTCATGATTTCTACCCAATTTAAATAAAGCCCAACCCATTGAATCCAAAATAGCAGGGTCTTCTGGCTCTGTGGTTAGCGCTGCTTGGATTAGCTTGTAGGCTTCTTCATAACGCTCAGTATGTAGAAGCAGGGTGTAGCCTAAAGCATTCTGCACTGTAGCGTTGCCAGGCTCTAATTCTAATACTCTGCGTAGATCTTTTTCTGCCTGCGGGAAATCGGTTGATTCCACCATCATTGCACGGGTGTATAGCAGTGCGGTGTTATCAACAAACAGTACTAGCGCATCTTCTAATACAGTTAAGGCTTCCTCTTTCAAATTATGGAGGTTTAGCCATTCTGCCTCTAATGTATAAATTGAAGCTGCTTGGTTGGGCATGCTGGCTCTGGCATCAGATAAAATCTGCTGTAGACGAGGTTTGTCTTCCACATCTTTAAGAAGCGAGCTTACTCGAGATAGGGATTGCAGAACGTTAGAGCCATTTTTTACAGAGCTGTAATGTTCAATCGCTTGATCACGCATCTCTTCCGACTGAGCAATGTGGCCCAAATAAAAATGCGGTGAAGTGTCCTCAGGTTTCAGTTCAAGTAATCGCAAAAAGGCTGCTTTAGCGTCCTGGGGGGCTTCATTCTCTAGCATCAACAGGGCTAAGTAGTAGGTTAACTGATGATCTTTTAAATTGTTTTTTAGCAGCTCTTTAGCCTGAGAAACCGCTTGTTTAGATTGCTTATTTTGGAATAACAGCTGTGTGTAAAGGATATGCAACTGACGGTTATTTGGCTGTTGTTCAAAAGCAGAGCGGATAAGCTTAAGTGCATCGTAGACTTTGTTTTGAGAGCGCAGCAGTTCAGCTTTTTGTATCAACGCTTCTGGATTCTCGGGGTCAATCCTAAGGGCGCGATTAAACGAGGTGAGTGAAGCCTGCTCGTTGTTATTGGCTCGATGCAACAGTGCTAGAGTCAGCTCCAGATCAGAGCGTGGATCGGCAGATTGACGATGCTTATTTAGCATCGTGATGTAGCCGGATAAGACTTGGGGATCAATACGTTCTACTTGCCCACGAATCAAAGCCAAGGTGCGTAATGGATCGAACTCTAAGGCCTTCTCAACCAAAGGCAGTGCCTCGGTGTATTTGCCTTTATGTAGAAGCATATTCGCTTCTATTTGATAAGGCTCTGGATTAGACGGAGCAATTTCGCGCCAAAGTTGGGACGCCTGAATGACTTTGTCAGGGTTTCTTAGGTATTGAGCAATTCGTGTGGCGCGTTCTGCAACGCCAGAGTCCTGACTTTTCTCAGCTTGTTTGAGGTAGTTCTCCAGGGCTACTGGGAAGAGCCTGCGCTGCCCTGCAATCTCGGCAAGTAATAAATCGTAAAGAGATTCTTGGTTGAACTCGCCATCTACGTAATTAACTGGCTCGGAGGTAACTTCTTGTGTCTGTTTCGTTGGGGTGCTTTGACAGCCTTGTAATAAGGCGAAGACACAAGTTAAAACGATAAGTGATTTATTCATGTATACAGCCGTAATAGCCCCGACATCCCTGAATGATTTGGTCACTATAGTTGAATAACCTGTGGCTTGTCAGCTACCGACCAAAGGTTTTAAAGAGAATAAGTTAACGATTTTTAGATTGTTACTCATACATGCTGACTTTGACCTTAATTTAAAGAGTTAGACCTAAGGTTCTTTATTTTTGTTCGATTTATGTGGATTTTGTCCAAAGATTTGTAATTAATCCGCTGTTTTTTGATCGAAGTTGCCTAAATTGTGGTGCTGCCTTTTAACCTTTGTCGCAAAGCGTTGTATCATAGCGCGCTGATTTAGATCAGCTTCAGTTGATTTGTAGTGCCGTCTATATGACGGTAGATTTTTTGGTATGGCGGATCGCATGGCGTTACTTGCATTAGGCATCAATCACAAAACGGCTTCGGTAGAGGTTCGCGAACGCGTGGCGTTTGCCCCCGAGCTGCTTGCTGAAGCGATGAATGGTGCTGCCGAATTTGCTGATCTGAAAGAGATTGCCATCCTATCGACCTGTAACCGTACAGAGCTGTATTGCTCTTCTGCCATAGAAGGGTCGAGAGCCCTGTTGGAATGGCTAGGCAAATACCACGATTTAGATCCTGATGAACTGCAGCAATGTTCCTATGCTTTCTGGGGTGAAGATGCCGCGCGTCATATGATGCGTGTTGCGAGCGGTTTGGACTCCTTAGTATTGGGAGAGCCGCAGATACTTGGTCAACTGAAGTCGGCATATAGCCTTTCTCAAGAAAATGGCCATGTAGGTGCCGAGCTGGGACGCTTATTCCAGCAGACGTTTTCTGTGGCTAAGCAGGTGCGTACTGATACGGCGATTGGTGAAAACCCAGTATCAGTTGCTTATGCAGCAGTAAGCCTTGCTCAGCATATCTTCTCGGATATGCGCGAAAGCAAAGCGTTACTGATTGGCGCAGGTGAAACCATAGAGTTGGTAGCGCGCCATTTAGCGAATGCTGGCGTTAAAGATATCACGGTGGCTAACCGTACCCTTAATCGTGCTTTGGCATTGGCTGATGAATTTGATGGTAAAGCGATCTTGTTGGGTGATATTCCAAATGCGCTGGCCGAGGCCGATATAGTGATTGCTTCTACTGCCAGCCAGTTGCCTATTCTAGGTAAAGGTGCAGTTGAGTCCGCGCTTAAGCAACGTAAGCACCGCCCTATCTTTATGGTTGATATAGCCGTTCCGCGTGACATAGAGGCGCAAGTTGCGGAACTGGATGATGTTTATTTGTATACGGTCGATGACCTTAAAGAGGTTATCGAAGAGAACCAACGTAGCCGTGAAGATGCTGCTAGGCAAGCAGAAGAAATTATAGAGACTGGCGCGCATGAATTTATGCGTCAGTTGCGTTCACTGGAAGCGGTTGATGTATTAACGGCTTTCCGTGGTCAGGCAGAAAGTTTGCGTGATCAAGAATTAGGCCGAGCGTTAAAACAGCTGGAGAATGGTAAACCAGCTGAAGAAGTGTTAACCATGTTAGCGCGTAGCCTGACGAATAAAATGCTGCACCATCCTACAATTCAAATGCGTAAAGCAAGCGCTGAAGGGCGCAGTGAATTACTGGACTTGGTGCAAGAGCTTCACCAGTTAGGTGAACATGCTAAGAATGAGAAATAATGAAAGAATCTATTCTAAGTAAGCTAGAAAAGCTTAGCGATCGATACGAAGAGCTTGCTGCTCTAATGTCTGATCCAGAAATTATCTCAGATCAGGATAAGTTTCGTGATTATTCCAAGGAATATTCCGAATTAGAGCCTGTGGTACAGGCATTTGCAGCTTTTAATCAAGCGCAGGATGATCTTGAAGAAGCCGAGATGATGATGGCTGACAGTGATCCTGATATGCGAGAGATGGCAAAAGAGGAATACCCTGCCGTTAAAGAGCGTATCGAAAACCTTGAAGCTGAACTGCAGATTCTTTTATTACCTAAAGATCCAAATGATTCTCGCAACGTCTTCTTGGAAGTACGTGCCGGAACCGGTGGAGATGAAGCAGCTATTTTCGCCGGTGATCTTTTCCGTATGTACTCTCGTTTCGCGGAAGTACAGGGTTGGCGTGTAGAGGTTATCAGCGTTAACGAAGGTGACCATGGCGGCTATAAAGAGGTTATCTCTCGTATCGTTGGGACGGATGTGTATTCGAAGCTGAAATTCGAATCCGGTGCACACCGTGTACAACGTGTTCCTGAAACCGAGTCTCAAGGCCGTGTTCATACGTCTGCTTGTACCGTTGCAATTATGGCAGAGATGGATGAGTCCGCTGAGATCGAGATCAATAAAGCTGATCTACGTGTTGATACCTTCCGTGCATCAGGTGCTGGTGGTCAGCACGTCAATAAAACTGATTCGGCTATTCGTTTGACCCACATTCCTACAGGTGTAGTAGTTGAGTGTCAGGAAGAGCGTTCGCAGCATAAGAACCGTGCTAAGGCGATGTCACTTCTAGCATCTCGTTTACAGGCTGCAGAAGACGAACGACAGGCAGCCGAAATGGCAAGTACGCGTAAAAGTCTAGTGGGTAGTGGTGACCGCTCTGAACGAATCCGTACCTATAATTATCCACAAGGTCGAGTAACGGATCACCGTATCAACCTAACGCTATATAAGCTGCAGGAGATTATTGGTGGTGAGCTGCAACACGTTGTTGAGCCGCTCTTAAATGAGCACCAAGCAGAACAGCTTGGGGCGCTCTCCGAAGAAAGTTAATCAAAGGGCCTGTATGGCCCTTTTTGATATGTATTAAATCTCTATGCAGATTAAGCAAGCGGTAAAACTAAGTAATCAACTCGGTGGTGTCAGTGAGTCGGCTCAATTAGATGTTGAGTTGATGCTATGTCATCTGCTCGATAAGCCGGGCAGCTACCTGTTTACTTGGCCTGAAAAAGAGTTAGACCCAAAAATTGTCGATCAATTGACAGTGATGATTGATCGGCGTCTCAAAGGTGAGCCTGTTGCGCATATTATCGGTATGCGAGGTTTTTGGGATTTTGACTTGGAAGTGTCCCCTCATACCTTGATTCCTCGTCCCGATACCGAAGTGGTGGTCGAAAAGGCTTTGCAGTTATGCACCAAAAAACAAGCGCGCATTACTGATTTGGGCACGGGAACAGGTGCAATTGCTTTAGCCTTGGCTTATGAAAATCCAGAATGGACTGTGGTTGCATCAGACTTTGTGCCGGAGGCGGCACAATTGGCCGAGCGTAATCGAGCCCGTTTGCAGCTTGAAAACGTAGAAGTCATACAAGGAAGCTGGTTTGAGCCTCACCATGGCCATTACGATATGATCGTCAGTAATCCTCCTTATATCGATCCGAAAGACCCGCATCTAGAGCAAGGTGATGTGAGGTTTGAGCCGCTCTCAGCGCTCACGGCTGAAGATCATGGAATGGCAGATATCAAACATATATGTGAACAGGCTCGAAGTTACCTTGTTCCAGGTGGTCATCTGTTGTTTGAACATGGTTATGACCAAGGTCCTGTTTGCCGCGCCTTGCTGGACAGTTTAGGGTATACAGAAATTGGTACTCAGCGCGATTATGGCGATAATGAGCGAGTAACCTTTGCATTATGGCCAGGTAACACCTGCGCTTAAGGAGAAAACAATGCTGAGTGATGAGCAGCTATTACGCTACAGCCGCCAAATTATGTTGCCTGATGTCGATATCAATGGGCAGGAGATCTGGTTAAATTCGACAGTTTTGATCATAGGTCTAGGTGGTTTGGGCAGTCCTGTCGCTATGTACCTAGCTGCGGCAGGTATAGGTGAGCTTATCCTAGTGGATGATGACGAGGTCGAGCTTTCCAATCTACAGCGTCAGATTGCTCATAACACTAAGCGTATTGGAGCGCCTAAAGTGGATTCGGCTCGAAATACCATTGCCGGTCTTAATCCGGATACTCGAGTTAAAGCATTGTATGAGCGTTTAGACGATGAGGCTTTGCAGCGTTTAGTCGCAACCGTTGACCTTGTGGTTGATTGTACTGATAACTTTAGTACTCGGTTTTCGATTAACCGTGCCTGCTTTATGCACAAGAAACCATTGGTTTCCGGTGCGGCTATCCGTATGGAAGGTCAGGTGGCGGTTTACGATCCGCTTAATCCTGAATCACCTTGCTATCAATGCCTCTACAAAGAGGGAAGTGATGAAGCGCTTACTTGCTCTGAGTCCGGTGTTTTATCGCCTCTCGTCGGTATTATCGGATCGGTTCAAGCATTAGAAGCATTAAAAGTTTTGGCTTCGGTTGGCGAGAACTTGGCAGGCCGTTTACTGCTTTTAGATGCCAAAACCATGGATTGGCGCACCCTTAAATTGCGCAAAGACCCAGAGTGTAGTGTTTGCAAAGGCATGCATGCCGAAGGTGATAGTCATGACTGACGATCAGTTATCTATCGATGTTTTAGAAAGTGTCCGGACTATCGCGCTAGTAGGTGCAAGTAACAAGCCTGAGCGCGCAAGTTTTCGTGTGATGGCTTTCTTGAAAACTTGCGATTATGACGTTATCCCGGTCAACCCTGCACTTGAGGGTGAAACTCTGCACGGTGAGCAGGTTGTGGCCTCTTTAGCTGATATCGATAAGAAGATTGATATGGTCGATGTGTTTCGCCGCAGCGATCAGGCTGGAGAGGTTATCGACGAAGCCATTCAAATCGGAGCTAAGGCGGTTTGGTTACAGTTAGGGGTTTATAGCCCAGACGCACAGAAACGCGCTGAAGTTGCAGGTCTTAAGGTTGTGGTAAATCGCTGCCCTAAGATCGATATACCTGACCTATCAATTAAAACTCCCTCAAGTTTTAACGTCTAGCCCGAATTAGGAAGAATGGCGTTTCTAACTGAATGGTTTCAATCTCAATGTTGTTAAAACCATTACTTTTCAATAACTCGATATAAGCATTGGGTTCACGGAAAGAGCGATTGAACAACAACATAGGCAAGAGGCCATAAGGTACTGGATCACTTAGATCTAATGGTCCTCTTTCACATATCAGTATTTCACCCCGATCATTTAATGTGCTTGCTGCTTGTCGGATAAATTGTGCACAGGCTTCTATTGGCCAGTCATGCAAAATAGATTTGAACGTCACCAGATCTTGTTGCTGCGGTAGTTTATCCACAAGAGCGTCTGCTGCTTTAAAATCGATTCGATCTGCTTCTTGTTCACTCTTAATGTGTCTTTTACCTACTTCACACACCACAGGAAGATCGATAATAGTCGAATTGAGTGCTGGATTGGTTTTGCATAATTGCAGTGCAAATTCTCCACTGTTTCCTCCGATATCCAAATGATTTTTTATATGACTCAGATCGGCGTGTTTAGCAATTACACGGCCTTCGTAGCGGGTTAAGCAGGTGGTGAAGCGCATCCAGCGACGGGTTGCAGTAATGTTTTCTGGCGTGACCTCAAAACAGCGATTGTAAGCGAACAATTCAAATACCTTAGCTTGCTGAATAAAACGAGGCATGTCCTCAAGGAACAGTGTGTAGTGCTCCAAAAGGTCAGGTGCTAATAGATTTGCAAACTCCAATTTGGAAAGTAGCAGATCTTGGAAGGGGAGTGTTTGGCTGAAATCCGTCGTCAGTTGCCATTGAAGATTGTCGTCCTGCTCAATTACATTGGCTGCTTTTAATTGTTGGAGCAGCATACCCAGGGCTGTCACTTTAGGGTGGCTTTGTTGCAAAGCATCTTCAGAACGAGGTTGGTCTGATAGGATTTTGATCAGGCCTAGTTGTAAAGCCGTTAACAGTGCTTGGGCTGTGACAAAATCTTGAATAAATGCCTCGATGCAAAGGTAGGCTTTCCAGTCCTGTTGTTCAGCTGTTGAATCATCTAAGCAAAGAGGTTGCATTGTTTATCCTTTTTATTGTTCTTGTGAGATCGCTTGGTAAATGTGCTGAGTTATTTCGCCAAGTGGAAGGGTGCCATCGATATTAATATCGGCATCTTTGACTAAGCGTTCTTGCTGTATGACGAGTGTAGCGCGGATATCTTGAATATAGCCTTCAAGGTAATTAGCTAGCCAGTCAAGTTGTTGAGCGTAGTCGGATGGGGCCTTTTTAAATTCGCTGCTAAAGGCTTTGATATTACGAGCAAGTGAAATATCAAGAGGAGTGTCTAGCCAAACTAGGCAATCAATATATCGTCCACTGGCGTGATGATGTCGGCCTAATGGGGTTTCAATCAACAAGAACCGTTTATGAGTGGTTTGGATCTGGGTGGCAATCGCTTCAGCAAAGCCGGGAATATTTAACTTGTTGTAGTCGCTACCTTGTTTCATCCATTGAAGGATTTCTGCCATGGATTGATTTGTGGCTTGTTGATAATCATCGTAAAAGAGTGTGTCTGCATCTAGCAGTTTAGCTAGGGCTAGGGTTAAAGAGGTCTTACCGCTACCAGGTGCACCAGCGACAGCTATTACATAGCATCTCTTTGAATCTGTCATGAGAGAAACATCGCTCTAATTCTCTGATCGTCCCAGCATTTTTGTGCATAGTTTAGCGTCTCTTCTGAGTAATTATGCTGGTTTATATCGTCTGGACAAGATGCGCCAGAATTTATAATAAAGTGAATAAGCGGTAACTGATCGCTAGCTAAGGCTTTATGAACAAGTTCGTCATCAAGCTGTCCGCTATATTGGAGCAAGACGGATAGATGCAGCATGAGTTCTTGTTCGGAACAGTGGTCAAAGCATTGTTGCATCAATGGTGTTGGATCGGTTTTGGCACCAGCAGTATAAAGCGCTGTTAGTAAGGACAGACTTTTTTCTTGTCTAAGTGACAGCTCTGCAAGTGTTAGAGCTGCATTTGTGTGACTTGTTTGGTCTGGATTAGCGCCGAAGTTTAACACCAGCTTTAACGCTTTAGGGGCTTCTTTAAGAATACAGACTTCAGCTAAAGGCGCAGTATCATCGGAGACTGGCTGATTGATTTCTTCAGGTTCGAGTTTTTGCAGATGTTTTTGTAGTTTGGTCAGATCATCGGCATCGATCGCCTTAAAAGCTTTTGCCAATCGATCGCTTTTGAATAACTTAAACATCTTTATCCTCACTTAATAAAACTCTACTGACACTACGCTGTCAGTAGGCCTAGTTTAGCATCCCTGTTGTCATATTTAAGAATTGGATTAAGGAGAATAACAATGACAACAACCGTCGTGGAAATGGTAACTTACAATCTGAAATCAGGCGTGAATAAAGCTGACTTTGCATCGACTCATGACAAGGTTAATGAGTGGTTAAAAAAGCAGGAAGGCTTTCTGTATCGTTCAGTGAGCGAAGATGAAAATGGCTTACTGCATGATTTAGCTTATTGGCAGGATATGCCGACAGCTAAAGCGGCGGGCGATGCATTTATGCAATCTGACGAAGGCCAGTCGTTGTGTGGTCTTATTGATATGGACAGTTGTCATATGCGTCATATGGAAGTACAAACAGAAGCGATGATTTGCGAAGGGGCTTAGGGAGCTAAATTACCGATGAGGAAAGCGGAACGCTTATTTCAATTACTCACGCTTTTGCGCGGCCGCCGAACAGCTTTAACGGCCAGCGCTTTGGCAGAAGTATTGGAAGTCTCTGAGAGAACTATCTACCGAGATATACAGGCGCTTTCGCTTTCTGGTGTGCCTATTGAAGGTGAAGCGGGGGTGGGCTATCGGCTACGCCCAGAATTCAATCTGCCACCTTTGATGTTTGATGAAGAGGAACTAGAAGCACTGTTGCTTGGCGTGCGCTTAGTGCAGGGTTGTAGTGATCAGCATCTGGGGCAGTCTGCTTCCCGAGTGTTAGATAAAGTCAGAGCGGTTTTGCCTACTGAACTTTACGACCAATATATTGAAGGCCCCGAATGGTTTGTTGTTCCTGGATTGCATCGACAATGGACAACGCAATACAGCGATCAGATTAGAGTCGCGATCAAGAATAGGTTTGTGATTGCAATTGGTTATCAACGAGAAGATAAACAACAATCCGAGCGTGAAGTTTGGCCTTTAGGTTTAGTGTACTGGGGTGCTGTTTGGACCTTGGTTGCTTGGTGTGAGTTACGCGATGATTTTCGTATGTTTAGATTGGATCGTATCCAATCGCTCACGCAATTGTCCCGTCATTTTGAAACTACAGATCAAATTAGCTTACAGACCTACCTTAAGCGTACAGAATGTACTGAAGCTTAAATGACACCTGTGACGCGCATGATATAGATGCCTGCCGATAGGCTAAGAATAGAGCCTATGGTCGTCATCAAGATTATATTCGCTGCTAGTTTCTCATTGCCTCCCATCGCTTTAGCCATCACAAAGCTAGCTGCAGCCGTTGGGCAGCCAAATAGAACCATTAGCATGGTTAAGTCTTGCCCTTTAAAGCCGTATGCCCAAGCGGCTAGCGTTAATATCAATGGAATAAAAAGCAGCTTTGATAAGGTCGCCCAAGTGGCTTGAGAAGATGTGCTGCGTAAGCTCTTCATGTTCAATGAGCCGCCTATAGCCAGTAGGGCTAAAGGTAGTGTCAAATTCGCAAAGTAACGCCCCGTTTTTTGTGCAATTTCGGGAAGTTGAAAACCAAAGTAAGAGAACGGAAGCGCCAGCAATACCGCAATGATCAGTGGGTTTTTTACGATCTCTAATACGGTTTTGCCAATACTTGCGCCACCTTGATGTTTGGCTGGCAGAGTTAATGCAATGATTGAAAGGACGTTAAATAGAGGAATCACGAGTGCCAGCAATAGGGATGCTTGAGCTAAACCGGAATCAGAAAAAAGGTTATAGCTCACAGCTAAACCAATAATGCCGTAATTACTCCGAAACGCACCTTGTATAAATACGCCTAAGTCTTCTGGTTGTTTGATCCAGCGCTTAGCGAGAAACCAAAGAGCGATGAAACTGATTAGAGTGCCAATTAAGACAAATCCTAGTTGTTCCGGATTAAAGACTGCGTGAAAATCTGTCCGTGAGATGGACATAAAAACCAAGGCTGGCAGGGTGATCATAAATACGAGCTTTGATGCTGTATTTATGAAGGCATCATCAATCAGCCCAACACGTTTCAGTAGATAGCCTAAAAAGCCAATAAAAAAGATTGGGGCGGTAATACTTGCAGTAAAACTGAGCGATGAAAGGTAAAGATCCACAGGCACTCACTCTGGAATAAAGAGTACAGTTTATCATAGTTGCTTAGGTGGTAGTTGAAGCGTGCTTTTTCGGGTAATCGAATAAAATGCTGGTGGCGCAGCCCGCTGCTAATTCATGCCACTGGGTGATGCTCAGATGCATGTGAAGGACGGCTGCCGTTGGCAGTTTTTCTAAGTGGTTTTGAGTAAGCAAATCAGCTAATTGATGTAACGCTGGATTATGGCCGATTAGCATAATACTACTTAGATGATCTGATTGATTTTGCAAAAGGTACATCAGCGTTTCGGCACAAGATGCATATAGTTCAGGATGCATTTGCAACTGTTCGGGTTTTAAATTGAGCTGTCGATGGATCTCGGAGGCAGTCTTGATTGCTCTGTTAGCGTCGCTAGCTAAGATGAGGTCTGGCACGATGCCGTACTCATTTAAACGCTTGGCCATCTTTGGAAGGTCCCGCTGACCACGCTTGTTGAGAGGGCGATCAAAGTCATCTAGGCTGGGGTCTTTCCAGCTAGATTTTGCGTGGCGAACTAAAGTTAGCTTTTTCATAAAGCGCTCCCGCAGTTAGACGCTCTTTGGAGTATTGCTTTAGATAGCTGGAATTGCGAGTTAGGCTAGATGAAAAAACATCCGGAGAGCGGCCAAAAGACTAAAATCCGGGGCTGCGGTGAAGTGCAGTATAGATTTGAGTAATGATGTGAACCGCTCTCTGCAATAAGAATAGAGCCTTAGCACAAGTCCGCCGCACAGCGAGAATATGGCAATGGGGTCAGTACGTTGTGTACCTTCCCCTATCTTATTGCTGGATGATAAAAGGACGATCTTACGAAATTGAATACATCTTTGACGGTTGTGGGACCGGCTTTTGCGGTTGAAGGACGTTCTTCATTAATGCCCGCATCTGCTGCATCGGTCTGCTACCGGGTTGATTTAAGCGCATTGGGCTTTCACGGAATAGGCGCTCATCCATCGGAGTTAAGTGATCATCAATTAACGGCATAAACTCCATCTGATCCAGTACATCCTTCTGCAGATCGATACCTGGAGCAATCTCGGTTAGTAAAAGGCCTTTTGGCGTGAGTTTGAATACCGCACGTTCAGTGATGAAGGTTACTCGTTGTTGGCATTGCATGGCGTAACTGCCATTAAATGTGATTTGTTGAACAGCCTTTTTAAATTTCTTAAGAGGCCCGTTCTCTATCACTTTTAAGCCGTGCTCGTGCACTTCCAATAGTTGTTTGCCTGAGGTGAATGTGCCCAGAAAATAAACGTCTTTAGTGTTTTGGGTGATGTTGATAAATCCGCCCGCACCAGCGAGTTTGGGGCCGAATTTACTAACGTTAACGTGACCTTCTGGGCAGGTTTCAGCTAAGCCTAAAAAGGCTTGGTCTAAACCGCCGCCATCATAGAAATCAAACTGAGCAGGTTGGTCTACAACTGCTTCGGCATTACTTGTTGCGCCAAAGCTTAGTCCGCTAGCGGGTTGGCCGCCGATGCCGCCAGGCTCAACGGTAAGAGTGAAATCTTCTATCTTTCCTTCTTCAGCGGCAACGGCTGCTACTGTTTCTGGCATGCCAATACCAAGATTGACGACGGCACTATTTTTCAGCTCCATCAGCGCGCGACGTGCAATGACTTTTCTGGCGTCTAAAGGAACAGGCTTGCTTGCTTGAGCCGGTAGCGTAATTTCGCCGCTGTAGGCTGGGTTATAGACTTCGGCAAATGTTTGAGGGTGGTCTTCAGCATGGGCCTGAATGATATGGTCGACCAAAATACCCGGGATACGGATTCTATCTGGAGTTAGGTTATGCTGCGCAGTAACACGTTCAACTTGTACTAGTACCTTACCGCCACTGTTTTTAACGGCTTGCGCAATCGCTAAGGCATCTAAAGGCAGAGCTTCGCGTTCCATGGATATATTGCCTTTACTATCTGCAGTAGTACCTCGTAGCAGGGCAATATTAGGCTGGCAGTGTTTATATAGAAGCGCTTCTTCACCGTTAAGATCAAGTAGCTGTACCAGTTGCTCTTCTGTACGGCTATTTACTTTGCCACCTTCAAAACGTGGGTCTACAAAGGTGTGCAAGCCTACCCGTGTGAGCGTGCCTGGTTTACCTGCAGCAATATCACGGAACATGTGACAGATAACCCCTTGAGGGAGATTATATGCCTCAATTTTATTATCGATCGCCATTTTTCCTAGCGCCGGTGCTAAGCCCCAATGTCCACCGATGACTCGCTTTATCATCCCTTCATGAGCAAAGTGATTTAGGCCGCGAGTTTGGGCATCGCCTTGGCCGGCCGCATAAAGCAGGCTGAGATTGTTGGGTGTACCTTGATCTAGAAATCGTTTTTCGATCGCTTTTGCGAGAGTTTCAGCAAAGCCGATGCCGATAAAGCCGCCTGTCACTATGGTGTCATTTGATTGAATTAATGCTGCCGCTTGATCGGCTGAGATCAGCTTATTTTGAGACATCCTGAATACCATTTTTGTTATTTTTAATTCGTGTGTTTACAGCAAGGCAGGGGCCATGTTTTAAATATTGTTTAAAAACAATGGTTTATTTGTTTTTTTGGTGGATGGAATATAGATAAGTGTCTGTAAAAATAGACAGCGTGTTTTTTATGTCTAATTTTTTAGACGCTTTTCCCGTCTCTTAGGCGTTGATAAAGACTTGCTCTAGAGATACCTAGCAGTTTAGCCGCAGCTGTTTTATTGCCATTGCATTGCTGTATCGCTTCTTCAATAGCTGAACGCTCGTGCTCTTTACGATAGCTTTTGAGATTAGTTAAAGGGTTTCTTTGATGGGGCTGTTCTTCATTTGCGCCTAAATCAGGCGCTTCTATTGAAGAGCCTTCAGCCATAACACAGCCTCGTTCTAGGCGATTTCGCAGTTCACGGATATTACCAGGCCAGCTGTAGCTTTGTAGCCATTCTAGGGCTGACTGTGACAGAGGTAGTTCAGGTAGCTGCGATTGACGCTGAATTTCGCTCAACATGTGTTCGGATAGCAGTGGAATATCTTGGATTCGCTCTCTTAGTGGCGGTAGGTTGATCGGTAAGACGTTCAATCGATAGTAGAGGTCTTCTCGAAATAAACCTTGCTCTACTTGGTTGCGAAGATCTTTTGCGGTTGCAGCGATGATACGTACATCCACTTTCTCAAGGCGGTTGGAGCCCAGGGCTTCTACTTCACGTTCCTGTAGGACTCGAAGAAGTTTTGCCTGCATGGAGAGAGGCATCTCTGCAATCTCATCAAGAAATAGAGTACCACCTTCAGCTAGCTGGACTTTGCCTTTGCGTGCCTTTCTATCTGCGCCGGTATAAGCACCGGGAGCGGTGCCAAACAGTTCAGCTTCGGCAAGCGATTCGGGTAGTGCACCCATATTAATGCCGACAAAAGGTCCGCTGCGCCGTGTGGAAGCATGGTGGATGCCTTGAGCTAAAAGCTCTTTTCCCGTCCCGGTTTCGCCTAATAAAAGCAAGGTAGTGTCGAGTTGTGATGCTCTTAGTGCTTGGCGACGAAGTTGCTGTGTCTTCGGCGCATTACCGATCATGTCGTCCAAAGCGTAGCGGCTTGGGCGGATGATTTTCTCATCTTCAAATTTACGCTGCAGGCGAGCAAATTTGTCGAACAATGGTTGAAGGCTGTCTAAGTCGTCGTAAAAAATAAAACCAATAGCGCCGATAATCTCATTTTCTGAATTCTTGATAGGAAGGCGGGTAACAACACACCAGCGGTTGTTAATCTGCATCAGATCGACAAAGGAAGGTTTGCCGCTTTTAATGACTCGGGGCAGTTGAGTCGTGGGGATTAATTCTTCTACATTACAGCCAATTGGATCGATCTCTTCTGGAATAGCAACGAGCTTACGATAAGCATCGTTCATCCAGAGAATGGATGCTTTTTCATCGACTGCAATAGAGCCTTGGCAAAGACTGGAGAGTAGATCGAATAAGTTGTGATTATTATCTTGCTCAATCAGCTGGCGAAGTGAATGCATAGGAACCAATCGTGTTTAAGTTTCTATGACAAAACTACGCGTAACTATCTGGGCTGCCAAGTAAAATTTGGCTTGGGACGCTGCTAAGCAACTTTTTCTTTGGCTTCTTTCGCGCGCTTTTTATGATGTCGAGCAACAGAACCCTTGATCACGATCTCCCAGTTGTCTGCTGTGCTCATTAACATGGCACCGCAGTTACCGCATTTGCAGATCTGAGAGTTACCTAAATCACTAACCGTTTTTAGCTGTGGGTGTTCCTTCCCGTTTTTAACTAACTCAAAGCAATACTTGCAATCAGTGTTCATGCTATATCTCCTTGCTAGGCATGAGAGGCTACTTTCGGTTAAATATCGGACAATAAATCATATTCTTTAATAAAAAATATAAAAAACAGCAGGTTTTTCTGCTTGTTTATTGTCCGATTTTAAGGTGCTTATATAACTTATTGAAATATAAAGATTAGATGGCTTCTTCTGTGCTGGCCATAATGCTACCGCCATCACCATTTTTGGCTAGTTCACCGATCTCCTTATCGATAAAGAATAAACCTTTGCCATCTTCGCCAATGATTTTGATTTTATCTAGGATGCCATTGAACAGCTTTTCTTCTTCGTGCTGTTCAGCAACATACCATTGCAGGAAGCTAAAAGTTGAGTAGTCCTGATTTGTAAAAGCGGTGTGCGCTAATTCGTTGATCTTGCTGGTCACTAGGCATTCGTGTTCGTAAACTTTCTCGAATAGATCACGGATAGATTCGAACTCTGCTTCAGGGGCTTCAATAGTGCCAATCAGCGCCATCGCACCGGTTTCGTTAACGTAAGTGAACAGACGTTTCATGTGAGACATCTCTTCATCAGCGTGCTTGTAAAGGAATTCAGCACAGCCTTCATAACCTTTAGACTCTGCCCATGCACCCATTTGTAGGTAAAGGTTGGATGAGAAAAATTCTAGATTGATCTGTTCGTTTAGCTTTTCAAGCATTGCTGGGCTAAGCATAGGTAAATCCTTACTAATTGGTTACGTCACATCGCAACAGGTTTACACAGCCATTTTTTACTATTGGCAGAACGAGCGCATTTGCGACATAGGTAAGTGCTTGAACGGGTATGTTTGGCAATCTCAGAGAAGTGATGCTCTATATCGCTCTTACTAAACTTACATAAGGTTTTAGATTTGCTCATTCAGAATGGGGCTGTAAAAATTTTGCTAATGATAATCAATATTAAATGTGAAATGGCTACTAGTCTATACAATCCGACATTATATCTGACCGAAAGGTCGGTAGAAACGTTTAGAAATCTATGGTTTGGCCCTAGCTAAGCTAGGGCCTCAAAAGGATTTTTTCTGTGTGGATTAAACCGAAAAGGTCTTCATCATGGAACGTAGGTCGGTTACCAACTTATGCAGATTATTGCTGGCATTATTGGTTTGCTCTGCAGCGGTCATATTGCTGCTGGCAATATCACGGATATTTAGAATGTTGTGATTGATCTCATCAGATACGGAACTTTGTTGTTCGGAAGCACTCGCAACTTGAATGCAACGATCAGAGACTTCTAGCATAGCTTCTGATACGGAATCAAATGATTGGCTAGCATCATTAGCCAAATGAATTCCTTTTTGGGCTTGTTCGGAGCAGCGCTGCATAGTGTCGGCAGTCACGGCAACTTGCTTTTGAATCGCTTCAATTGTGCTTCTGATTTCGCTGGTGGAGGTTTGTGTGCGCTGAGCTAGAGTACGTACTTCGTCAGCTACTACAGCAAATCCACGGCCTTGATCACCTGCGCGGGCTGCTTCAATCGCGGCATTCAAAGCCAACAGATTAGTCTGCTCTGCAATATCATTGATAATGTTAACGATTTGCTCGATTGAAGAAGCTTGATGTTTTAGCTCATCAGAAGATTCTGATGCTTGTTCAACATCTCTAACAAGCTCGGTGATGCTTTCAAGCATGACATCAATATTCTCTTTGCCGTTGTTTGCAAGGTCTGATGCTTTTTGCGTTGCCTGAGAGGTTTGTGCAGTGTTTTGCGCGATTTCATGAGCTGTTGCAGACATTTGAGTAGCTGCGCTGGCAAGCATGTCGCTCTCACTGTTTTGCTGCTGAATGCCCGCTGTAGTTTGATTAATGGCAGCATCTGTTTCGTTCATTACCTCGCCTAAGGTCTCAATACTGTCCTCGACTCGGCCGATAACTGTCCGCAAACGTGCGCGCATCATGCGGGTGGCTAGATCAACAGAACCTTGCTCATGCATATTTTCTGTCATCACTAATTGCGCTAATGGGTTGCTATAGATCTCATCTGTGGTGGATGAGATCTTTTTTAGACCCCGAGTACTGGCAAATAGCGTATATAGTCCAGCAGCCAGCACCGTTAACATCGCGATGGATTGGTATAGCTCAGAGATCGGTGCAAAGTTTAGGGCCAACATACTCGCCCCCATCAAACCGGTAATGCTTATAATTCGAGCCGCAAGGCTTGTTGTTTTAACTGATTTTGGTGGTGATTTGCGAATCTTTCCATAAACTTGTTCAGCACGTTGAATCTGTTCTTGGCTTGGGCGAGTTCGGACCGATTGATAGCCAGTTTTAGTGCCATTGTTATCGTATAGTGGCATTACATAAGCTTGAACCCAGTAGTAATCACCATTTTTACAACGGTTTTTTACCATCCCCATCCAAGGCTGGTCGTCTTTGATATGGTTCCATAAATCTTCAAAAGCGGCCGCAGGCATATCAGGGTGTCGAACTAAGCAATGAGGTTTGCCGATTAGTTCTTCTTGTGTGTATCCAGCGACTTGGCAGAATTCCGGGTTGGCATAAGTGATGATACCGCGAGTATCGGTTGTAGAAATAAGGCGAACATTATCGGGATACACGTGTTCCCGATCTGTTGTGTGAACAGAAGCCATATCTGTCTCCAGTTTAATTCCGGTTTATTCTGGACGGGGATCTCTCTATCCCGTGTAGTACTTATTCTTCCGTGCAGAACCACAGCAGATGTTTGTCTGCTTCCTATCTAAGTATATTCATCCAAATGACATTTGCATGAAATTCACTTACAAAATATAAGTTTTTATAGTGCTCGGACTGAACGGTCGGTATTCTTCCATGGCTTTCGCCTCCCTGCAATGGATACTCTGAAAATAAATATGGTTATTTAGTCGAGTGCTGGGGCTTTTATATTGGTAATGGAATCAACTGGTTAGGGATTTCTGTGCGTACTCTAAGAGGCGGGTGCTGCTATCGGGCTTACCGAGTAAGAAGCCTTGAATTTCATCGCATTGATGATCCTTCAAAAAGCTCAGTTGCTCTTGAGTTTCTACCCCTTCGGCAACAACTTTCAATTGCAGTGAATGGGACATAGATATGATTGCAGCGATGATATTTTCATCATCTGTATCACCGGGTACGCCAGTGACAAAGGATCGGTCAATTTTAACGGTGCTTACCGGTAGACGTTTTAGATAGATAAGAGATGAGTATCCAGTGCCAAAGTCATCCACAGATAAGCTGACACCAAGGTCACATATTTGCTGAAGCTTGTTGATAACTTTGTCTAGGTCATCAATTGCGAGTGTTTCGGTAATCTCAAGTTCTAGCAGTGACGGTGCAAGGTCGCTGTCTATAAGTGCGCCTTTGATATCATCAATTAGGTTTGGATCATAAATCTGTCGTGCTGATAGATTGACAGATACCGGCATAGGCCTAGCAGGATTCAGATTCCAAGCTTTTGCTGCGTGGCAGGCTAGGTTTAGAATTTCTCTTCCAAGTTCGACAATTAGGCCGGTTTGCTCTGCTAATTCGATAAATTGCCCTGGAGGAATCATTCCTTTTTCAGGGTGGTTCCAACGAGCCAGTGCTTCGGCGCTCAGAATATCTTTACCATTGATATGGAAACGAGGTTGGTAAACCAAAAAGATATCTTGGTTATGCAAGGCGAGACGAAGATCTTCTTCTAAGCGAGTTTGCGCTTCAGCTTTTTGGTTGACCTCTTGGTCATAGAAGAGAATGCCGTTCCTGCCTTTTTCTTTCATGTGATACATCGCGGTATCAGCGTTGGTTAGCAGCTCTTTTGCATCCTTGCCGTCATCAGGGTAAAGAGCGATACCTATACTTACCGGAGCGTTACTCATGAAATTATCGAGCTGGAAAGGTGTTCTTAATGATTCAATGATTCTATGGGATATATGACTCACTGTGTCGACGTTATCAATGCTTTGTAAAATTACACCAAACTCATCCCCGCCTAAGCGTGATACGGTGTCATCAGGTCTTATGAAACCGGAAATACGGTTGGCGGTAGCTTTAAGTAATTCGTCACCGGCAGCGTGCCCATAGGTGTCATTGATGTTTTTGAAACGATCAATATTGATAAACAGTAGGCCTATTTGGCTCTTTTCACGATTGGACCGGGCGATAGCAGAGTTTAAACGATCAAAGAACAGACTACGATTAGGTAATCCAGTTAAGCCATCATAGTGAGATAGTTTTTCAAGCTTATTTTCGGCTTCTTTTTTAGCGCTGATATCAGAAAAGATTAGAACAAAGCGTTCTTCATTATCTTCTGTGTATAGGTTGCTAACAGACAGCCATGCAGGGAACGCTTGCCCATTTGGCCTACGTATCTGTGTTTCACCTTGCCAGCGTTTATCTTGTTTTAGACTGTGGCGTATATCTGGGTGTTCTGCGAAGAACCTACGACTAAATTGGTTGATAGTGAGATCGTCAGAGCCGCACAGTTGATGGCAGGCGCTATTGCTGGTCACCATTTTTAGATGAGTGTCGATGACCAAGATTGCTTCATCGGCTTGATCGAATATTTGTCCAGCCAGTTGAATATGGCTTTGTGCATGTTTGAGATCGGTAACATCAGTTACGATTCCTCCGATGGCGTAGACATTTCCCGATTCATCAAAGAGAGGGAACTTGGTACTTAGGTAATTTCGACGGCCTAGTTCTGTGGCTCCAGTGTATTCGATTTGGATAGGTGTACTTGTTCGAATAACTTCTAAATCGCTACTTTTAAGTATTTCAGCATGCTTAGGAGAATAGAGTTCATGGTCGGTTTTACCAATCACTTTTATTGATGTGTCTTTAATCAGATCATAATAATTAGGGCTGATCATCTGGTAGCGTAGATCAGCACCTTTTATAAAGATGATGTTGGGTGTATTAGTGATAATGCCATTGAGTTGCTGTTCGTGCTCACTTATTCGGCCAACCATATGCTCTAAAGTTTTACCCAGCAGGTTAAATTCGGAGAAGTGACCCGGTTTAAAAGGTTCGGCATCACGATTGATCGCCATGTCTTCAGCATATTGAACTAAACGCACGAGTGATGTTTTTGTCAGTCGTGATATCGCTAACACAGTTAGTAATCCGATGATCAGTGCTGCTGTAATCGCCATACCCAAATCTTTTGTATACGCCAGTTCTAGAGCAAGGATCGAAGAGTTTGGCAGTGTGGCTACAACTTTTAATTGTTGTTGTGTATTAAAAGAGAGCTGATAGTGGTGGATGATCCTATCGTCCTCGAATACCTCAAACAGAGTATCTGGTTTTGACTGCTGGAGTACTGATAGAAGCTTAGGTGTGAGTGCTAAGCTAGATGTGACTTGTTGGTTGAAATACAGCGCAACTGATTCTGCACCCGTTAAACTTTGAATCTCGCTGAGTAATTTAAAGTGATCATTTAACAGAATAAATGAATGTAGTGTTCCTATTACCTCGCCCAAGTCATCACTGATGATTGGAAAGGTAATTCGCATGAGGTGCAGTGGCGTAGCTGTGTCATGTGATACTGATTGTACTTTCCAGCTGCGATTTGGGATAAATTCTTTGGTTAATTCACTCAGGTTCAGCTGCATACCTAGAAGCGAGGTATTGATAAATTCGTAATGATTGCCTTGTTGGGTTTCCAGCACAAATGCATGGATGCTTTCACCTGTTTGTCCAGCTAGCTGCTGTTGCAAAAATTTGTTTAGGTCTTTTTGATGCTGGTTTTCTATGCCGGTTTTTAGAATGTCTCGTTGGCTAATCTGCTCGGCGTTAAAGGCTGCCGCTTTTAAGTATTTATAGAAGAATTGTTGAAGAACCGTCTGATTGCGGGAATGAGATAAGTTAATCTCTTCCAACAGTGCTCGTTGTGAACCTTGATACGCAGGTATGAGTAATACCAAAGCGATAACTGTGAGTGCACAGAGTACAATGGATAAGATAGCGGTTGAAAACTTAACTTTTTTCACTGATTACTGCCCGTGACTACTGTAGCGAAAAGCTCTTTTCTTTAGTTGCTCGATCTCATCCTTGTCTGTGCCTTTGCTCAATAAAACAATATCGCCTGAATAGATGTGAGGCACACTACTACTTTGGCCTGAAATATCCATCTTTATAGCCTCAGCCATAGCGACACTACTGTCGTCATTCATTCGCATAACAGTGAGGTCTAATTTACCTTCTAATAGTGCTTCAATCTCCCGATCGCCACCGCCCCAACCATTCAGTGTTACTTGATTGATTAGGTTTTTTTCGTCTAATGCTCTTATCGCACCTAAAGCGATATCGGTTGAGCAGGCAAAAATCATATTTAAATCTGGGGTTTTTTCTAGGGTCGCTAGTGTTGCTTTGTATGCTATTTCACTGTTTCCTTTAGTATAGTAACTGCTTACCAACTTTAAGTCGGCGTTGTTTACTGCTTGTTGAGTAAATGTATCTCCACGCATTTTGCTTACATATCCACGCGAGAAATAGAGCATGGAGTATTTGCCTTTAGAGTGTTGTTCTAGCATCTGATCGGCAAGTAACTGAGTTCCTTTCTCGTGATCAAAACCTGTATAGAGGAAAGGTTTTAGTTGCTGCCATTGCTGTAGTGGAGTTGTGATGTTCTGCAGAATTAATTTCGGTTTTCCGCGCAGCAAGATCCTCTCGATCATCGCTTGATGGCGAAGAGCATCAAGTGTGTAGATTAAATAATCAGGTTCCCAAGCAATGGCGCTATTGAGTTGCTCACTCTGCAATGAAATATCAACTGTAGGTCGAGAAAAATAGCTGTTGATCTCATATGAAACATTAAGTTCGGATAAGCGCTTTTCAAGGGTGCTTACGCTTCTACGCCAGTAGTCTGAAGATTGTTCTGCAGGATAGATGATCGCAATTTTGATCGGTTTTTCATTGGTTGTGTCTATAGGGGAGGCTTCTTCGCGCACAATCTTAGAAAAAGCCTGCATCTTTAGACGTTGTTCTGGGTGCGCTGTTAAGTAGTCAGATACACGAATATATTGGCTGTTGTCATCGGCTGCTACGCTTACCCAAAGGCCGCTGGCAAATAGAATCGTTGCAATATGCACGAAGAAGTTACGAAAAGGTTTGAACATATTGATTTTTAACCCTACTACAAACGTAGGTTTAACCTAGCATGTAAGTTTTTGTTTGAATATGCGCCATGTCATAAATATGTAATAAATTTTGTATGTAACTGCTTGTTTATAATAATGGTTCTGTATATTAGTAAAAGCCTGAATTACCAGTTTTAAGTGTTTTTGATCGCTGTGATCAGATCACCTTTTCTAACATTGATTGCCAGAGACTATGAAATTGCTGACTATTATTGTTAGTAAATGTGCGGGTGGATGTTATTGAGCAATTGCTGGCTTTATAGCAAGCTGCTCAGATCTTCCCGACAAAAATAATAATTGGGTTTTACATGCTAAAACGATTTCCAACAGCGCTTCTTAGTATAGCGCTCTTGTTAAATGTAGGTTTGGTTAAAGCAGATAGATTAATACTCCCGGCTTTAGAGCAAGATCGCTTGGATAAAAGTCTACTGCTTGATATAGACGCAGCTGATCAAAGGCTGGTTGCTGTAGGTGAGCAAGGTGTGATTATCACCTCCGATGATGAAGGTGATAAATGGCAACAAGCAATAGTGCCTGTAAGCGCAATGTTGACGGCCGTACACTTCTTAAATAATAAGCGTGGTTGGGCAGTAGGGCATGACGGTGTAATGCTCTCGAGCGAGGATGCTGGTTCTAATTGGCAGTTGGTTTTGGATGGCAACCAGCTCAACGGCATGCGAGTTAAAGCAATTGAAACTTCTCTCTCTGAACTATCCAAGCAAAGTGACGTTGATCCAATAGATATTGAAACCCTTGAATACCAATTAGAAGACGCTCAGTTTGCTAAAGAAGAGGGGGCTAGTTCTCCTCTATTAGATGTTTTATTTATTGATTCCCAAAAAGGTTTTGCTGTTGGTGCTTATGGTCTTTTGATTGAAACAAAAGATGCGGGTGCAAATTGGCACTATGCAGGCCATACACTTCCTAATCCTGAAAGCCTGCATTTGAACCGACTGTTCTACACAAAGCAAGATGAACTGTTTGTGCTAGGTGAAGCGGGTTTACTACTTAAAAGTAAGGACAACGGATTGAGCTGGGAAAGCGTGGTTGTGCCTTACGATGGTTCTTTCTTTGCCATGGTGGAAAGTGAAAACCTTTTTCTAATGGGGCTCAGAGGCAATGCTCTGATGAGAGTTAAAGCCGATGTTTGGGAAACAATAGAGCTTCCGGTTAAATCGACAATTAATGACGCAGTGGAAGCGGGTGGGAAGGTCTACCTTGTAGGTCAAGGTGGGGCGCTTTTACACAAGACGACAAGCGGGTATGAAGCTTTCTCTAAACGAGGTTTGCTAAGTTATTCGGCGGTTGTACATGTCGATGATCAGCTAATAGCAGTCGGTGAGGCCGGCGTAACAAAGATCGCTATACAGGGGCGTGCTGAAAATGAATAAGCTATCTGCTCTTCTTTTATGGCCGATTAACACTAGTGAACAATTAGCTGAAACACTTCTATTTAGCTATCGCAAAGTATTGTTGCTGATTTTTATAGTGATTACAGCGCTACTTGCCTGGCAAGCATCTCAAGTTCGCCCTGATGCTAGTTTTGTGAAAATGATCCCGGCTTCACATCCATATGTGGAAAACTATATTGAGTATCGTGATGACTTAGCGGGCCTTGGTAACAGTATTCGTGTGGTTGTTGCCGCAAAAGAGGGTGATATTTTTACACCTGAATTTCAGACCACTCTCAAGCAGGTAACGGACGAGCTGTTTTTTATCCCAGGGGTCGACCGATCATCGCTCAAGTCTATCTGGACGCCAAATGTACGTTGGACGGAAGTGACCGAAGACGGGTTTGTCGGTGGACCTGTAATTCCAGCCAAGTATGACGGTTCTAGTGAAAGCTTAGAGCAGGTAAGAACGAATATCTTACGTTCGGGGCAAGTTGGCATTCTGGTGGGTAATGATTTCAAATCCGCTATGGTGCAGGTTCCTCTATTTGATTTACATCCAGAAACGGGTGAAAAACTAGATTACCAAGCTTTCTCCGAGCAACTCGAAACGCTAGTACGAGATAAATACAGCTCGGACCAAATCGATATCCATATGACAGGGTTCGCCAAAATTGTTGGCGACCTAATCGATGGTGCTACCGAAGTTGCGTTGTTCTTTGCTGTGGCCATAGTTGTTACGTTGCTATTGCTTTATCTCTATTCTGGTAGTGTGATGGGTACCATCGTTCCGCTGGTTTGCTCTCTGGCTGCGGTTATTTGGCAGCTAGGTCTACTCAATCTGCTTGGATATGGTATCGATCCCTATTCGATGTTGGTGCCGTTTTTGGTGTTCGCCATAGCGGTTAGTCATGGTGTGCAGATTGTAAATACGATCACTTTAGAATCGGCGACTAAAGGCTCGAGTAAGCTGGTTGCGGCACGACATGCTTTTAAAGCGATCTATATTCCAGGTATTACTGCGCTAATTTCTGACGGAATCGGGTTTATCACTTTGATGGTGATAGAGATTGAGGTAATTCAAGATCTGGCGGTTGCAGCTTCTCTGGGAGTTGCAGTTATTGTGCTGACTAACCTGATGCTATTGCCATTACTTATGAGTTACGTTGGGGTAGGTAAGCGAGCGATAACAAAAGCTAAACGAAGTATTGAATCGGAAAGTTCATATTGGCACTACCTAAGCTTTTTTTCACGCCCAATAGGTGCAACGATCGCGGTAACGACTGCTTGCATTATGTTGGTGTTAGGTTTGTATGGCAGTAAGGATCTACAAATAGGAGATCTTGATGCAGGAGCACCAGAGCTTCGTGCTGACTCTCGTTATAACTTGGATAATCAGTTTGTAACCTCCAATTACTCGACATCCAGTGATGTGTTTGTGGTGATGGTCACTACACAAGAGGAGCAGTGTAGTCATTACAAAACCTTAGAGGTTGTGGATAGATTTCAGTTCTATCTGCGATCCATTAAAGGTGTTCAATCCAGTATTTCTTTAGTTGACGTATCTGAACGTGTAACCGCGGGGCTTAATGAGGGCAGTCTAAAGTGGCGGACAGTACTACGTAACCAATACGTTATTAATGCCTCACTTTCTCATGTACCAGCAGGTTTAATGAACTCTAACTGTTCTTTACTGCCAGTGATTGTGTTCTTGGATGATCATAAGGCTCAAACGCTCAAAGATGTAACAGCGGCAGTCGATAGCTTTGCTGCAGAATACGGAACTGAGGATATCCAATTCAAAATGGCTGCAGGCAAGGCCGGTTTTGAGGCTGCAACCAACGAAGTCATTGAGACAGCCCAATATGAGATGCTGATTTGGGTTTACTCAGTAGTCAGTTTACTTTGCTTGCTAACGTTTAGGTCTATAAGAACAGTTGTCTGTATTATTGCGCCTTTGGCGTTAACATCAGTGCTTTGTCAGGCGTTAATGGCTCATTTGGGTATCGGTGTTAAGGTGGCGACCCTGCCCGTGATTGCTTTAGGTGTAGGTATAGGCGTTGATTATGGTATCTATATCTATTCCAAAATGCAGACCTTTCTCAAACAAGGTCATTCATTGTCCAAGGCTTATCTAGAAACTTTGCAAAGTACAGGCAAATCAGTTGCTTTCACCGGTTTAACCCTTGCGATTGGAGTAGTGCTATGGACGCTTTCACCAATTAAATTCCAAGCAGATATGGGGATTCTTCTAACCTTTATGTTTATTTGGAATATGCTGGGTGCGTTGATCCTGTTGCCTGCGTTAGCTTGTTTGCTCCACCCTGAAAAAGATAGTGCGCGGGCTTAATTGCTTTTCAATAGTTGCCGCATATGACCCTTATTATTGAATGCTTTTTGTATGGCTTTTGCCGCGATAGCGGCAAATAGGCGGATTTTTATTGCCGGTTATGCGGTTTTTTGTTTTTAAAATATTTCTTAAGTCATTGTTATTAAAGATATATATTTCATTGGTATGTATATTGCTTTTTGTGAGGTACTAACTGCTTTTGCCAGTTGATAATGAGCGAGAAAAGTCAGCTAAGAAGCCTAGCGTATGCATCATGACGCTGCGTGAAGGGTTGACCTTTGACTTTGAGGTTGTTTGAAAAGGCTTCCTTTCTCACTGGCGAATTAAAATTAATGAAGTGTATTCCTGCGGGGCAGACTCGGCTGGATATGGGGAGAATCTCTCATGGCAATGGTAATTAACTCGAACATAATGTCGCTCAATGCGCAGCGAAACTTGACGATATCCCAAGGCGATCAGAACCAGGCCATGGAGCGGTTAACAAGTGGTAAGCGTATTAACTCCGCTGCGGATGACGCGGCAGGTTTGGCTATATCTAACCGTATGACTTCTCAGATTCGAGGTTTGGATCAGGCTGTTCGTAACGCAAATGATGGTATATCGCTTATTCAGACCGCAGAAGGTGCTCTAGATGAGACGACCAATATTCTGCAGCGTATGCGTGAGCTGTCTATCCAATCTGCCAACGGCACATATACTGATGCTAACCGTGCCACGATTGATGCAGAAGTTCAGCAGCTAATTAAAGAACTTGATCGCATATCAGAAACAACGACATTTAATGGTCTGAATATCCTTGACGGTACGCTAGGTACAGTTGACCTTCAGGTTGGGGCAGAAGCAAACGAAACGATTAGATTTGAAGTAGGTGCACTTGATGCAGATAGTCTGGGGTTTGGGTCTGTTAGTGCTGATATCTCAGGTGATGATGTTACTTTAGGTGCTGGTGTAGATATTAAAGATGGCGATGTTTTGATCAATGGTCAGAGTATCGGTGCTTTGACTTCTTCATCTACCTTTTCTGATGTGTTGGACACTATTAACGAAAATGTTACAGGGGTATCAGCAGCGGGCTTTAATGATATACAAGCATCTCTTGCTGGTACGGGCTTAACAACTTCAAGTAATCAACTAACAATTACAGTTACTCAAACTGACAACACAACTACTTCCTTTGTTATTCAGGATACTAATAATCTAGAAGAACTAGCGGAAGCTATTAATACCACAACAGGTGGTACTGTGCAGGCGTCTATAAATGATGAAGGCGAACTGGTACTGCAAAACAGTACCGGTGCTAGCATTGCTTTGGAAACAACGGGCTCTGATGCAGATACTGTAACCGGTATTGCGTCTGCAACCTATCAGGGGCAGTTGGCATTAACGTCAGATACGGGTGGTGAAATTACTATTACGACCGGTCCAGAAGGCTCTCCAGGGGATTTGGAAGATCTTGGTTTGTCCGAAAACTTGGATGGCGGTGTATTAGTTGGTGAGGCATTAGATTCAGCTGATGCTGTAGCTTCATTAGGTTTTGAAGATCTGAAAATTAATGGTATCGGGGTGCCTAACGAGCTGAATGGTGAGGCTGTTGATACACTTCAGGAGAAGGTTGCAGCTATTAATTCTGTGAGTAGTGAAACTAACGTTACAGCCGCCCTGATTGGCGAAGATAGTAATGTTAATGAGCTAGATGCAAGTTCCACGGAAATTGAAGCTTCAGCTGCGTTTGAAGCAATTTCTGCAGCTGCATCGCTTTTAGTTAACGGTGTTGAAGTTGCTTTGACAACATCGGACTCTATAAGTGAAGTGGTAAGTGCGTTTAACGCAGTGACTTCTGATTCAGGTGTGGTTGCCTTCGTAGATGATGATAATAAAATCCACCTATATAGTGATGATTCGATTACGATGGCTGCAACAGCTGCAACTGATTTTGGTAATCTGAACTTGGCAGGGATTGGTACTGGCGGCTTCTCAGCTGGTACGACAACAGATGAGTCTGACTACACTTCGCTAGCTACTGACACGACAATAAAAGTTAATGGTCAGGAAATCCTATTCTCGGCAGCTGATTATACTGATGTCGATACTGTAGTAAGTACTATTAACGGACAAACTGCCAATACAGGCGTATATGCATCTGTAAATGATTCTGGTGAAATTACCTTAACGGCTAATGGAGCATTTACTCTAGAAGCGGGTGAGGGTGATTCAGGTAAATTGCTTCGAGGTATGGGCTTCCAAACTTCTGAATTTATCGATGCTACTGCCGGTGACGGTCTACAGGCAATTCAGATTGATCCGCAGCTTAAACTGGATTCATTAAATGATTCAGCGATTAGTGTTGAGGTCACATCTGCAGGGGCGACAGCAACAGGGCTGCGTAATCAGAATGAATCAGGTACAGGGGCTGCAACGGGCAGTGCGATTAGCACAATTAGTGTAGGTACGGCAGCGAGCGCTCAAAAAGCAATAGGTGTGATCGATAATGCACTTGAGCAGGTGAACGATGTTCGAAGTGAGTTGGGTGCGGTAAATAACCGTCTGGACTTTACAATCAATAACCTGTCAAACGTATCTGAAAATGCATCAGCTGCGAGATCTCGGATCATGGATGCTGATTTTGCAGCTGAATCTGCTGCGCTATCCCGTGCACAGGTCCTACAGCAAGCAGGTACAGCTATGCTTGCGCAGGCTAATGCAGCGCCGGAACAGGTATTGTCTCTACTTCAGTAACAATAAAGTAGCCGCCCTTAGCTAGTTTAAGGGTGGCTATAATGTACTTTGCTTAGTCAATTTTTAAATCATTAAGCGCTTTTTGCATCTTAACGACCTTTTTCTGGGTTTTTTGGGCTTCAATTAACTCATCTTGAAAAAGCCCAGCTAGTTCGCTTGTTGAAGAATTTAACTCTTGAACCTGAATTAGCATATCTCGGATTATATCTTGATTATCTGTTGGGATTTCTGCTGTATTAATCTTTTGGATTAAAGCTGAATGCTGGGTTTGTAGCTGTTCAAGCTGATCCCATTCTTTGCTTTCCGCAAATTTGTTCATTGCTATTGCCTGTTCAAGGGCTTGAGTTGCAAGTTCTTGAAGTGTGCTCATCTGTATCATCCCTAAAAAAATATTAATGCTTAGTCTGCGCCTGCCGATATTGAAAATCAACGAAGGATTTATTGGCAAAAAAAATTCTAAAGAGAATTTTCCCTTGGTCGATAACGTACTCAAGCTGGATTCTCCTGTTGGCAAATAACAAGGAGAATTTTATAAGCAAAAATTCTTGATGGCCGGTCAGACTCGGCTGAATATGAGGAGTAAATCTCATGGCAATGGTAATTAACTCAAACATTATGTCGCTGAATGCGCAGCGTAACCTGACTATCTCCCAAGGTGATCAGAACCAGGCTATGGAACGTCTGACCAGCGGTAAGCGAATCAATTCTGCTGCTGACGATGCTGCAGGTCTTGCGATTTCTAACCGAATGACTTCCCAGATCCGTGGTTTGGATCAGGCTGTTCGTAACGCAAATGATGGTATTTCTTTGATCCAAACTGCAGAAGGTGCTTTGGACGAAACAACTAACATTTTGCAGCGTATGCGTGAGCTATCTATTCAGTCTGCCAACGGCACATACACTGATGGCAACCGTGCGACTATCGACGCAGAGGTTCAGCAGCTGATCAAAGAATTGGATCGTATTTCTGAAACAACGACGTTTAACGGTCTGAATATCCTTGACGGTACGCTAGGTAAAGTTGACCTTCAGGTTGGTTCGGAAGCAAATGAAACAATCGGCTTTGAAGTAGGTGCTCTGGATGCAGATAGTCTAGGTTTCGGTTCAGTGTCAGCTGATATTGCTGGTGATGATGTTACTTTAGGTTCTGGTGTTGATATTAAAGACGGTGATGTCTTGATCAATGGTCAAAGTATCGGTGCTTTGACGTCTTCCTCTACCTTCTCTGATGTATTAGATGCCGTTAACGATAATGTAAATGGTGTAACTGCTGCTGGCTTCAACGATGTACAGGCTTCGCAGGTGGGTACTGGTCAAACATCTTCTTCAAATCAGCTAACCATTACAGTTACTCAAACTGACAACACAACTACTTCCTTTGTTATTCAGGATACTAATAACCTAGAAGAGTTGGCTGAAGCGATTAACACAACAAGTGGCGGTACGGTTCAAGCATCTATTGATGATGATGGCGAGCTGGTACTTCAAAACAGCACCGGTGCTAGTATTGCTTTATCCACAACGGGTGATGATTCAGATACAGTTACAGGTATTGCATCAGCAACATATCAAGGTCAGTTGGCGCTAACTTCTGACAACGGTGATGCGATCACTATTACTACCGGTCCAGAAGGCTCTCCAGGTGATTTGGAAGATTTAGGTCTGTCTGAAAACCTAGCAGGTGGCGTTTTAGTAGGTGATGCCTTGACTTCAGGAGATGCGGCTACAGCGCTAGGTTTTGAAGATCTGAAAATTAATGGTGTTGCAGTTCCAAATGAAATAGAAGGCGATACAGTAGATACGCTTCAAGAGAAAGTTGCGGCTATCAATTCTGTTAGCAGTGAAACTAATGTTACAGCGGCTCTAATTGGCGAAGATAGTAATGTTAATGAGCTAGATGCAAGTTCCACTGAAATTGAAGCTACAGCTGCGTTTGAAGCAATTTCTGCTGCTGCTTCAATGTTAGTTAACGGTGTTGAAGTGGCTCTGACTACATCTGATGCATTAAGCGATGTGGTAAGTGCATTCAATGCGGTAACGTCTGACTCAGGTGTTGTTGCCTTCGTGGATGATGATAATAAGATCCACCTATATAGTGATGATTCGATTACGCTGGCTGCAACTGCTGCGGGCGACTTTGGTAATCTGAACTTAGGCGCAGTAATTGGTACAGGCTTCTCAGCTGGTACAACAACAGATGAGTCTGACTATTCTTCGCTAGCGACTGACACGACAATAAAAGTTAATGGTCAGGAAATCCTATTCTCCGCGGCTGATTACACTGATGTTGATACTGTAGTAAGTACTATCAACGGGCAAACTGCTAATACAGGCGTATATGCATCTGTAAATGATTCTGGTGAGATTACCCTAACGGCTAACGGTGCATTTACTCTAGAAGCGGGTGAAGGTGATTCAGGTAAATTGTTACGAGGAATGGGCTTCCAGACTTCTGAGTTTATTGATGCTACTGCTGGTGATGGTCTACAGGCAATTCAGATTGATCCGCAGCTTAAATTGGATTCATTGAATGATTCAGCAATTAGCGTAGAAGTGACTTCAACAGGTGCAACAGCAACAGGGCTGCGCAACCAGAATGAGTCGGGTACAGGAGCTGCAACGGGCAGTGCAATCAGCACAATTAGTGTCGGCACAGCAGCGAGTGCTCAAAAAGCAATCGGTGTTATCGATAATGCACTAGAGCAGGTGAACGATGTACGAAGTGAGTTGGGTGCGGTAAATAACCGTCTGGACTTTACAATCAATAACCTGTCAAACGTATCTGAAAATGCGTCGGCTGCACGTTCTCGAATTCAGGATGCTGACTTTGCTGCTGAATCTGCTGCGCTATCCCGTGCACAGGTCCTTCAGCAAGCGGGTACTGCAATGTTGGCTCAGGCAAACGCTGCACCACAGCAAGTATTGTCACTACTTCAGTAAGCTAGGAGCTATACTGATAGATAGATCGCTAGCCCCTCTATATATGTAAGTGTATAGAGGGGTTATATAGATTTAAAAAAAGAGAGGATTGGGTTATGGCTATTGAATCAATGGGCGCGGCAACGTCATCGGTTGTTCAGCCTTCTCAGCAGCCTCAGCAGGCAGAGCAAGCGAAATCTCAGGCGATTCAATCGCAGGGGAAAGAAAGCTTTCAAGCTCAAGCAAAAGAGACACAGGAATTGTCTGTTGAAAAACTGGAAGCTGCCATTGATCGTTTGAACGAGATGATGAAAGACGGTCAGCGTTCTTTAAATTTCTCTGTTGATACGGCGTCTGAAAAGGTGGTGGTTCAGGTTAAGGATGTTTCTACTAATCAGGTTATTCGCCAGATTCCAAACGAAGAGGCCCTGCGTTTCGCAGAATCTTTTGATCGCATGATGGGCTTGATCTTTAATCAGGAAGCCTGAGACAATCATGGCTTCTTGATTTCACATTACTCAACCAGAGGTATGGGCGATGAGTGATAGTATCATTAAATCACTGGGAGCCGGATCTGGTATTGATACTGCCAACCTAGTTTCTAGTCTTGTCGAAGTTGAACGAGCTCCTCTACAGAATCGTTTAGATACTAAAGAGGAGAAGCTTGAGTCACAAATATCGGCTTATGGCACCTTAAAGAGCAGTCTAGCTGAGCTTCAAGGGGCACTGTCTCCACTTACTGATAACGATACATTCAATGGTCGTTCAGTTTCTTTTCCTGATACTGATGTTATTACCCCGAACTCAGTAGATCCAGGGGCCCAGACCGGCACATATCAGATCGAAGTGGTCGATGTGGCGCGAGCTCAGTCTCTAGCATCTATTGCGCATGATGATAAAGATGCAGCGATTGGTGCTTCCGGTACTGTAACGATCTCATTTGGTGAATGGACTTATAATGTATCAGATGAGCCTACTTCATTTGCAACTAATGATGAAAAAGCTGCGTTAAACATTGTTATTGAAGCAGGAGACTCTCTTCAAGATATAGCTGACGCGATTAATGATGAAGAAGATGCTGAAATTCAAGCTTCTGTTCTCCTTGTGGATGGTCAGTACCAATTGCTCTTAACCGCGCCATCAGGTGCAAGTAATGCGATGCAGATTACCACCAGTGCTGATGGTGATGATAATGGATCGTTAGTGGATTTTGAGTTTAATTCGACTAATTTCTCATCAATGACAGAAACTCAGCAAGCTTCCGATGCCGAGTTGAAGGTTAATGGACTCACCGTTTATCGAGATACGAATGAGATTAACGATGTGATTCAAGGCTTTGATTTTAGCTTGAATAAAGCGGATCCAGGGCAAAGTTATACTTTTTCTGTCTCTGAAGATAAAGGTGTTGCAGAGCAAGCAATAAGAGATTTTGTTGAAGCATACAATCTTTTCTATGAAACTGCTGAAAATCTGACTAAATACACTCAAGATGAGGATGGAAATACAGTTCGTGCTGATCTTGCAACGGATGGTGCAGCGAAGACGATTGTTAATCGTGTTAGAGCTATGATTGGCGCTGAAGTACCAGGTGTGGATGATGCCTTTACGGCTTTGACTAACGTAGGTATCAGGACTGAGCTTGATGGAACTTTATCCATCGATGAAGATGATTTAAGTTTAGCGCTAGACGATAACTTTGCGCTGATTGAGTCGCTATTTGCCACAGATACATCTTCCTCAAGTGATAAGGTTAAAGTTTCTGTTGGTAGTTATGCACAGAATACTGTTCCTGGTGACTATGATGTTGTAATTACTCAGGATCCGGTAAAAGGAGCAATAGAATCCAATGCAATTACAAATCCGGCTTTCGATACGGCGGCCGATGATTTTTCCTTGTTAGGCGGTTCTTTAGATACTTCGCTTGGTGATTATCGTTTTGTTATTACTGTTGATGGAACTGCTTCCAATGAAATTACTTTGGGTGGGGATTATTCAACTGCTGAAGAGCTTAGAGCGGAATTACAATCACTAATAAATGGTGATACTAACCTCAAAGGTGCTGGGGCCGCGGTAGATGTAACATATGATACATCTACGGATAAGCTTCTTTTTACGTCAAGACAATACGGTGATGGCTCTTCGGTCTCATTTAGTGGGACTACGGCCGATGTTCAAACGTTAGGCCTAGCGGATTCCGGTTTAACGGTTACAGCAGGTAAGGACGCTGCAGGCACAATAGATGGTGAAACTGCTTTTGGTTCAGGTAATGTGCTACTGCCGGAGATAGATACTGATCCATATGGGTTGAATTTCATAATAGAAGAAGGAGCTGCTGCAGCAACTACTGATGCTGGTGGGGTTCTTTCTATTAACTTTTCTCGCGGGTTTGCAGGGGAGTTATCAAATCTTATTGATGATTTTTTAGCGAATACAGGTACGATTAAAGCACGCGAAGATAGTATTAACAGTCAGCTTAGCGGTATTGCTGAAGATCGAGAAGATCTTGACCGTAAGATGGAGAAATTGGAAACTCGGCTTTACTCACAGTACCTTGCTATGGAACGTATCGTTAGCAGCTTTCAAAATACAGGCAATCAGCTGGATGGGATCTTAGAGCGATTACCATTCACGACATCTAACAATTAAAATAGAGTAACTAATGACGGATCTTGATGCGGCGATTGCTGGGGCGGAAAAATTATCCAAGAAAATTTCAGCAAGCCGACTTTACGAAAAAAATATAGCGTATATAAAAGATAAGTTGCCTAGTCTTTATGAGTTTTATTTAGATTATAAGCCTGAAAAAATGCAGGTTGGTTTTGACGATGCAGGGAACCTAAATCTAGTAAATGCTTCAGGTGTCTATGTATATCCTGAAGACCCTGAAATTTTTGCTTGTAAGCAAGTGGAGGCTTACAAGAAAAAGCCCACTATTAAATTTCTAACGTTTAAAAACGAAGCTATTGATACAGGTTATATCCATCAGAAACTGATGGGAAACTTGTTTCAATATTACGAAGAAGTAAAGGATGGCTACTATAAGGCTTTGACTGCTTGCCCTAACGAAATCCAAACTATGATTGTTATGGGGGTGGGAGCAGGATTTCATATTCGTGATATAGCTATGAATATGAGTGTTAGAAATCTATGTATTTATGATCCGCATCCAGAGACACTCTTTATTTCATTTCATCTAATTGATTGGCAGCCAATAATCGAAAAATATAGCCAGCCAGGTTACAACATTGAATTTTGCATAGGTCACTCAGTTCGCAAGAGTTATGCTGTTTTGACGTCATTTTTTGGGCGTGTAGGCATGTTCAATGTGGTGAGGACTTTTATTTTTAAGCATTATGACAGCTTGGAAGTGCAAGAGTTAGATTCTCTTTTGCAAAATGACTTGCTTAAGATTGCAATGGGCATAGGGTTTTATGACGATGAGCGAGTGGGTCTTGCTCATACGATGGTTAATTTTCGTAATGATGTTTCTATTGCAAGAAAATCCCTGATTAATCACAAAGAGCAGATTTCTAATAGAACAGTAGTGGTGGTAGGTAATGGCCCATCACTTGATGAAAATGAAGACTTTTTACGTTCTTTGCAAGGTCGAGCGTACATAATTTCTTGTGGTACGGCATTAGCAACGTTAGAAAAAAAGGGTATTAAGCCAGATATCCATGTCGAGCAAGAACGCCCCAAAAATGTGTATGATTGGCTAATTAACTCAACTTCAGAGGAATTCCGAAAAGGTATTCGCTTTGTTGGGTTAAATACTGTTTACCCTGATGTTTTTGATTTATTTGATGAATCCTATATGGTCGCTAAGCCGAATGATCTTGGGGGGACTTTTATTTTTGAGTTATTGCATCGAAAACCAGGTAACTCTTTGGTTTTGGCTGAATTTGCAAACCCAACGGTAACCAACTTCGGAGCTTCATTGTCTCTCACGCTAGGTTTTAAGAATATAATTTTGGTGGGGGTTGATTTAGGTATGGTTACTTTGGATGCGCACCACTCCAAAGATAGCTCCTATGAAAAGAAAACCGAAGCTCATCAGAATGCTCTGAAAACTGCTGGGGTTTTTGAAAGGCCGGGTAATTTCAGGGATAAAATTTATACAACAAATGCTTTAGATAAGTCTCGGATATCTTTTGAGATGCTCTTGGATCGTTTCAAGCAGGTAAATTGTGTGAATATAAACGATGGCGCCCGTATTCAAGGAGCACATAGTTGTCGTGCTGCAGAAATCGAAGTGGTTGGTGAGCACCCTATCTCATTTGCAGATGAGTTATCAAATCGTTTTACAACTGTATTTAGCCTCAACGGTTTTCATGATTTCTCTGAAGATGCTATTCAGAAGCATCTAGCTCATGTGTCTATAGTGTTGGATCGATATAGAGGTTTGTTACAGACCAAAGTTAACTCTTTGGATGATGTATATATGGTTCTTAGAGAAGGGCATTATGCATTACGTAAAACCAAAGGGTTGAGCTTTATAGCTCGAGGGCTACTTAAAGGTACGTTGGAATATGTATCTTGTACCTATATCAGTATTCTCACAATGGTAAAAGAGAGAGATGTACCAGAGTATTTTGCTAAGTTAAGTGGTGTTGTTCTACCTTATTTGGATCAAATAGAAATTGATGCCAAAGAAAAGATCTTTAAGAAAGATGAATTTTCAAATTATGATATTTATCATGATTAAGAGTGTAAGTTATTGTTTTATAGGTTTTGTTTTAAATTGTCTGCATAGGTTGGTGGGATAGATAAATTATTTGGTTGACTATATTTATTGATACGTTTCCATTGTAAATATACATAATGTTTGCAGACAGCTAGTTTTTAACTTAATTTCAACTTGCTGTCTTAGTCAACCTCACCACTTTGTCGATTAGTGATAAATTCGGAGAGATTATTAATCCGTTTATTTCTTCAACCTTCTGTTCAAAACAAACTCTTTTACCATTTATGTCATAAATATAATAATTCAGCTCATTGGCAATTGCTGCTACAGGAGCTAGATCCCAGTCTCGCACAACAACATCTTTTACGAAAAGGTCTACTTCACCATTACATACAAGCACAGATTTTAATCCGAGGCTGCCGCACTCAACATAACGTTCAAGACCGAGAGCATCGTAGAGATACTTTGCAATACCATGAGGTTCTGGCGTGTTATCAATAATCGAACGAATAGGTTTATCTTTTCTGGCAGGCTTCACAGGCTGACCATTATAAGTCGCCCCCTTGCCTCGTTGTCCAACCCAAAGGTCGTTTCGCTCCGGCGCATAGATAACACCAAAAGTTGGCTGCCCATTATCAATCAGTGCAACCTGACAGACATATCCAGAAAAGCCATGATACCAACTAGCAGTACCATCAATAGGATCTATAAGCCAATAGCGTTCTCCTCGCTGCCTAACCTCATCTTCCTCAGACACGACCGAAATATCCCTGGTTATATCTGCTAAACCCGCAACAATCAGGCCATGGGCCATACTATCAGCGTCGGTTTTAAACTTACGCTTATCAGTAATGTCTGAAAATTCATCAGACTTACGCCATCTCTTTATCTCATTGCCAGTATTAATAACTAGAGAAACAACCCTTTCAAACTCTATCATTCAAAACCTCTAACGATTGCGCAAAGCTGCTTTTCAACACAACACCAAATTCAGCCATCTTCTCCAAAATAAACTCAAAGTCCTTATGTATTACTTCATAACTAATATTTGTCGCATACATATCAGCAGCCAGATTAACAAGGCGATTAACTGACATTTTCTCCGCATAACCAACATTAACCGGGACAAAGCTTTCGCTATACTTCAACATAACAAACTGTTCAATAACATTTGCAGCATCCATGACATCCATCGCGGACCACATAACAGGCTTATCCGGCAGGGAAAGCTCCCTCTGATGCTTTAAAGCATATAACAAATTGTGTACCAGGCCTGCTTTACGATCGCTTCCGTACAAACCTGGTAAGCGGAGAGCCACACCCGAGACACCAGCCTCGGTGAGTAACGCTTCACACTGGAGCTTACTGGTGCCATAAGCGCTTAAATCCCCGCCTGCCTGATTTTCAGAACATGGCATACTCAAAGCATCATCATAAACAGCCATAGACGAGATAAAAATGACCGGACAGTTTACCGCATTGATTAACACCTTAACCATTGAGGTATTACGATCAATCACGGTTTCACTGAGGTAGTCGGCTTCACGCTTAGGTACTTCAGCCGCACAGTGAACAACAATATCTGGGGTAACTTGTTTAAACACTAGATTTACTGCATCCTGATCGAGTAAATCACAATAAACCCGTCCACCAGGGCTGTGAGTCATCGGATACAGATCTACCGAAGAGTTTGTCGCCAATCGTCGGCTTAATTCCGCACCGAGAAAACCTGCAGCTCCGGTTACCAGAACCCGCATCACAGTTTATCCCAAGTGACCCACTGATCAGCTCTAATATCTTCCTTCGCAATACGCCCTACCACGTGCTTACGCATTGCAGGAGCAATGCCCAGACCTGGGCGTTTGGTAACAAGCATCTCTTCAGTAATCACTTCACCAGCAGCAATATTTTTTCTGGCATGTAGGCTGCGTTGTCCCTTTTCAGCCATTTCCATTTCTTCTTCTCTGGGGCCAGCTTTAATTCCATCACCCATACCTGATTCGACAGCTCTGATTTTTCTAACCATCTCAGAAAAGCCTTTAGGCTCAATTGCAAATGCATGATCAGGCCCCGGCAAAGAGCGATCCAGTGTAAAATGCTTCTCGATAACTTTCGCTCCCAGTGCGACAGCGGCAATACAAATATGATCCCCTTCAGTATGATCTGAATAGCCTGCATGCAAGCCAAAAGTATTCTTTAGAGTTGCTATTGCTTGTAAATTACTCAATGCGTCGGGCGCAGGATACAGCGAGGTACACTGCAATAGAATAATATCGTTATTGCCTGCTGTTTTTGCAGCATCCACAGCAATCTGGATATCCATCCACGTTGCCATCCCAGTCGACAGGATGATCGGCTTTCCGACAGCAGCCATTTCAGTAATTAATCGATCATCTGTCAGATCAAAGGAAGCAACTTTGTAAGCTGGTACATCTAATTCAGCCAATTCAGCAATGGCTTCGCTATCACAAGGAGAGGAAAAAAAATCAACACCGCAACTTTCTGCATACGCTTTTAGTTGTTTCTGCCAACTTCGATCCAGCTCTAGCGACGCAATCAATTCATGTGTATCTTGGCCGTCCAGATAACTGAACCCTGGCGCAAACTTAGAATAATGTTCTTTTGCTTTAAACGTCTGAAACTTAACAGCATCTGCGCCTGCATCCGCTGCGGCCTTAATTAAGTCACAAGCCATGTCATAACTATGGTTATGATTAGATCCAATTTCAGCAATAATGTAGCAAGGCTCACCATCACCAATAAGCCGACTGCCTATTTCTATATTGTTCAGCATTGTAAGCACCTACTGCTAGTAATGTGTAATCGAATTAACCCAGTGCCGCTCCAAGCGACATCTCGATCTTTCTGAAGCGCGGCCTATAAAGCTAGCACTATGATTCTCAAACAACTCAAATGGATCTACGCCCGACGCCAATACCAAGCCAAAGGTTGTTGATATTCTTGGATTAATTTCAAATGGGAAAACAGTACCATCAGAACTGAGAATAAGTTGAATATTATAAGTTCCACTCCCACCACCTAGCACATGTAAGTGCTGACAGGCAGCAATCACATTCTGATCGTACTCTGTCTCAGCTGAAATGGTGATTCCTTTTTTTGAGAACACTTTGACAGGAATAATTTCATGTAAAGCTCCCTGAGATGAAGAAACAACTTGGACAGTATATTCAACGCCTTCAGCTTTCTCCTGAACAATAAAGTCGTCTAACCGCCCAGTGAACTTCCTCGAGAAGTAATCAAGGTCATCATTATTATCTAAAACAAAAACATCTCTGGATCCGCGACCTGTACGAGGTTTTAAAATACTCGGAAAGGGAATATCAACCGAATGATCTGATAGCAATTTAGTTATCGGCATTAAAGCATTAGCCTTAAAATGCTCCACCATTTGAAACTTATCCAACATCATACGGATGAAACCAGCTTCAGGTATAAACATCCGAGTACTGCCAAATAAGCCAGCGTTTTCTGCCAGAATAGGTAATTCTTCGTCAACAGCCGATACCAGCAGGTCAATATCTAACTTTTCGCAGACACTCACCATCTCTTGCAGAAAGTCATCATCATCGGCAAAAGGAATTTTTATACAGCATGCATTTGGAATATCTGGACTAATGCGCGCTAAATTGGCATCTGCAAAGAATAAAGAGTACTTATTCGAAAACAGCTTCCATATTAATTCAGCCCCAGCCCCCCCAGCACCTGTTATGAGAATCGACCGCATATCAATCATCCTTAGAACGAAGACTTATGTTTAGCTGGTATTCCTTGCCAAGATGCCGAAAAAAAACTGGATATCGTTCATTATCAGCAACTCTAAAAGCATTAAACAATTCAAGGAGAGTCCTTTCGGGGTCAACTTCACTATCATCAGCAGATCGTCTTGGATAATAACTGGGCTTCCCTATCTGAGGCTCTCCATTTTCCCGCAAAGTTTCAAAGTTGAGTAAAAACGTCTCAACAAGTTTCAACGTTTCTTTAGCCTGTTTTTGTCGTAACTCCTCAACCAGCTCCGTACCCTCAAGTGAAATAAATGAACGCAGATAAACAATACCCGAATCTACCTTTTCACCTGCCTCAAGCAAGCAAATTGGAATCTTACGTTTACCCTCTAAAACCTGCCAAGTCATGGGAGACCACCCACGCCCTCTCGGGAGATCACTCTCATGCACTACTACACAATGATTAAACCCTGCCCGTTTATGCTCAGGCACCATCTGCCCGCACCCCAACAGGAAACATATATCACCGCATCCTAGCTCAGCCACCTTATGAACCCAATGAACATCATGTCCATCATTAACAGCAGACTGACACAAATCTTCAAGATAATGGTTTATCCAGCTACTTTCATCACTCAGTATCCAAATATTCATCACGCACAAACCTCCATCAGCACGTCCGCAACTCTATCGCATCCTAAACCATCAACTACTCTCTGGCCTTCAACAGACATGTTGAATAACTTATCCGGCTGGAGTGCAAATTCAGACACGGCAGCAAAGAAATCTTGCTCGACAACTTGATTACTAACCCCTAAATGAATAGCAAGACCTAACTCATCTAGGGCTTTGCTGATGAACTCTTGATTTTCTGCCACAGAAACGATCACAGAAGGCACTCCCAAGCACAACCTCTCCCAAGACGTAGCCCCACCTGCGCCAATCATTAAATCAGTGTCACTCATCAAGTTAGATAAACTCTTCTGAGGTTCGAGTACAACTGTATTAGGTCTCAATTGAGCCTGTCGAAGTAATTCCTGCTTATGCGGTGGATTATTAGCACCAACTACTATACAGACCTCGACATCCTCAAATTTAGCATCTGATAAAGCCTTCAAAGCCATACTAGATAAATTATCTGGATCAACCCCGCCAAAATAAACTAGCACCTTGTTAAGCTTAGAAGAATACGCTGTTTCCTGCTGTCGTAGCTGCATGTACTCATCAGCTAATAATGCATAACTAGGTCCTAAAAAACACTGGCATTGAGAGGGGATCAGGGCATCATAACGCTCTTTACTAGCAGACAAATTTTGATCAAGTAAAAAATCGCAATCATGGGATCGGTTATTCAGATCATCGATAACCATAATACGACCTACATAGGGCCTAAGCAGCATCTCCCACGAAGCACTTAGAGAATAATGATCAACAATTAAAAGATCTGGTCTAAAATCAAATAAAGTCTTAATAGACTCTTGTGCGTCCTTCTCCTGACTAACTCCAAGCCATGCAGCATAAGAATCGCCAGTAGAAGCCACAATAGAAGGACTCGCTAAGGGACGTACTTCAAAGCCATCTTTTTCTATAAGAGTGATCAAATTTCCATGGTGCTCACGACATATAAAAAGCACCTTAACGCCTCTCTGTTTAAGCTTTAAAGCTAACGTTCGGCACCTAATAATATGTCCGCTCCCCATAGCGCTCGAAGCATCAACCCTAACTGCTACTTTCATGCAAGCATTCGTCCAAGAATATATGCCTCGGCAGCTTCAACACCTACAGTTGCTCCTCGCCAATGACACAAGGCATCAATTGCCTTGGCAGAACGAGGGTGGGGCCACTCTCGCATTTCTAGTTGATATGCCAGTAACGCCTCCTGCTTTTTCTTCAGGAAGCAGCCAGAGATGTCTACAAAATAATTAGGCGCAAATGCATAGCCATCCCCAGGAGAGCGCCATTCTGTGCTAGAAGCCACCTCAAAGAAGAGTAAATTCTTTACACTGTGGCCTGGTGTAGGTCTGCAAGCCGTTACCACTGCCTCATGAACCAATCGATGATCGATATTCAAGTCACCTGAGTGATGTGTAATTACAGTATGAGGTCGAAGCTGACTTATATAGCGCTCTATCAACTGTACAATCTCTAACAGCGGAACAGTGTCTAACCTGTTGTCAGGGAGCTGTCCGGTAAAAACCACTTCATATCCCAAAATTACAGAAGCCGCCTCTAGGGCCTCTAACCTTGCAGGCAGCGCGCTGTCTGCTGCACTGTCAGACCTCGAAGATACGCCATCAGCAATAAACATAACTTTGACAGGCCTCCCTTCACTAACATACTTTGCTATAGTCCCTCCGCAGCCCAAAACCTCATCATCAGGATGTGCAGCAACAACCAACACAGTCATTCTTTGCTCTCCAACGCTTCCAAACCAACGAACATTAACTCAGCCCTACGCCAGTCATCATTAGTATCAATATCCTGAACGCGCCAAGCGGGTATTCTCAACGCGTAGGTATCTCGGGTAAAAAATGGTTTTAGCTCTAACCAAGCAGCCGCCTTACCCCAGTAAAACTGCCCAGCATCATGTAAGGCTTCAGGCAAATCCTGTGAACGGCTAGCAAATTTATCCGGATAGAGCATTTCTATACTGCCATCATCATACCGCTGAAAAGACCTAAAGATAGGGGCATTGAATTCACAAGCTGGAATCACGTAGGACCAACCATTACCCAACTCTTGGTAGGCTTTCTCAATATCCTCTGAACGAGCAAAGGGCGCAGTCGCATAAATACAGCAAACATCGTCTACCTGATGACCTTTGCTCTGTATATTTTGAATAGCATGTTGGACTACTTCAGCGGTACCCGTAAAATCATCGGATATATCTGCTGGGCGCAAGAAAGGAACTTCGGCACCATGCTCAGACGCTATCTCGGCGATCTCTGTATCATCTGTAGACACGATAATTCTGTCAAATAAACCTGAGCGCTGAGCTATCTCGATCGACCAAGCGATCATCGGCTTTCCGCAAAACTGTCTGATATTTTTGCGAGGTATACGTTTACTACCACCTCGCGCGGGAATGACTGCTAGCTTCATAGATCGCCTTTGTAACGATAACTCAATAACAAGAATACTACGGTTTCAGATACTTATGTAAAGAATCACTGATATATGCGATCTCTGTTTGAGATAGCTTAGGGTGAAGAGGGATGGTTATCGCTCTTTCGTAATATTTTTCGGCATTTGGGTAATCACCTTTAGCAAAACCTAAGTTCTTGTAGTATGGCTGAAGATGAATGGGAATATAGTGAACGTTTACGCCAATGCCGTCTTCACGTAGTTGATTAAAAAGTGTTAAACGGTCAATGGGAGTATCATCTTGGAGCTGTATGGGATACAGATGAAGAGATGAGAGGCTTGTTTTCCGCCTTGAAGGGAGTTGTATTGGTAGGTCGGATAAAAGTTCTTCGTAATGATCAGCTATGGCATGTCGTGTTTTAATGTATTGATCTATACGTTTTAGTTGCTCTAGGCCTAGAGCTGCATGGATATCTGTCATTCTGTAATTAAAGCCGAGGTCTTGCTGCTCATAGTACCAAGGTCCATCGTTATTCTTGAGCAATTGAGAGTCTCTGGTAATTCCATGGCTCATGAGCGAGCGCATTCTTTTAGCTAAAGTCTGATCGTTAGTTACAGCGCATCCTCCTTCGCCAGACGTAATGATTTTGACTGGGTGGAAGCTGAAAATAGTAATGTCACTATACTCACCTGAGCCGGTTCTTATATTTTGGTATCTTGAGCCAATGGCGTGAGATGCATCTTCAATGACTTTAATGTTATATTGCTTTGCTAGATTGCTAATCGTTGCCATATTACAAGGTTCGCCTGCAAAATCGACAACGACCAAAATTTTAGGGAGCTGATTGAGTTTTTCGGCTTCGATCAATTTTTGTCTGAGTGCGTCTGGGCATAAATTGAAATGTGTCAGTTCAATATCGACAAAATCAACACTTGCACCACAATATAGACCGCAATTAGCACTGGCTACAAAGGAGTTTGGGGAAGTCCATAGATGATCTCCTTTAGATAGGCCTAGAGCAAGGCAAGCAATATGCAGTGCGGAGGTCGCGCTGTTTGTGGCTATAGCGTGGGAGCTACCGCAATAATTCGCTATTGAGCTTTCAAATTCAGAAACTTTCGGGCCTTGAGTCAAAAAAGCTGACTTGAGAGTTTTGGTTACGGCTTCAATATCTTCTTGTGTAATATCTTGTGTGCCATAAGGAATCATTGATTAGAAGCCCAGCTTTTTATTGAGGTCTTGGATTTCCTTTATGCTCAGAAATTCTTCATTAGTGCCTGAATTGTACTCAAAGCCTTGGGATACAGGGGTACCGACCTCTCCAAGGTTATTGGTCGAGAAGTCATTGTTGACATCATTAAGAATAATTGAGGGGCGAAGAACGAAATGGTCGTCAAACTGAAGTGTGAGATGCGAGTCATCAGAAGGGCACATGATTTCATGGACCTTTTCGCCAGGGCGAATACCAATGATCTCTTGTTTAAGGTTCGGTGCCATAGCTTTGGCTAAATCGGTGATGCGTACGGACGGTATTTTTGGCACAAAAATTTCACCGCCACTCATTCTTGCAAAGTTTGTTAGAACAAAATCTACGCCATCTTGTAGAGTGATCCAGAAGCGCGTCATGTCTGTATCAGTAATAGGTAGTGTTTTGTTGTCATCTTCAATAAGTTTTTTGAAGAAAGGAACGACAGATCCCCGTGAACCTACTACATTACCATAGCGCACAACACTAAATCGAGTAGGATGCCCGCCGGCCATATTGTTTGCTGCTACAAATAATTTGTCAGAAGCTAGTTTTGTTGCCCCGTAAAGGTTGATGGGGTTTGCTGCCTTATCAGTGGATAAGGCAATAACTTTTTTAACGTCATTTTCTAAAGCAGCACGAATAACATTTTCTGCGCCGTGGATGTTGGTTCTGATGCACTCTGTTGGATTGTATTCAGCGGCTGGTACTTGTTTTAAAGCAGCTGCGTGAATGACATAGTCTACATTCTGCATTGCTTGCCTCAATCTTTCCTTGTCGCGGACGTCACCTATAAAATAACGCATGCACGGGGCATTGAACTCTTGCTGCATTTCAAATTGTTTAAGCTCGTCCCTTGAATAGATAATGATTTTTTTGGGCTTGAATCGGCTTAGAAGAGTTTCTGTGTACTTTCTGCCGAATGAGCCTGTTCCACCAGTAATGAGTATTGATTGATCATCGAACATTATGTTGTCTATCCAAATGAATACTTAATATTTATATCGACCATATTTCTGCATTAATGAATATTTTAGCCCTGATTTGAATGGCTTACGGAATAAAAGGTCTAATGAATTGTAGCTTATCAGACGCAAGATCATTAAAGGAAGCTCTCTTTGTGCCGACTATTCAGTATAATAAAGTGTACTTAAACTAATTTTTAAGGTGTTTGCATGGCTGTTAATTTAAATGCCCTTAAGCAGTATCAAAGTGTTGATCTGCGTGCGACTATAGAAACTGCAAGTCCTCACAAGCTAATTTCTATGTTGTTCGATGGTGCCATGGGGGCGCTCGCAAAGGCAAAGGGAGCAATAGAGCGAGATAGTATTGAAGACAGAACTCAGCATCTTAATAAGGCCTCCGAGATTATAGTAGGTCTCCGCGGAAGTCTTGACCTTGAAGAGGGGGGAGAGGTTGCTGCAAATTTAGATGGACTTTATGACTATATGTTGCGCTCTGTTATGCAAGCTAATCGAGAGAATAATGCTGAAAAGGTCCAGGAAGTGATGAATCTAATGTTGGAAATCAGACAGGGGTGGTCTGAGATGCCGAATGATATTCAAATAGGTGAAAGTTAAGTAGTAATGCTGTTGGTAATTACAAAAAAGGTCGCAGAGATGCGGCCTTTTTTGTTCATGGGTGTCTTTTGTGTCAAAAAAATAACTGAAGCGTTTTGCTTTTATCTTCGTGACATTTTATTGACATTTTTTTCGTCAGGGGTTAATTATTACCATTATTAACAAGTAGCTTTTAATAATGGTTAGGCATGTCTTCGGTTTTAGTCATAGATGATGATCTAAGTCGGCGGGGGCTTTTGAGTTCCGCTTTTTCTTTTCTCGATCAACCGTGTGAATTTTGCGGTTTTGTTGATTGGTTTCAATCAAGTAGTGATATTGATCAAGCTCAGGTCAGTTTAGTGCTGCTAGGTCAAAGTCAGCTACCTATCTCTTTAGAAAAGCTTGTTAAAGATCTTCAAGATAAGTTTGACTCTATTGCTGTTGTGACGTTGGACGAGTGGTCAGAGGTTGCAGAACTGCCCGATTCCTTGCGTCAATGTGTGGTTGGACAGCTTTCTGTTCCGTTTAATTATCAGCAGTTGTTAGATTGTTTGCATCGAGCGCAGTTGTTTAGCTTGCAAGCGGGTGATGCATCACTTGGACAAGTAGACCTTTTCTCTGGATTGGTGGGTGTCAGCCAGCCAATGTTGCAAGTCAGGCGAGCGATGTCTCAAGTGGCTGGAAGAGATGTAAATGTATTGATTACTGGTGAGTCTGGCACAGGCAAAGAGGTTGTTGCTCGAAGCCTGCATGATCACTCTGTGCGCAAAGATGGACCATTTGTTCCAATTAACTGTGGGGCAATTCCTGCTGACCTTCTTGAGAGTGAGTTGTTTGGTCACGAAAAAGGCGCATTTACTGGAGCTGTATCTAGCCGGCCTGGACGTTTTGAACTGGCTCAAGGTGGTACGCTATTCCTTGATGAAGTCGGCGATATGCCGTTGCCTATGCAGGTTAAGTTACTTCGAGTACTGCAGGAGCGAAAGTTTGAGCGTATTGGTGGAACCAAAACCTTAGACGCTGATATTCGAGTGATCGCTGCTACGCATAAAAACTTGGAAGAGATGATCGAAACGGGCGAGTTTAGGGAAGATTTGTATTACCGTTTGAATGTTTTTCCTATAGAAATGCCTCCGCTTAGGGAGCGAGTAGGTGATCTGCATCTGCTTTTGGAAGAGTTGTCGCGTCGTCTTCCTGAGCAAGGTTTGGATTCGGTGCGTTTTCAAAATAGCGCGATCATCTCTCTGCAATTGCATCCTTGGCCAGGCAATGTGCGCGAGCTTTCCAACTTAATTGAGCGTATGGCGATCCTTTACCCGAACGGCGTGGTTGGTGTTTCTGAGCTGCCATCTAAATTCCAGAATGTTCCTGAGCCAAATCCTGAATTATATGAGCAAGCATATGAGCAAGCCGAAAATGCTGTTTCAGTAGAAGGAGTTGGCATCCCTCACACTTTGGAACTGGATAAGCTTCCAGATGAAGGTATTGATCTTAAAAAGCATTTGGAAACGATCGAGCAGCGGTTATTGGAACAAGCGCTTGCTGTAAATGACAATGTGGTTGCGCGAGCTGCGGAGACGTTAAATATCCGACGGACTACTTTGGTAGAGAAAATGCGTAAATATGGGATGCAGCGTAAGTAATATGTCTAGTGAACAAGATTATCTACAGCGCATAGAGCAATTAGAGAGTGAACTGTCTGCTAGTAAAGCAAAATTGGCTCAACTTGAAGCAACTAAAAGCCAGAATAGCCAACAGCTGAATGATCGCTTTCAACATCTATTATCCGTGATGCCTGTTGGTGTCGTTATTATTGATGGTTCCGGGGTGATTTCTGAAGTTAATTCGGTAGCCGAGAACTTGTTGGGTTCTCCTATCAAAGGACAGCCGTGGTTTAAGATAATTGAACGTAGCTTTGCTCCTCAAAATGATGATGGTCATGAAGTCTCATTAAAAGATGGTCGTAAAGTTAGTTTGATGACGCGAGCGATGGATAACGAACCGGGTCAGTTAGTGGTTTTGACGGATCAGACTGAAACTCGTCTCCTTCAGGGCCGTCTTTCTCATTATCAGCGTCTATCTGAAATGGGGCGGATGATGGCGTCGCTTGCTCATCAGATTCGAACGCCTCTTTCGGCGGCCTTGCTCTATGTTGATCATCTGAATCGCCCTGATCTATTACAAGAACAGCGTCAGAAATTTGCCTCTAAAGCCAAATCTCGCCTGACTAATTTAGAGCAGCAAGTTAGGGATATGTTAATTTTTGCGCGTGGTGAAATGCGCTTGGATGAGCAGGTAAGCTCTAAAGCACTGATGGCTGAACTAGAAGATATGCTTGATGTGCCATTAGTAAACTACGATGCTGATTGTGACTGTGTGAACACTGTGCCCGAATATAATTTGCAGTGTAATAAAGAAGCCCTTTTAGGTGTTTGTAGTAATTTGATTGAGAATGCTTTGCAAGCTTGCGGTAAAGGGGCTGAGTTGATGGTTCGTGTTGCTGATCAGGAGGGAAAATTGCGCATTGATGTAATTGACCAAGGGCCAGGAATGGACGCAGATGAATTGAAGCGTGCGCTCGAACCATTTTATACCACCAAATCCCATGGTACAGGATTGGGCTTAGCTGTAGCTCAAGTTGTAGCGCATGCTCATCATGGTCAATTTTTACTTAATTCTCTGCCGGGTCAGGGAACAGTTGCCAGTCTAATTTTGCCGGCTATAACGTCTGCTTCGGATGAGGGTTAAAAGATCTGCAATGGCTAATCGTATATTAATAGTTGAAGACGATAACGAGTTACGCGAAGCACTTTGCGATACATTGGAATTGGCGGGTTTTGAATATCTGGAAGCAGAGGATGCTGAAACAGCTTTGGATATTTTGACGCGTCAGCAGGTGGCTATGGTAGTAACCGATGTCAATATGCCGGGTATGGATGGGCATCAGTTGTTAGATAAGATTCACGAAACTTACCCTGCATTGCCGGTCATGTTGATTACTGCTTTTGGGCAAGTAAGCAAAGCGGTAGAGGCCATCAAAGCCGGTGCTGTCGATTACTTAATGAAGCCGTTTGATTCCGAAGCCTTAATCTCGTCAGTGCGCAGATTTGCGGTAGGGGAAACGGTCACAAGTGAGATGGAGCAGCCAATTGCTGAAGAGCCTAGCAGTCAGCAATTGCTGCAGTTGGCGCGTCGTGTTGCTGCATCAGATTCTACTGTACTGATCTCTGGAGAGTCCGGTACGGGTAAAGAGGTGTTGGCTCAATATATCCACAATCACTCTTCACGGGCTAAAAAACCATTTATTGCAATTAACTGTGCGGCAATCCCTGAAAATATGCTTGAAGCCACCTTGTTTGGTCATGAGAAAGGGGCTTTTACGGGGGCCTATGCGAGTGCACCCGGTAAGTTTGAACAGGCTGATGGCGGTACTTTATTGCTGGATGAGATCTCAGAGATGGATCTTGGTTTGCAGGCAAAGTTACTTCGCGTGCTGCAAGAGCAAGAAGTAGAGCGTATTGGTGGACGTAAAGTTATCAAACTCAATGTGCGTGTATTAGCTACCACAAACCGTAAATTAGATAGCTACGTTGCCGAAGGTAAATTCCGAGAAGATCTCTTTTATCGCCTGAATGTATTCCCATTGCAATGGAAGCCTTTGCGTGAGCGTTCGGCGGATATTGTGCCATTAGCTGAGCGCTTGTTTAGTAAGTATTGCCAGAAAATGCAGCGTACATCCGTCGCCTTGTCTGATGATGTTAAGCGTTTGATGACCGATTATTCTTGGCCGGGTAATGTTCGAGAATTAGACAATGTTGTACAGCGTGCTTTGATACTTCAATCCGGTACAGAGATCGGTGTTGCGGACCTTATGCTTAATCCTGAAGATATTTCGGAGGCAGCTGTACCTGACATGAGTCAACAAACTGCTCAAGATGAAGATCTTTCAGGACAGTTGGGCGAGGGCGTTCGGCAGCGCGAATTTCAGCTGATTATTGATGCCTTAAAAGCGACGCACGGAAGTCGTAAAGAGGCGGCGGAAAATCTCGGGATAAGCCCGCGTACTCTGCGATACAAGCTGGCTAAGATGCGTGAACAAGGTTTGGACTTAGATAAATTACTTGGTCGTTAGAAGGCTTGAAAAGAGCTCATTTTCGAGCCCTGAAAAAAAGCTTGTAGAGACTAAGGTCTTACACCGGATATACCAATGTCTAATTCAGAGCCCTGCTACCCCTTCTGTATAAATCTAGGTACTGATATAAAGCCTCAAACTGTCTCGTAGAATAATAATATTAGAGTAGAGCGATCTGGGGTTATTTTAGAACTAAAACAATCAAGCTAAGGGCATCACGATGAGTGAAAAGGTATATCCAGTAAGTCCGGAGATTGCGGCAAACGCGCACATCGACAACGAAAAATATGAAGCGATGTATGAGCAATCAGTTAACGATCCGGATGCATTCTGGGGTGAAGCAGGTAAGCGCCTGGATTGGTTTAAGCCATACACTAAAGTTAAAAACACCACTTTCGATCCGCACAATGTAGATATTCGTTGGTACGAAGATGGTACGTTGAATGCTTCTCATAACTGTCTTGATCGCCACCTAGAAACTCGTGGTGATCAGGTTGCTATCATCTGGGAAGGTGATGATCCAAGCGAATCTGAAAATATCACTTACCGTGATCTTCATGAGCGCGTTTGTAAATTTGCTAACGCTCTTAAAGCTCGTGGCGTAGAGAAAGGCGATGTTGTAACTCTTTACATGCCTATGATTCCAGAAGCTGCTGTAGCTATGTTGGCATGTACTCGTATTGGTGCTGTCCACTCTATCGTATTTGGTGGTTTCTCTCCTGAAGCACTAGCAGCTCGTATCGAAGGTGCGAAGTCTAAAGTTGTTGTAACGTCTAACTACTCTTTACGTGCGGGCAAGTCTGTTCCACTTAAAGCAAACGTAGACAAAGCATTGGAACATGATGCAGCTAAAGCGCATGTTGAAAGCGTAATCGTTGTTAAGCGCGTTGAGCAAGATGTTGCTTGGGATAGCAATGTTGATGTTTGGTACGAAGATCTAGTAGCTGAAGCATCTGCTGATTGCCCTGCTGAAGAGATGAACGCTGAAGATCCAATGTTCATTCTTTACACGTCTGGTTCTACTGGTGCGCCAAAAGGTCTGAAGCACACTACTGGTGGTTACATGGTTTACGCTTCCATGACTCACGAGTACGCTTTCGATTACAAAGAAGGCGATATCTACTGGTGTACTGCAGACGTAGGTTGGGTAACTGGTCACTCTTACATCGTATACGGACCACTAGCTAACGGTGCAACTTCTCTAATGTTTGAAGGTGTTCCAAGCTACCCAGATAACAGCCGCTTCGGCCGCGTTATCGAAAAACACAAAGTTAACCAATTCTACACTGCGCCAACAGCTATCCGTGCTTTGATGCAGCAAGGTGAAGATGTACTAGGTGATTCTGATCTATCTACACTACGTATCCTTGGTTCTGTAGGTGAGCCAATCAACCCAGAAGCTTGGGAATGGTACCACCGTATTATCGGTCAGGGTCGTTGCCCAATCGTTGATACTTGGTGGCAGACTGAAACTGGCGGCATGATGATTCTTCCTCTGCCAGGTGCTACAGCAGCTAAGCCAGGTGCTGCGTCTCGTCCATTCTTCGGTATTCAGCCAGCACTTCTAGATGCTGATGGTAACGAGTTGGAAGGTGCGACTGACGGTAACCTAGTAATTAAAGATTCTTGGCCATCTCAGGCTCGTTCTATCTGGGGTGATCACGAGCGCTTTATCCAAACTTACTTCTCTACATACAAAGGTGTATACACTACTGGTGATGGTTGTCGTCGTGATGAAGACGGTTACTACTGGATCACAGGTCGTGTAGATGACGTAATCAACGTATCTGGACATCGTATGGGTACTGCGGAAGTTGAGTCTGCACTAGTAGCTCACGAAGCGGTTGCTGAAGCAGCAGTAGTTGGCTACCCGCACGAAGTTAAGGGGCAGGGCATCTACGTTTACGTAACTCTACAGTCTGGTTTCGAGCAGTCTGACGAGCTGCTTAAAGAGCTGCGTATGCACGTACGTTCTGAGATCGGTCCGATCGCATCTCCAGACTTGATTCAATTCGCGCCAGGCATGCCGAAGACTCGTTCTGGTAAGATCATGCGCCGTATCCTTCGTAAGATCGCTGAAGATGATTTCGGTGCTTTAGGTGATACTTCTACACTTGCAGATCCATCTGTAGTAGATGACCTAATTGAAAACCGCATGAACCGTCAGGACTAATTTTTCTTATAAATTAGTCTGAAAAAACTCCTGTAAGTCGCGGATTACCCGAGACTTGCGGGAGTTTTTTGTTTTATAGTGGTATTCTCTTCACTGGATTAACCGTTCATTAACGGTTGGCGTTCGTCACAGGGTTCTTAAGGGGGAAGTGAACGCATGCAGTTAGCACAAAAAATTATTATTGCAGATGATCATCCGTTGTTCCGTGCAGCTTTGAAACAGGCTGTTACTCAGGCTATGCCTGGTGTAGAAACAATCGAAGCGGATTCGTTGGCTGCAGTGCAGGAAGCCGTGGATCAGCACTCAGATGCAGATTTGGTGTTATTAGATATTCATATGCCAGGCACTAATGGCTTTTCTGGGTTGGTATTTTTGCGTGGTCAAAACCCGGGGATTCCAGTTGTGGTTGTATCTGGCAGTGAGCAGCCGCATGTGATGAAGCGTGCGATTGATTACGGTGCTTCTGGTTTTATCCCGAAATCGGCTCCTCTGGAAACGATCGGAGAAGCGATTGTTGCTGTGCTTGAAGGTGAAGAATGGCTGCCTCAAGAAGTGGCTGATAACTTAGGTGATGTAAGCGAAGATGATCAGAAATTCGCTGCTGCATTGTCTGCATTAACACCTCAGCAGTTCCGAGTGCTGACGATGTTGACAGAAGGCTTGTTAAACAAGCAGATCGCTTATGAGTTAAACGTTTCTGAAGCGACAATCAAAGCGCACGTAACAGCTATTTTACGTAAGCTGGGTGTTCATAGTCGTACTCAAGCAGTGATTGCTGCTCAGCGTTTAGGTGTGGAACCACCTAAAACTGATCTTGAGTAATGCTCAAGAATAAGATTTTAAAAAAGGCGCCTATGGCGCCTTTTTTGTTGGTTCTATTTGTCTGTGGATTATTCGTTTTCAGCTTCGCTGGCGCGAGCTGTTGCAATGGTTTTATTGATCATTGCTCGTAATGCCGCAGGGCGAATAGGCTTGGTTAATAATTGCGATCCGTGATCTTGGATTTCGTTCTTCACTTCTTCAGTGCGGTCAGCCGTAATAACGATGCTTGGCACTGGTTTTTCCAGCAGTGGAGCAAGGTCATTTAGTGCCATAATGCCTGTTAGCGTTTCAGAGAGGTGGTAATCAGCTAGAATGATCTCTGGCTGGAATTCCTCTGATTTGACAATGTCAGTTGCTTCTTTCGAAGAAAGGGCGACTTTAACGTCACAGCCCCAGCCGTTAAGTAATGCAGACATACCTTCTAGAATCTTAGGTTCGTTGTCGATCACTATTGCTCGAATGCCATTTAAACCCTTGCTGCGAATCCAGCCGCGTTTTTCAGGCTTTGGTTTAACTGCTTTAGTGCTGTCGCCAAGTGGGATCTCTACGCTGAATACGGTGCCTTTAGTTGGCCAAGAGCGTACATTAAGCTTGTGGCCCAGCATGCGAGCAATTCGTTCTGTAATCGCAAGCCCGAGGCCTAGGCCTTGTACCTGAGAGTGCTTAGGGTTATCGATACGTCTGAACTCTTCAAAGACCTCTTTGATTTTGTCTTCAGCTATACCTACGCCTGTATCCCAGACTTCGATTCTCAGCATGTTTTTACGTCTACGACAGCCAAGAAGGATCTTGCCTTCTTGTGTATAGCGCATAGCGTTCGATAGGAAGTTTTGGATGATTCGTCTTAGGAGCTGTTGGTCCGAGCGTACAACCTTGTTGCATTGTACAGTTTGGAACTTCAGCGACTTTTTATCGGCGACTGCGGTAAATTCAGTATTTAACGCACTGAACATATCATCCAGAGAAAAATCCGTAATGGATGGTGCAAGAGCGCCAGCATCCAGTTTGGATATATCTAGGATCGCGGTAATTAGTTCTTCAGCAGCGGTAAGTGAGCCATTAAGGTTTTCTACGAGTTGGCTGGTCTCATCGCTATGGCTTTGTTGAGCTAATGCAGATGTGAATAATCGTGCAGCGTTTAATGGCTGTAGTAAGTCGTGGCTTGCTGAAGCTAGGAAGCGTGTTTTACCGAGGTTTGCATCATCGGCATCGGACTTGGCTTGGCGAAGCTCATCCTCCATTAGCGAGCGAATCGTGTTTTCTTTTCGTAGCTCTTTGTTAACAACAGAGAGTGCATGTGTGCGCTCGCGTACACGTTGTTCTAGTGTTTCATTAGTTTCCTTTAGCGCTAGCTCAGCTTTACGACGCTCAGTGATGTCTTGGTAGAGAGTGAAGTAACCCAATACATCGCCATATTCACCAATGTGCGGAATGTATTTTACTTCTGCGTAGCGGGGTTGCCCGCTGTCACTTGGGAGTGTGGTTTCAAAACGCTGGCGTTTACCTGCGAGTGCCGCAGTAATGTAAGGGCTCCTGAGCTCATACTCATCTTCAGACATCGTTTTGTAGCAAGGTTGGCCTGAGATGGTATTGCGATCAAGGCCAAAGGTGTCAGCATAGGCTTTGTTGATGAACAGGTAGCGTCTCTCTGGATCGAGATAAGCAATCAGTACTGGCACATTGTCGGTATAGATTCTAATGTTCTGCTCGCTTTCCCTTAGTGCCTCTTCGACATGTTTATGGTTGGTGATATCCATATAAGTATTAACATAGCCGCCATTTGGCATTGGATTACCACGTACTTCAAGAACGGTGCCGTCCGGGCGGAAACGCTCATAACTATGTCGTTTACCTGATTTCAGGACTTTTAAGCGTTTAGTCACTTGTTCGTCGTTGTTGCCTGGGCCGTATTCGCCTTTCATGGCGTTATAACGAAACACTTCCTCGATCGGGCGGCCAACGCAGATGAGGCCTTCAGGGTAATCAAACATCTCCACGTATACGCGGTTCCAGGCAACAAGTCGCATTTGCTGGTCCACTACGCTGATACCTAAACTGATGTTTTCAATGGTTGATTGCAGGAGTGAGCGGTTGAATCGCAGTGCCTGTGAAGCTTCATCAACAATGGTTACGACATCGCCGATATGCATGTCCTTGCCGCGTAAAGTTGAGGCTAAGACGATACGCGCGGAAGATGCACCAATTACACCGGCTAAAAGACGTTCAGTAAATTGCACTAATTCAGGGGTCGCTTTATCGCCTGATAAAGGGGGTTCTTCTCCATGTTGCAATGCGAAGCCAGTAAAGGAATGTTGGGTTCTGCTTATGCCTAAAAAACGCTCTGTTAGCATCTGTAGATCACCGACTGTTACCTGCCCATATTGGCGTGTAGCTTCGGTTAAATCTTTGTTGTAAACATCGACAAAGGCGCTTGCTTGAATTCGGTCAACAAGGCGCAAGCTTGTATATTTAGAGACTAAGAAATACAGCGCGGTATTGAAGAATAGGGACCAGAAAACGCCGTGAGTTAGAGGTTCCAAGCCTTCGATGCCGAATAGCTGAGTGGGTTTTAGCCACTCAATCCCAAAAATGCTGTTATTTAAGTATTCGGGGCCAAGCAAGCCTGCTTCACTGAATGATGGTAGTACTAATGTGTATAGCCATAAAAGGAATCCGCCTGTTAAGCCTGCAAGTACTCCGTGACGAGACCCCGCCTTCCAATATATGCCACCAACAATCGCTGGGAGGAATTGTGCTGCTGCAACAAAAGCAAGTAGGCCGAATGAGGCGAGAGGGGATTGTTCACCCAAAATTCGATAGTAGAAGTACGCCAGAATCATTAAGCACATGATGGTGATTCGACGGACTTTGAGTAGGAGTGCGCCGACATCGTTAGTGTCGGATAAACGAAGCCAAGAAATACGGAAAAGTAGTGGCATCACGATGTCGTTACAGACCATTGTGGATAAGGTGATGCTGGCAACAATAACCATACTGGTAGATGCTGACAGGCCACCAATGAAAGCAAAGGTGGCGAGCTCTTTATAGTCTGCAGCTAGGGGTAGCATCAAAACATAAGTGTCTGCATCAACGCTGGTGTTCTCGAAATACAGCATGCCTGCCGTAGCGATAGGTAGTACAAAGATTGCTAAAAGGATTAGGTAGATCGGAAACAGCCAGCGAGCTAGTTTTAAGTGGCCTGTATTGGTGTTCTCTACAATTGTTACGTGGAACTGCCGTGGTAAGCAGATTACCGCTGCGCAGGCGAGTAATATCTCTGTCAAAAAACTGTCGTCTAGAAATGACGAGTAATTGGAATTGTTATTAAGCTGAGTGGCTATGTTGTAAGCGAGGTCTTCAAAGCCATCAAAAACTTCCAACATGACGAAAATGCCTACCGCAATAAATGCGGTAAGTTTGACGATGGATTCAAAGGCGACCGCTAAGACTAGGCCTTCGTGGTGTTCTGTGGCATCAATCTGCCGAGTACCAAATAGTATGGCGAAGATCGCCATGACAATCGCTACGAAAAGAGCAGTATCACTACCCTTACTGATAACTTCTTCTGTCCCAGGTGTAAGCGCGTTATAACTGATTGCCACCGCTTTAAGCTGCATGGCGATGTAAGGCATAGTGCCTGTAACCGCAATGATGGTAACGAGCACTGCTAAGGCTTGGCTTTTGCCATATCGGGAAGAAATAAAGTCTGAAATTGTTGTGATGTTCTGCTGCTTACTGATAAGAATCATCTTCTCGATCAGGCGCCAACCAAAGATAAATACAATGACAGGGCCTAAGTAGGTCGCAAGAAATTCCCAGCCGCTGGTGGTTGCGCGCCCTACAGCGCCGTAAAAAGTCCACGAAGAGCAGTAAACGGCAAGAGATAGGGAGTAGATAATCGGTCTGCTGATAATGCGATCATTCTTTTGTGCGCTTTTATCACCGTAGTGTGCGATGGCGAATAAAAGGCCAAGGTAGGTGAATGAAATAAGAATTATCGACCAGCCAGAAAGCATCTTGCATTCCTTAGTGAATAGTAAAAACAGATGTGTAGCTAGTTTACTTAATTTTGACAGGAACCCAACAATTGTCTGAATGGTGTAGCTATGGCTTTTCTAAATTAGGGTCGGCAGTGTTAATACCTTTGTCTAGAGTCTTGAGTGGCCTTTTACTACTCAATATCGAGAAAATGCCGTAATACGGCGCTTTGAAGCGATTTTTTAATAGCTTAGAGGAAAGTTGAGTCGACTAAAGTTTAGCTTTGTTTGGCTGCGCTGTTTGTTAGTCTCTTACAGTCTTAAATTTTCACCAATTTTTAAATAACAAAAATAAGGATGGTGTTATGTCAATCAGTAATGAGCAGGCGCAAGCCTACTGGCGTGAAAACTTGCGCATCATTATGACTCACCTCGCGATTTGGTTCGTAGTTTCCTACGGCTGCGCGATCTTGTTTGTCGAACAGCTTAATGCGATTCCGTTCTTCGGCTTCCCACTAGGTTTCTGGTTCGGCCAGCAAGGGTCAATCTTCGTATTCGTCATCTTGATCTGGACATACGTGTTCAGCATGAACAAGCTTGACGAGAAGTATGACGTTCACGAATAACAATAATAATTTCTATTAGGACGGCATTGCTATGAGTCTCGACGTTTTAACATTTCTCTTTGTAGGCGGCTCCTTTGCGCTATATATCGGTATTGCGATATGGGCGCGTGCAGGATCGACTAAAGAATTCTACGTTGCGGGCGGTGGTGTACCACCGGTTGCTAACGGTATGGCGACTGCTGCTGACTGGATGTCTGCTGCATCGTTTATCTCCCTGGCTGGCTTGGTTTCCTTCGTTGGCCGTGACGGTTCTGCTTATCTAATGGGCTGGACTGGTGGTTACGTACTACTAGCGCTATTGCTAGCACCTTACCTACGTAAGTTTGGTAAGTTCACAGTGCCTGACTTCATCGGTGACCGTTACTACTCTTCTACTGCACGTACAATCGCAGTAGTTTGTACTATCGTAATCTCTTTCACTTACGTAGCTGGTCAGATGCGTGGTGTTGGTATCGTATTCTCTCGTTACCTACACGTTGACATCAACACTGGTGTAGTTATCGGTATGGCGATCGTATTCTTCTACGCTGTACTAGGTGGCATGAAAGGTATTACTTATACTCAGGTTGCTCAGTACGTTGTATTGATTCTTGCGTTCACAGTACCAGCATTCTTCCTATCTGCTCAGGTAACAGGTCACTTCCTACCACAAATTGGTTTGGGTGCGACTCTGGACAGTGGTATGTCTGTATTGGCTACTCTCGACCAATTGTCAGTAGATCTTGGCTTCCATCAGTACACTGACGGTAAGAAATCGACTATCGATCTATTCTTCCTAACAGTTGCATTGATGTGTGGTACTGCTGGTCTTCCACACGTAATCGTACGTTTCTTCACAGTACCTCGCGTAAAAGATGCTCGTCTATCTGCTGGTTGGGCACTAATCTTCATCGCGCTGCTTTACACTGCGGTTCCTGGTGTAGCTGGTTTCGGTCGTGTAAACCTTATCCAGACTATTAACGGTGCTGACGGTACAGGTACTGCGTACACTGAAATGCCTGCATGGTTCAAGAACTGGGAGAATACAGGTCTTCTAGGTTGGACTGACCGTAACGGTGACGGCAAAGTGCAGTACGCTGCAGGTGGTGCATTCACTTCTAAGAAACCTGCGTTCACTGAAGAGCGTGGTGAATACGGCCAGCGTCTAACTAGCAATGCGAAAACAGATGCTGAGTTTGATGCGGCTAAACAGCCATTCGCTAACGAAGTATACGTAGACCGTGACATCATGGTACTAGCTAACCCAGATATCGCTCAGCTTCCAAACTGGGTAATTGCTCTGGTAGCAGCTGGTGCGGTAGCTGCGGCACTATCAACTGCAGCAGGTCTGCTGTTGGTAATCTCTACAGCGATCTCGCATGACTTGATGAAGAAAACCATCAATCCAAATATCTCTGATAAGCAAGAGCTTATGTACGCTCGTCTAGCTGCTATCGTGGCAATCTGTATCGCAGGTTACTTCGGTATCAACCCTCCAGGCTTCGTGGCACAGGTTGTAGCCCTAGCCTTCGGTCTGGCATGTGCGTCCGTATTCCCAGCTATCATCATGGGTATCTTCTGGAAGCGTCACACTTCTCAAGGTGCGATTGCAGGTATGCTAGTAGGTCTTATCACTACTATGTGCTACATGTACTACTTCGCATTCGGTGGCGGTACTCCATCTGAATACATCATGGGTATCTCTCCAGGTGGCTTCGGTACTGTAGGTGCGATCCTTCACATCATCGTTGGTTTCGTAGTATCCAACATGACTGAAGAACCACCACAGGAAATCCAGGATATCGTAGAAGATCTACGTATCCCACGTGGTGCTGGTGCTGCTCACGATCACTAAGATCGATTAGATAAATCTAAAAAAGGGCGCCCAGCGTAGGTTGGAGCGCCCTTTTCTTTTTCCTACAAAGAGGATGTTGGAAATGCCTGATTCTTTCAAAATGACAAATTTGCCATTCAGTTTACTGGATGAGAAAGAGCAAGATTTACTCCGTTCAAGCCTAGATATTGGTTACTACCAAAAAGGCGAGTACATCATGACGGCGGGTGAAGAGCCCGAAGGTGTCTTTGTTATTTTTAAAGGAAAGGTAGGGGAGAGCGAAGTTCAGGAAGAGGGAAGTGATACACCTGAACATGTTTTTGTTCACTATACCAATGAGGATTATTTTGGCGGTTGGTCTGCTATTCGGGGTAAAGCAATTCACAACTTTATCGCCGAAGAAGAGACTATCTGTCATATTTTACCGACTAAGATCCTTTTAGATCTTATGTCTACAAACGGCTTATTTGCTGATTACTTCCAGCAAAACCTGTCAGCTAAAACGGAGATCGTTCAGCAACACGGCAAAGAGCAGGACATGGCCGAATTTATGTTGGCCAAAGTCTCTGATGGTTTAGTGCGTGAACCGCTGGTTATCCTTGAAGGTACATCCATTCGTGAAGCAACTCTGCTTATGCGTGAGAAAAAGGCGGATTGTATTCTGGTAAAACGTGGCAATCGTTACGGAATGGTGACCGGCACGGATCTATTGGATGCTGTGGTGGTTAATGAATTGGCGATGGATACTGATTTAGCAGAAATCGCGAGCTATCGCTTAATCACTGTTAAGCCAGATGATTATCTGTTTAACGCTTTGATCATAATGACTCAGCAGCATATAGAGCGTGTAGTTGTGATGAAAGACGGAGAAATGTCAGGCATTGTTGAGCTGACAGATGTATTGAGTTATTTCTCCAGTCATTCTCATGTGATTGGTTTACGAATCGAGCGCGCACAAACGGTTGAAGATCTAAAAGAAGCTGAAAAAGGCTTGGATGATTTGATTAAGGCGCTTGTATCACAAGGTGTTAAAACTCGATTTGTGATGGATCTATTGGCCGCGATGAACGGCCGTATTATTGCTAAGTTATTCAATATCATGATCCCAAGTGATATGCAGCCGCATGTGTGTCTGTTAGTGATGGGTTCCGAAGGGCGTGGTGAGCAGATCATGAAAACAGACCAGGATAACGCCATTATTCATAGGGATGGTTTGGTTTGGCCTGAGATGACTGAAACACTGAATCGTTTTAGTCAGACTTTGATCGAATTTGGCTTTCCTCCTTGCCCGGGTAACATCATGGTATCGAATCCTGATTGGGTTAAATCTCTGGGTGGCTGGACGCAAATGTTAGGTGATTGGGCTGATCGATGTGATGGCGATTCGCAGATGAATCTAGCTATTGCTGTTGATGCTAAGCCTGTAGCAGGTAACCCAGCTATCTTTAAAGCTAGCCGAAACTGGTTTATGAGACATCTACGTAATAATGATGTCTTCTTCTCTCATTTCGCTAAAGCTTCTCTTGAGTTTGATACGCCTCTGACTTTCTTTGGTAACTTAAAAGATAAAGGTCAGTTGGATATTAAAAAGGGCGGAATTTTCCCAATTGTGCATGGGATTAGAACAATAGCTCTAGAGCATCGCATCAAAGTGACAAATACCTTTGAGCGTATAGAGGCTTTGACTGAGCTTGGTCAGCTTAAAGAAAAACATGGTAGAGAGATAGCGGAGGCTTTGAGTCTATTTATTAGCCTTCGATTAAGACAGCAAGTTAAGCGTATGGAAAGCAGTGAAACGGGGCATGATCAAACCCCGAATATTATTGATTTGCAGTCCTTAGATAAGCTTGAAAGAGAGCTGCTACGAGATGCGTTACATATTGTTAAAGGCTTTAAAAAGCACCTCGAGCTTAGATACCACCTTGGAGGGTAAGTTTTGATGATCATACCCAGAGCGGTAAGAAGAATAAAAGAGAAGCATGACCATAAATCTGGTCCATATGCTCACCTGTTTGATGCTTACGACGGCGATGAGGTTGTTTCTTTAGATTGTGAAACGACTAGTCTCGATGTGAAGCAGGGTGAAATTGTCTCGATTGGTGCGGTTAAGATCAAAGGTAAAAAGGTTCTTACGAGTGATCGTTTAGATATTAAACTTAAGCCACCTAAATCGCTGACGGGTGAGTCTATTAAGATTCATAAGATACGTGAAAGTGATTTAGCTGAAGGTATCGATATTGAAGATGCCTTAGAGCAGGTTTTAGAGTTTGTCGGAAATCGTCCAATTCTGGGTTACTACGTTAACTACGATATCCGTATGTTGGATAAATTCATTCGACCGCAATTTGGTTTCGGCTTGCCGAATAAGGCGATTGAGTTATCCCACGTTTATCACGATATTATTAAATGGAAGTCTGTTGGCGGAAATGTCGATCTACGATTTGATACGATTTCCAAAAAATTAGATATACCAATGCTCGAGAGGCATACCGCTATCGGCGATGCTCTAACTGTAGCGTTGATGTATGTGCGTCTTAAGTATGGAGATCCACCAGAAGCGCATTATTAATTAGACGTCAAAAGAATAGCGGGCCATTGGCCCGTTTTTTGCTTTTATCTATACATGAAAAGTAAAATCAAGCATAAATAGACAAAAAAATGTCGTGCTATTCTTGGTTTTTGCCTTGATGAAGTAAATTGACTGTTTATAATGTCAATAAATTGCCGTTGGGTGTGGTTATGGTAGATAGAGCTGACATAAATAGTGTGCTAATGCAGATGAGAACGATTAAGACTCAAGTGCAGAGTGCATCTCCAGAAATGATGTCGGGAATGGTCTCTGAGCCAGGCGTTGTTAAGCCCTCTGATCGTACAGGTTTCGGTGATATTTTAAAGAATGCGGTAGACGCAGTGAGTGAAACTCAAGCGGATGCCAAAAAAATGGCGGTTGCATATGAGAAGGGAGATCCAACGATCGATCTTCCACAAGTTATGATCGCTGCAGAAAAAGCTTCAGTCTCGTTTCAAGCGATGACTCAGGTGCGTAACCGATTGGTTACAGCCTATGAAGACGTAATGAAGATGCCAATCTAACAATAAATAGAATTAATGGGATAAGTGGCAGTGGCAGATAGCGCAGAAACATTAAGCGGAAGCCCAATGCTTGGCTTTAATAAGCTAAGTATTGTTAGGCAGATTGGTTTGATGGTTGGTCTAGCGGCAAGTGTCGCTATTGGTTTTGCTGTTGTTTTGTGGTCGCAAAAGCCAGACCAGCGTGTTCTATTTAGTAATCTTAATTTCTCTGATGCTAACCAGATTATAGAGCAGCTCCGCCTTTATAATGTTCCTTACAAGTTTGATGCAGATGGCCGAGCTATTTTGGTTCCGGATGAATATGTTCATCAGGCTAGACTTAAGCTTGCTTCCGAAGGTTTTACTGCTGATAAAACAGTGGGCTTTGAAATTCTAGATCGTGAGCAAAGCCTAGGCACCAGTCAGTTCATGGAAACGACAAAATATCGTCGTGGTCTTGAAGGTGAATTGGCTCGGACAATTTCCAGTATGACTGCTGTGCGCAATGCGCGTGTTCACTTAGCTATTCCAAAAGATACTGTCTTTATCCGTGATACTCGTAAGCCGACAGCATCTGTATTCCTTGAGTTATTCTCTGGGCGTCAACTAGAGCGTGATCAGGTTGCATCTATTGCTAACTTGGTGGCTTCAAGTA